>JBIOVP010000127.1:0-30065 GCA_044867815.1 Solirubrobacterales bacterium | reverse complement strand
CAGTCCTTTGATCGCTTTGATGCGGGATCAGTGGGGGAAGTTGAGGGCGCAGGGGAAGCAGGTGGCGATGATCACTTCGGGGATGGAGGAGTGGGAGGTCTCCGAGGCGCTGGCGATGGTGCGGGGGGAGGCGCGGATCGTCTACTGCGCTCCCGAGCGTTTCGCTTCCAATGTCTTCCTCGAAGCGCTTGCCTGCCGGACGGTCGACCTGGTCGCGGTCGACGAGGCGCACTGCGTCTCCGAGTGGGGGCACGACTTCCGGCCCGACTACCTGCGCCTGCCCGAGGTGGTCGAGCGGCTGGGGAGGCCGACGGTGATGGCCTGCACGGCGACGGCGACGGTGCCGGTCGCGCGCGAGATCGCCTCGCGGTTCGGGATGCGCGAGCCGCTCGAGGTCCGCTCCGGCTTCGACCGGCCGAACCTCTCCTTCGACGTCGTCGCCCTGGAGGGCAAGGGCTGCACCGCGCGACGGCAGGCGCTGCTGGAGGCGGGGCTGCGTGACCCGGCCAACCTCCCCGCGATCGTCTACTGCGGCACCCGCCGCCAGACCGAAGAGGTGGCGGCGGAGCTGCGCGACGCGGAGATCGCCGCGGTCGCCTACCACGCCGGCCTCGAACCCGAGCACCGCACCGCGATCCAGGAACGCTTCATGGCGACCGACAGCGGCGTCATCTGCGCCACCAACGCCTTCGGGATGGGCGTCGACAAGCCAGACGTGCGCTCGGTCTGGCACGTGACGATCCCGACCAGCGTCGAGGCCTACTACCAGGAGGCCGGCCGCGCCGGGCGCGACGGCCTGCCCTCGCGGGCGGTGATGCTGGCGCTGAAAGCCGACCTCGGCCGCCTCGTCCGCTTCAACGAGCAGCGCGCCGGCGACCCCGAGCTGGCCGTCGCCCGCGAGCGCGGCTGGCGCGCCTACCACGCGATCAAGGCCTTCATCTACGGCACCGGGTGCCGGCGGCGCGCCCTCCTCGACCACTTTTCGGACCGTACCGCCGGGGCGCCGCTGGAGCGCTGCTGCGACGTCTGCGACCTGCTCGAATGGCTGCCGGACCCGGACACGATCGCAGTCCGCAAGACCGGGAAGGCGAAGGCCGCGCCGGCCCGCGCGCCCGACCTCTCCCCCGCCGACGCGCCGCTCTTCGAGGCGCTGAAAGCCTGGCGCCTCACCGCCGCCGCCGGCAAGCCCGCCTACACCGTCGCCGCCGACAAAACCCTCACCGCGATCGCCGCGGCGCGACCCGGCGACGAGGACGCCCTGCTCGCGATCAGCGGCGTCGGCCCCGCCTTCATCGAGAAGTACACCCCAGAAGTGCTGGCGCTCGTCGCCGATCACACCGCCACCCCGGCCTAATTTCCGCGACGGGACGATTTCCCTCCATATAGGGGTACTTTCGTCCCGTCGGCGTCAGCGCGGGTTCGGCTTCAGGGTCGGCAGCGTCACCCGCAGGTTCTTCACCTTGACGGTGAAGGGGGTATTGCTGACCTGGTAGTAGGGGGCGTCGCGGCCGAGCAGTTGCAGCCAGACGCGATGGCCCTTGGCGAAGCGGTAGCCGTTGCCGTGGAGCTGGAAGACGATCTGGCCGCTCTGGCCGTCGGCCAGCGCGTAGACGCCGCGGTCGACCAGCAGCTGGGTGCCCTCGGGGGAGACGTCCCAGAGGCGGGCGTCGATCTGGCCGTGCTCGCCGGTGCTGGTGATCTCCGCCTTGATAGTCGGGCGGCCCAGCATCGTGAAGCCGTCGACGACCTTCCGCCCGTACATCGCCACGTTCGGCTCGGTGTTCTCGGCGATCGTCCTGCAGGCTTCGTTCGTCCCGAAGACGGGGTCGAATTCGCGGGCCACCGTCGGGTTGCCGCCGGCCGAGGTGAACTCCTGGACCGGGTCGCGGCCGAAGCGGAAGGCGCCGGGATGGAGCTTCTTCCAGCCGACCGCCTTGAAGGGGCCGATGTCGGGTTTGTCGCCGGGGCAGGTGGTGAGGGTGGCGGTGACCTGGCCGGGCGCCGGCGCCCCTTTCTTCGCTCCCAGCAGGCGGGCGGCGAAGAAGCGCGCCGCCTGGTCGTTGAAGAAGTGGTTGAGCGCCGGCTTGTTGGAGCCGCGGCTGTGGCCGAGGTCGCCGAGCTGCAGCGCCACCGGCGCCTTGCGGTAGCGCTTGCGCAGGTAGGTGTACACCCGCAGCGCCTGCTCGATCGGGAAGAGTTCGTCGGTGAATCCGCTCTGGATCAGCAGCGGCGCCGGCCGCGGGGTGCCGGCGAGGAAGCGCAGCGGGTAGCCGCCGTGGTTGGCGTAGATCCCCTTCAGCGCCTCGACCGCCGCCGGCGCCAGCGGCGGGCCGGCGTCGATGTAGGCCTTGTCCTGGGTGATGTCCGCTTCGGGGTCGGCGCAGGGGAACGACTCCGGCGCCCCGCCGCAGAAGTAGCCGCGGGCGATGCCGGTCAGGTAGAGGCCGTTGAGGAAGCTGCCGATCGGCACCCCGTAGGGGCGCAGACTCTGTTCCGGCCCGGCCACCGCGGTGTCGAGGTAGCGGCCGTTCGGGATCAGCGCAGAGACCAGGTCCGACCAGGGCCAGCGCGGGTAGGCGGCGGCGATCCGCATCTTCTTCCCGTCGGGGCTGCGCCAGGGAACGAGCT
Source organism: Solirubrobacterales bacterium (assembly GCA_044867815.1). Classification (GTDB taxonomy): domain Bacteria; phylum Actinomycetota; class Thermoleophilia; order Solirubrobacterales; family 70-9; genus VAYN01. The sequence goes on along the minus strand of JBIOVP010000127.1, from coordinate 27,437 downwards.
TGCCGTCGGGCCGCCGCACCTTGTCGCGGAGGAAGGCGAGCTCCATGCTCTGGCCGCCGCCGTAGGAGATGCCGGTGACGCCGATCGCCCGCGGCCGGATCACGCCCTCGTCGGCGAGCAGGCCCAGCAGGTACTGCGTGTCGCGCGCCTCGAAGCGGCTGTCGGCGAGGCGGATGTAGCCGGTGGCGCAGGCGCCCGAGTGGTCGCCGTTGGCGCCACCGCCGCAGGAGCCACCGAAGCCGCGCGCCGTGTAGCTGACGACCGCGTAGCCGCGGCGGGCGAAGAAGTTGTTGTTGTAGTGGTAGATCGTCGAGCCGTTGCCGGCCTCTTCGGGCGCCGGGCCGGCCGCGCTCGTCGTCTCGAAGTCGGTCTTGCTGCCGCCGAACCCGTGCATCATCACGATCGCCGGGTAGGGCGCTTTTCCGGCTTCCGGCAGGGTCACGTCGACGTCGAGCGGCACCGCGTCGAAGGAGGGGACGCGGGAGGCGGGGTCCGGCGTCGGGCAGAAGCGGACGCCGTGCTCGGCCGTGCAGGCGTGGCCGAAGGGGGCCGTCGCCGAGCCGGAAGCCGCCGCCGCCCAGACGAGCGCGATCAGCGCAACCGCGGTTGCAGTGACCCAGCGCGGCTTCGATCCCACACTCACCACTTGCGAGCATAGGGGTCCTGCATGTCGGGCTCGCAGGGCGGCCCGCACCTCAGCACGGATGATCGACTTCCTTAAAACCCGGCTCGCCGTCGGCTGCGCCCTGGCGCTACTGGCGCTCCTCGCCTGCGCCGTTCCCGCCCTCGCCTTCAGCCCGCTGAAGCCGCCCGGCCACAAGGTCTACTGGGGCGTCTCCGACACCGGCGACCCGGCCGACTTCGGCCAGTTCTCGAACGATCTGAACAAGCACCCGGCGGTGATCCAGTCCTTCCGCACCTGGGGCACCGACCTCGACGAGGTGATCCGCCGCTGGCAGATCGCCCGGGCGCGGCCGATGATCCACCTCTCGACCGCCGACAACAACACCGGCGCCGAGCTGATCACCCCGGCCCAGATCGCCGCCGGCGCCGGCGACCGCTACCTCGTCCGCCTCAACAAGCTCTTCTACGAAAAGGAGATGCGCGCCTACGTGCGGCCGCTAGGGGAGCCCAACCGCTGCCTCAACGTCTGGGCCGCCTACGACTGCGCCGGCGCCTCGCGCGGCCCCGAGCACAGCCCCCGCGCCTACAAACGCGCCTTCCGCCGCATCTACGTGATCGTCCACGGCGGCGGCAGGGCCCGCCTCCTCAACCGCCGCCTCGCCGAGGCCGGGCTGCCGCCGCTGACGGTGAGGCTGCGGGCGATGCCGAAGGCGCCGGTGGCGGTGATCTGGAGTCCCCTCCCCGCCGGCTCGCCAACCGTCCCCCACAACCGGCCGCGTCACTTCTTCCCCGGCTCCCGCTGGGTCGACTGGGTCGGCACCGACTTCTACTCCGGCTACCCCGAATGGAAGGCGCTGACCGGGCTCTACCGCCGCTTCTCCGGCAAGCCGGTCGCGCTCACCGAGTGGGCGGTCGAAAGTGGCGATGATCCCCGGTTCGTCGACAAGCTCTTCGCCTGGACCAAAAGCCATCGCCGGACCAGGATGCTCGTCTACTACCAGGACTTCGGCGACGACAACAGCTACCGGATCCAGAACTACGGCGCCAGCCTCAACGTTTTGCGCGCCCGTCTCCACTCCGGGCTTTTCCCGGCCTACGCGCGGGGTGCGCCTCACCTACCGCCGCCACCCCCCGGTGGGGTTGGAGCGCCGTGATCGACGAGTAGCCGGTGAGGTAGATGCGGCGGCCGTCGGAGATCACCGGCGTGTAGGTCCCCTTCGGGTAGCGGAAGACGCGCCTGCCGCTCCTCATCATGAACCCGCTCGTCGTCTTGTTGCTGAACTCGGCGACGTAGACGATGTCGCCGATCGCCGAAAGCGAGCCGACCACCTGGCCGCCGGCCGAGCGGCTCCAGCGGACGCTGCCGTCCTTGGCGTCGAGCGCGTAGACATTGCCGTCGAAGGAGCCGATGAAGACGGTCGGCGGGCTGTGCCTGGTGTTGGCGACGGTCGGGCCGGAGTAGGCGTAGCCGCCGGTCGAGTAGGACCAGGCGAGCTCGCCGTCGGAGGTGTCGTAGCTGTAGACGCGGGCGTCGTTGTTGCCGGCGTAGACGCGGCCGTAGGCGACGGCGGGGGTCGAGTAGAAGGCGCCGGAGCCACCGAAGCCCGGGCCGAGCGAGCCGCTCTGCCAGATCAGCTCCCCGGTCCTGGCGTCGACCGCGTTCATGTAGCCGCCGTAGTCGCCGACGAAGAGCTTGCCGTCGGAGTAGGCGGGGGCGGCCTTGATCGGGCCGCCGAGCGTGGTCGACCAACGCACCTGCCCTTTACCGGTGCTGATCGCGAACAGTTCGCCGTTCTCGCAGCCGAAGTAGACGGTGCGGTCGATGATCAGGGGCGAGGACTCGGCTCGTCCCGGCAGGTCGCGTTTCCAAATCACCTTGCCGGTTTTCGCGTCGAGCTTGACGATGTGGCCGGGGACGAGGTTGACGATGTAGAGCCGGTGGTTGTAATAGGCCGGCGAGGAGGCGTTGAGGCGACCGATCCGCCGCTTCCACAGCTCTTTCCCGGTGTCGGCGTCGAGGGCGTAGGTGTAGCCGCTGTTGTTGACGAGGTAGAGCTTGCCGCCGACGTAGATCGGCGGGAACTCGAGCAGGGGCCGGTCGGTGAAGCGCCAGAGTTTGTCGAAGGGCGGCTTGATCCCCTTCACCGGCAGGTAGCGGGTCCGGGCCAGGTTCTGGCCGTAGATCGGCCAGTTGACGGTCTTCGGCTCCTTCGGCGGCGGCGGCTTCTGCGGTTTGAACCTGCGGATCGCGTCCTCGTTGTGGACGTCGCCCGGTCGCTTCAGCAGCTCGTAGGCGAGGACGACGCCGCCAACGGCGGCGAGCGCTGCGACGATCAGCCCGATCGCCCAGGGCCGGTGCTCCCTCCAGAGCCGCTTCGGGTGCGCCAGCAGCCGCAGGGCGTTACGCATTTATCGCGCGGTTCTCGGACTCTTTCGCGACGCCGGCGATCAGGTCCCTGATCGCTTTCTTCAGGAACAACATGAAGACCGGGCCGGCGAGCGGGATCGTCGGCGTCGTCTTCACCGCGTAGACGATCTCGGTGCCGCCGTCCTTCGGCTGCATTTCCACCGTCCCGACGTGGTCGCGAACCGGCAGGCCGGAGAGGATCTTGTAGGCGAAGCGGAAGGGGCGCTCGTAGGCGATCACTTCCTCCCGCATCGGCGGGCCGGCGACGGTGAGGACGCGGATCGCGCCGAGCCCGTTCGGCGCCGGCTCTCCCTCGCGCTCCAGCTCGGCCTTGCGCAGGGCGGTGATCTCCGGATAGCGCCGGTGGTCGGTGAGGACGTCGAAGACGACCTCGGGCGGGGCGGCCACCTGGCGGACGTAAGTGAAGCTCGCCATCGCCCGACAGGCTACGTGAGCCGCCAGCGCTGCGGGTCCGAGCCGTCGCGGGACTCGACCTCGCCGGCAAGCGCCAGGTGATCGAGACAGGAGCGGACGATCTGCAGGACCCAGGCGCTGGCCGGGGTGTTGACGTTGTCAGCGCCGATGATCTCGGCGACGATCTCGAAGGCGGTGCGCTCCTCGCCGCCCGCGAGCGCCGCCCGCACCTTGGCCAGCAGCTCGTCGACCTGGCGGCGGGACTCGGCGATCTTGGCCTCGGGGTCGCGGAAGGTGCGGCCGTGGCCGGGGAGAACGAGATCGACGTCGAGCCCCTCGACCTCGTCGAGGCCGCCGTGGAATTCGCCGACCGGGTCGGGGCTGTGGCCGTAGTCGAAGAAGAGGACCGTGCGTCCCAGCAGGTGGTCGCCGCTGATCAGCAGCTTGCGCTCGGGTTGGTGCAGGACGACATGGGACGGGGCGTGGCCGGGGGTCTCGTGCACCTGCCAGGTGCCGAGGTCGGTCTCGATCTCGACCCCCGGGACGAGCTCGCGGTCGGGCTCCTTCAGTACGTCGATCCCGGATTCCTCGTCGCTGCGCGCCTCGCGGTAGCGCTCCAGCGCCGCCGGCGGCACGCCGCTCTGGCGCGCCGTCTCGATCCGCGCCTCCAGCGCCGCCCCCGGGTCGTCGGCCAGCAGCCGCACGTGCTCCCAGCGCGGGTGCATCCAGAGCTCGCACCCCGCCCGCTCGCAGATCGACCCCGCCAGCCCGTAATGGTCGGTGTGCGAGTGCGTGCAGACGACCAGCCGCACGTCCTCGACCCCGAACCCCGCCTGCGCCAGCGCCAGGTCGAGCTGCCGCAACCGCCCCCTACCCCCCATCCCCGTGTCGAACATGACGATCCCCGCGTCATGCGCGACCGCCCAAGCGTTCCCATGCGGGACGCCGGGCCAAGGCAGAGACAGCCTTAACCGCCACACCCCCGGCAGCATGCGCTCAGTCCTGGGGGCCTCTGCCTTGCCAGCCACGCCGCGCATCCTTTCAACTTGGCCAACCGGCCAGCCGGTCCATCAAGCCGCTCCTCCGGCGGGTGGCGCGGGCGCCGGGGGTGCCGAGCATCCAGCGCAGGCACCCCCGAACAGCCCGCGACGGGCCCCGCCCGGCCAGCTACGCCACGTCGAAAGAGGAAGGATCGGGACCAGTGCGCTCCCCGGCATCAAGCCGCTCGAGCGCCGCCATGTCGTCCTCGCTCAGCTCGAAGTCGAAGACTTCGAAGTTCTGGCGGATCCGCTCGGGGTTCGAGGATTTCGGGATCACGACGTTGCCGATCTGCAGGTGCCAGCGGAGGATCACCTGGGCCGGGGTGCGGTCGTGGTGGGCGGCGATCGTTTCGATCGTCCCGTCTTCGAGCAGGTCTCCCTGGGCGAGCGGGCTCCAGGCCTCGGTGACGATCTCGTGCTCGGCGAGCCAGGCGCGCAGCTCCGGTTGCTGCAGCCGCGGGTGCAGCTCGACCTGGTTCACGGTCGGCCGCCGCTCGGCCTCGCTTTCGATCCGCTCCAGGTCCTCGACCCGAAAGTTGGAGACGCCGACCGAGCGGGCGCCGCCTTCCTCCTGGATTCGTTCGAAGGCGCGCCAGGTGTCGAGGAAGAGGTCCCGCGAGGGCAGCGGCCAGTGGATCAGGTAGAGATCGACGTGGCCGGTCCCAAGCCGCTCGATGCTCTTGTCGAAAGCGCGCAGGGTCGAGTCGTAACCCTGCTCGGAGTTCCAGAGCTTGGTGGTGACGAAGACGTCCTCGCGCCGCACCCCGGTCGCCGCGATCGCCGCCCCCACCCCGGCCTCGTTGCGGTAGGCGGCGGCGGTGTCGACGTGGCGGTAGCCGACCACCAGCGCCTCCTCGACCTTCTCCTGCGTCTCCTCGGGGGGGATCTGGAAGACGCCGAACCCGAGCTGGGGCATCTCGACCCCGTCGTGCAGGGTGAGGACGGGAACTTCGGTCACATTGCTCATGCGAGTCGCATACCCACGAGTTGACCTGACCAAGCAGATCAAGGACGCAGGGAGCGCCGTGTGCTCTGCACACAAGCGACCGAGGACACCGATATGCGCCGGTCAGGTCAGCTCGTGGCTAGGCCTATTGCCAGCAATGGAAAAGCGCTCATGACGCCCAAGTAGGCGCCCATCGCGGCGCCGGTGCCGAGGCTGGCCGTGCGCGAGCGGGCGCCCGAGATGGCGCCGATCAGGACGAAGGCGGCGGCGATTCCGAATCCAAGCCAGAAGACGTCGGGCATTGCGGCGGCGAGAATACCCGAAGGCGGGGAGGAATCGCCGTCCGCGCGGCAATGGGCGGCGCATGAACCAGTCACCCGCCCAGAACAGCAAGCTGATCCTCGCGGCGATGATCTTCGCCGTCTCGATGACCTTCATCGACCAGACGATCGTCGCGATCGCGGTCCCGACGATCCAGGACGACCTCACCCTCTCGGCGACGGGGGTGCAGTGGATCATCAATGGCTACCTGCTCTCCTCTGCGGCGCCACTCCCAACAGCTCGCTCGACGAGGCCTCGTTCATCGTCTTCCGGGTGGTCCAGGGCGCCGGCGCGGCGATCATGTTCCCGGCGGCGCTGGCGATCGTCCTGGGGCCTTCCCGGTGCGCGAGCGCGGCCGGGCGATGGCGATCTTCTTCGCCGTCGCCGGCGGCCTGACCAGCGTCGGTCCCCTCGCCGGCGGTTTCCTCGTCGAGTGGAACTGGCGGGCGATCTTCTGGGTCAACATCCCGGTCGGCCGCTCGACTACAACGGCACCGCCCTGATCACCCTCGGCATGGGGCTCTCGGTGCTGGCCCTGCAGCAGTCGAGCATCTGGGGTTGGGACGACGCCAGGACCTGGGTCTGCCTGGCGCTCGGGCTGGCGATCCTCGCCGCCTTCGTCCGCTAGGAGCTGCGGGTCGAGAACCCGCTGCTGCGGCTCTCGGTCTTCCGCGACCGCGCCTTCGCGATCGACAACGTCGTCCTCTTTCTGCCCCGCCAACACCGACGCGCTGAACCGGGTCTCGCGCCAGGGCAGCGCCAGCGGCGAACCTCCCCAGCACCTCCCGCCCCGCGTGCAGAAGGTGGTCGACAGCATCCCCACGACTTCGCCCTCGCCTCGCGCACGGTCTTCTACGGAATGGCGGCGGTGATGGTCGTCGCCTTCGTCGTCTCCTTGGTCGGGATGCCGGCCGGGAAGGCGGAGGAAGTGCCTGAGAGCGAATCTCCCGCGGCGTAGCCACAGGCGTCTACGCTTACCGCGATGGCAAATAAGGCATACGAAAGGTTGCCCGGAGCCGAGATCGTGCTCACCGGGATCGCTGATATCGAGGCCGGACGCAGGAGCATCAACGCGAGCGCCGTCCAATGCGCGGCGCCACGGCTGCGCCGGGCGGGCCTGGAAGCGCCGAGCGCCCAAGGAGACGCCCCCGCCGCCCACGACCTCTACGAGCAACTGCGCGCCGAGTACGGAGACGCGGCTCACTCCCGCTACAACGCAATTCTGGCCCGAGTTGCCAGCTTCGCCGGAGCAGCGGAACTTGCGCGACGCAGCTGACGTGAAGCGGATTCGCCGCCTCGCGCAGGAGTTGGGGCGATCGGTGTCGGCCGGGACCCGGATGTACCTGACCGGCGGCGCCACGGCTGTCCTCGAGGGCTGGCGCCAATCGACGGTTGACGTCGATGTACGGTTCGAGCCGGATTCCGACGCCGCCCTCCGGCGACTGGCGACGTTGAAGGAGGAGCTCTCGGTGAACGTCGAGCTGGCGTCGCCACTCGACTTCCTGCCGCCGCTCGCCGGCTGGGAGGATCGCTCTCGCTTCCGCTTCCGCGAGGGAAACCTCGAGGTCTTCGACTTCGACCCCTACTCGCAGGCTCTCTCCAAGTTGGAGCGCGGCTTCGAGCTCGACCTGAAGGACGTGCACGCAATGGTCGAGTCAGGGCTGGTCGAGCCCGACCGGCTGCTGGAGCTTTTCGAGGGCGTGGAGCCGGAGCTGTACCGCTTCCCCGCGGTGGACCCGAGCGGCCTCAGGAGCGCAGTCGAATCGCTGGTGAAGTGAGAGCTCGGCGCTGAGCAGTTAAGTTGAGACCCGTGAAGATCCTCGCCTTCAGCGACCTCCACCGCGACCTCGAGCAGGGGGCGCGGCTGGTCGAAATGTCGGCCGCCGCCGACGTCGTGATCGGGGCCGGCGACTTCGCATCGGTCCATGAGGGACTCGAGGAGACGATCGGGGCGCTCGCGTCGATCGAGACGCCGACCGTTCTCGTCCCCGGCAACAACGAGACCGTCGACGCGCTGCGCGAGGCGGCGGCCGGCTGGGATGCCGCCACCGTCCTCCACGGCGAGGGGACGGCAATCGACGGGATCGGGTTCTACGGCCTCGGCGCCGGGATCCCGGTCACCCCCTGGGACTGGAGCTTCGACCTCGACGACGAGGCGGCGACCGAGATGCTCGCCGCCTGCCCCGAGGGCGCCGTCCTCGTCCTCCACTCCCCGCCCAAGGACCACTGCGACTCCGCCGGCGGTGGCGGCAACTTCGGCAGCCCCGCCCTCCTGCGGGCGATCGAGGACAAGCGTCCCCGCCTCGCCGTCTGCGGCCACATCCACGAGTCCTGGGGCTGCGAGAGCACGATCGGCGACACCCCCGTCCGCAACCTCGGCCCCAAAGGCACCTGGCTCGAGGTCTAGTGGGCTACCGCGTCCTCAGGTCGGCGGACGCCTTCTGGCGGCGGTCGAACCAGATGAAGACGCCGAACACGGATCTGGGCGGACAGCTCGGGGCGACGCAGCTGGGAGCGCGGATGTGGCGGTTGGAGCCGGGCAAAGCGTCAACGAAGCATCGGCACTTCACGCAGGAGGAGCTCTATGTGTTGCTTGAGGGCGAGGGGCGGGTGCGGATCGGCGAGGAGGTGCTGACGCTGGCGCCGCTGGACGCGCTGCTGGTCGACCACGACACCGACCGGCAGCTCTTCAACGACACCGACGGCGACCAGCTCTGGCTCGTCGTCGGCGCGCCGCGGGAAGAGATCACCAGCACTCTGGAGATGAGCGAGGAGCAGCTCGACCACATGTACCCCGAAGGCCCGAAGGCGCTGCCGCCGGAGCTCGGCGGCGGGCAGGCGGACCACCCCGACGAGGACTAGAGCGCGAGGGAGACCGGCTCCTCGAGCAGCTGCTTCACGCGCGCGAGGAACTCGGCGCCCTCGGCGCCGTAGAGGATGCGGTGGTCGCAGGAGAGGGTGGCTTTCATCAGCCGAGCCGGGACGATCTCGCCGTCGCGGACGGCGGGGACCTCGCGGATTGCGCCGACGGCGAGGATCGCCGCCTGCCCCATGTTGATCACCGCGTCGAACTCGTCGATCCCGTACATACCGAGGTTGGAGACGGTGAAGGTGCCGCCGGAAAGCTCCGGCGGCGTCACCGAGCCGTCGCGGACCTTGGCGGTGACGGCGCGGGTGTCGGCGGCGATCTGGCGCAGGCCCTTGCGGTCGGCGTCGAAGATCGTCGGCACGACCAGCGCTTCGGAGGCGGCGACGGCGACGCCGACGTTGACCCGCGAGTAGAGCTCGAAGCGGCCGTCCCGGTAGGCGCCGTTGGCTTTCGGGAACTCCCGCAGGGCGATCGCGCAGGCCTTGACGATCATGTCGTTGAAGGAGGGAACGACGTCGCCCTCCCTCGAGGCCGCTTTGATCGCGGCTCGCGCCTCGACCGCCTTCCCCATCTCGATCTCGATCGTCAGGTAGAAGTGCGGCGCCGTCGCCTTCGACTCCGCCATCCGCCGCGCGATCGTCTGCTGCAGCTTGTTCAGCTCGCGGGTCTCGGTCTCGCCTTTGGCGGTACCACCGCTGGAAGGGGTGGCCCCTGCCCCCTCGGGCTGGGTGGAGGGGGCAGTTGCCGCTGAGCTCGGTGCCTCCGCCTCCTCCACGTCGTGCTTGATGATCCGCCCCCCCGGCCCGGACCCATGAAGTGCTTTCAGATCGAGCCCCTTGTCCTTGGCCAGCCGTCGAGCCAGCGGCGAAGCTTTGACCCTCTCCCCGTCCCCGTCGGCAGCCACTTCGGCCGGTCCCTCGTCGTCAGCTTCTGACGCTTCTCCCGTGGGGGGCACGGTAGGGGGGACCATCTCTGAGGAAGCTTTAGCTACCGGAGGAGATGGGGGGTCCCCTGCCGTGACAGGACCCGCGGGCCGAGCGCTCTGTCCCTGATCCGAATCAGACTGCCCGTTCGAGCCCTCGCCAATCCGCGCGATAGGGCTGCCGATCGGCAGCGTCTCCCCCTCCTGCGCCAGGATCTCCTGCAGCGTCCCCGCAACGTCGGATTCGTAGGCCATGTTCGCCTTGTCGGTCTCGATTTCGACCAGCTCATCGCCGACCGCGACCTCGTCGCCGACCTGCTTCAGCCAGGTCAGGATCGTCCCCTCCTCCATCGAGTCGGAGAGGCGGGGCATCACCACCTCACTCACGGGGCAGCTCCATGCCTACAGATTGCCACTTCGGGCCGCCGGCCCTCACCGGCCCGCGAGCAGGGTGCCGGCGACGAGGGAGGCGGCGGCCTGGCGCAGGAGGTCGGCCCGGATCCGGTCCATCACCGCTTCCTCCCGCGCCTGCAGCCGGCCGACGGTCGCGATCGGCTCGACGTCGGTGCGCGGTTCCGGCGGCGCGCTCGCGACCGCGTCGCCGTAGGCGAGGCAGCCCTGCACCCCCTGGGCGATCAGCTGGGCGCGGTAGTCGGCGCCCTCTTCGATCGGGTGCAGGTTGTCGGCCTGCATCAGCTCCGGGTGCGCGAACACCGCCCCCTGCCAGTCGGGCACCTGCGTCCCCGGCCGCGAGGCGGCGAATTCGGCGACGACCCGGTTCTTGCCGCCGTCGTCGACACCGCCGGGATGGAGGCCGTGGATGGTCGGCACGACCATGCAGCGGTCGCCGACGGCTTCCGCCACCTTGGCGAGGTTGCCGGCGAGGATCTCCGGATAGGACGGGTTGTCGTTGGTGCCGGCATCGAAGACGACGACGTCGACGGAGGGGTCGTAGCTTTCCTGGAAGAGGTCGAAGATCTGGTAGCTGTTGTAGCCGCCGACCGCGTTGACCGTCATTTCGACCCCGGGCAGGTAGTTGCCGAGGTAGGGGGAGGTCAGCTCCTCGAGGCTGTCCCCCACGACGAGCACGTGGGGAGCCGAGCGGGCCTGGGTGACAGAAGTGCAAAGGAAGAGGAGTGCAACCGCGAGGAACGCTCCGCCAAAGCTGCCGATTCGTCGCATCGACGGGTTTCTACACGACGGAGGACACGGCATAGACTGCCGCCCGTGTCCACCAGCGCTCGGCTCCAGTTCATCGGCTGCGCGCTGCTGGCGGCATTGGCGCTCGCCGGCTGCGGCGCAGGCCACTCCGGCTCGACCGGTGAGACCACCGTCACCAGTAAGGAGGACGATCGTTTCCAGGATTTGGGCCCCCATAGGGGCCAAAAGGGTGGCAACGACGCTGAGCCTTCCGCAAAGAGCGGCCGTCCCGTGCCCGCCGGGGACCTCTGCCAGAGCCAGCTCGGCAGCTTCGTCGGCTCGATGGACGGGCTGCGCCGCCGGCTCGCGGTCGGCGTCACCTATGACCAGTACGTCGCCGAGGTGCGGGGGATCCGTTCGACCTATGGCAGGATCCCGATCGAGCGGGTGCAGATCGACTGCCTCGCCGCTGTCGCCACCCCCGGTGAGAAGGCCTTCAACCGCTACATCGAAGCGGCAAACGACTGGGGCGAATGCGTGTCGGAACTCGGCTGCGGCTCGGAAGAAATCGAACCGGTCCTGCAGCGCCGCTGGCGAGTCGCATCTCACTTCCTCACGGAAGCGAAAGACGGCCTCAACTCCGCCAGCTGAAAGCGCCGGGGCCGCCAAACGACGACCCCGGCCTGGTGCAAAGGAACGGACGCGGGAACAGCTACCGGGCGGGACAAGACCCGGCTCCCAAACGTGCCGCCGGTGCCCGGGGTGGATTCCGCCGGGCGCCCAGACCAGTGCGGCGCCTAGCGGCCCTGCACCTCCAGAGTCCCATCAAGCATGTGAATCAAGTTAGGACCACCTCCTTTCTCTGGTCTCAGAAGTGAAGCAAACCCGTGGGTCGCCCTCTACACCGCAGACATTGCGCTACCACCCAGCCGCCCTCGAAGACCTCATCCCTACTCTGACTCTGGTTTACCGATCGCCAGGCGGGTAGACAAGAAGCTATGTCCACGGGATTGATCATCGCCATAGTCGTTGTCGTTCTCATCCTCCTGGTCGTGGCCGCATTGGCGGCGCGCCGGCGCAGTGCCCAGCGTGAACTGGAACGCGAACGCCTCAGCGAACAGGCCGGCGGTCACCGTCACGAGGCCGACCTGCACGCGAGCAAAGCGCAGGAGCACGAGGAGACCGCCCGCGAAGCAGCCGAGCGGGCCGAGCGGGAGCGGGAGCTGTCCCAGCACCACGGCGAGAAAGCCGACGACCTCGAGCAGAAGCTCTAGGTCAACTCAACAGAGGGAGAACAAGCAATGGTGATCGGAGTCGTCGTCGGAATCTGCGTCCTGCTGTTGATCCTCGGCTTCCTCGTCCCCAGGCTCTCCAACCACGCCAAGCGCGGTACCGACAAGGGCTTCGGCCTCGGCCAGCGTGCCGGCAGCAAGGCCCCCGGCCCGATCGGCACCCTCCTGAGCAAGTCCTTCGGCAAATCCCAGCGCGCCAGCGACAAGAGCCACTCCGCCGGCAAGACCGCGCGCCAGAAGCTGCCGTTCTAGGGCGCCCGGCTGTCTCCGTCGCCTAGAGCTTCGGGCAGCTCCCGCCGGGAGCTGATGTCGAGCTTGTCGTAGGCGGCACTGAGATGCGCCTCGACGGTCTTCACGGTCACGAAAAGAGATTGGGCGATCTGGCGGTTGGTCATCCCGGAGGCCGCCAGGTCGGCAACCCGCCGCTCGCTCGGGGTCAGCGACTCCACGCCGATCGGGGCATAGCGGCGCACCTTCACTCCGGTTGCTTCGAGCTCGGCATTGGCGCGCTTGGCAATCCGAGCGGCGCCGCAACGACGGGCGAGGTCGAACCCTTCACGCAGGGGAACCCGGGCCTCGGCGCGTCGGCCCTCGCGGCGCAGCAGCTCGCCAAGATCTACAAGTGCATGGGCAACCTCCAAGCGTCGCGGCGAGTTGGCGGCCCCGGCAAGCGCTTCTCCCAACAGCTCGATGCCTTCCTTTCCACCCCGCGAGACAGCGGCCGCCCGTGCGACGTGCAGGACTCCGCTGGACGTGCCGAAGTGACGTGCCCAGGGAATCATTTCGTCCACCAACGCCCGAGCCTCTTCATCCCGTCCGAGTGCCAGCAAGCCGCGTACCGTCCAAGGACATGCTGAAGCGGCAGGCCCAAGCCCCATCTTCGATTTGACCTGCTCGCTCGAAATGGCAGAGATGTCCTCCAAGGCGCGCTCGAATTCTCCCCTTTCGAAACGAAGGTGAGCGCGCATCAGCAAGGTCATCCCGGCCGGAGAGAGAACGGGGACCTCCCCCTCGACCATGCCTACGGTGCGCAGCTGCGCCTCCGCCTCATCCAGTTCGTCCCGCTCGATCAGAACCTCGACCAGCGGGCCCGTGTAGACGATCGCCAAAGGCAACAGTCCCGCCAGTCGCGCCAGGTCAACCGCCTGACGCATATCCGCCTCGGCCTTGATCAGGTCCCCCTCTCCCCATGCGACAAATCCACCGAGATACCGGGCCCGGGTCAGCTCTGGCGTCCCACCGCTGTCTTCGGCTATCGCAAGGGCCCGTTCGGCGCCGAAGCGGGCACTCTCGATCTCGTCCGTGGCGACGAGCGTCATCACTGCCAGCGCGGCAGCCGACACCTCCGGCTCCTCGGCGAAGATGCTGCCATTGTTGCCCAGCGCTCGCTTGGCGGCGTTGGCCACCTCAGATGCCGTCCCATGCGCGGCCGCCGCCCGTGCTTCCATCGCCGCGACCAATCGGGCCGTCGGGCTCTCGGGGTCGAACTCGAGCCGGATGTCGGCGCTCGTCACTTCGGGGATCGAGGGAATGATCGCCGCCAACGTGCTCAGTTGTGCCTGCAGCTGGTAAGCCCGTTCGACGTCACCTTCAGAGCTTGCGACCTCAACCGCCTCTCGAAGCATCGAACCCGCCTCGTCGAAGCGGCCTCTGAAGGCCATCATCATCGTCAACTGAATCCCCCAGCGACCTCGGACCGATGGATCTCGCGCCCATTCGTCCAAGACCTCCCCTTCGGCCGCGGCGAAGGCCGTTTGATCCGCGGCCCGAGCAATCGCGGTGAGCAGGGGGTCCAGCACCGCAGCTCGCAACTCGATCGGTGGAGGCTCCTGCAAGGCGCGTGTCAGGTAGGCGATCGCGGATCGAGGAGCGCCTGACCCCAGCGCCTGATTTCCCGCTTCGATGAGCGTTTCGACCGTCGCTTGCGCTCCCCGCGCCTCGGTGGCCAGGAACTGGGTGCCTATCCGCTCTGGACTTGCCCCGCGTTCGAGCAGAAGCGCAGCCGCCCGAGCGTGAGACCGCGAGCGCTCGCCAACCGACATGTCGGCGTAGATCGCGTTGCGGACGAGCGGATGGATGAACCGCGGCGAAACACCGCCATCGAGGATCGCGCTCGCCCGAAGTTCGTCCATGGCCTCGATCGTCGCCTCCGGATCGCAACCATCCATCCCGCTGAGAAGGCCGAGGTCGCTGCCGTCGCCGAGAACGGCAAGCGATTTCGCAACGTCCCCGGCCCCGGGGGAGAGCTTTGCCAGCCGAGCCAAGACGGTTTGCCCCACTCGCTCCGGTGCCTGCTTTCGAACCAGCTCCGACTGTTGGGAAATCGGCTCGATGCCCTGGGACACCAAGTTGCGCGCCAGCTCGCAGAGCAGAAACGGGTTGCCTCCGCTGACCTCGTGGCAGGTCGCGGCAAAGACGGGATCGGGCCGTCGTTCCAGTTCCTCGGCAAGGAACGCCGTCGTCGCTTCCGGGCTCAACGGTGTGGGCGTCAGACGCTGTACGAGCGGATCGAGGAGCACTCGACCCAAGCTCGGTGAGGGATCCGGCTCATCCGGTCGGACGGTCATCGCCAGAAGCACGGGCAGCTCCTCCAAGCGGGGAAGAAGAAAGCCGACGTAGTCGAGCGAGCCAGAGTCGGCCCAATGGGCGTCGTCGATCGCAAGCACCAACGGCTGCTGTTCCGCCATCGCCGCGGTTACCCAGTAGAGCCCGTGAAGCACAGCGAACGGATCGTCCGTTTCTCCGTCGGCGGCCTCGAGCCCAAGAGCCGCCCGGGCAGCGGCCGTCCCCTCCAACATCGCATCGCGCGCCTCCGGAGAAAGAGTCACGAGTTCGGGCTCGAAAAGCTGTCGAACCAGCGCGAAGGGAAAGTCGCGCTCCAGCTCCGTCGCCCGGGCGACGACGACTTTAAGCCCCGCCTCCTCGGCGATCCTTCGCGCCTCCTGCAGAAGCCGGGTCTTCCCCAGGCCCGCACCAGCCTCGACCATCACCGCACGGCCCATGCCTTCGCCGACCCCGGCGATCGCGGTGCGCAGGCCCTCCATCTCCCGCTCTCGCTCCAGCAGCCCGGTCATCCCGATCCTTTCCCCAGTATCTCTTTAGGTACTAAAGGATATTAGGGTCAAGATTGGGGTCTCACCCCCTGGCGGTCCCCGCCTGGCTGGGAGATGCTCCCTCGCGTGAGAATGACAGCGATCCCGAAGGGTGCGGTGTTTCCATCGCCGCTGCTTGCAGGCGATACCCCATCCGCCAGGCCTGCCTCTCCAGCAGGCTCAACCCTCGCTGTCACCCCCAAGGGAGGGAACGGCGCCCTGCCTGACACTGCCCGAGGGCGCCGGCAGGAGATCTCCGGGACCGGGCGACTGGACCGGTCCCGGAGACCCTCCTGACACATACGTCGCGCAGCGGACCTCAAAAACTGGCCAGCTAGCCAGTATGATCCCCGGGTCGTGGCAGACCAGGCCGAGATCGCCGCCGGAGGAGGGAGCATCGAGGATGCCCTGGTGCTCGAGCGCGAGCACTGGGAGAACGGGCCGCCGCTGGAGCTGTTCAAGCGGATGCGCGGGCAGTGCCCCGTCCACTGGACCTCGGAGGTGACCGAGCTGCCCCAGGCGAAGGGCTTCTGGTCGGTGACCCGGGCCGACGACGTCCACCAGGTCAGCCGCGACTTCGAGACCTACTCGTCCGAACTCGGCGGCGTCGTCGTCATCGACGAGGTCTTCCCGATCGAGCTGGCGCGGGCGATGTTCATCGGCATGGACCCGCCCAAGCACGACCGGCTGAAGGCGCTCTTCCAGGCCGGCTTCACGCCGAAGCGGATCGCGGCGCACACCGACGCGATCCGGGAGATCGTCGTCGGCGTGCTCGACCGGCTCGAGGGGCGCGACGACTGCGACCTCGTCACCGACGTCGCCCAGCCCGCGGTCTCGCGGGTGATCGGCAGCTTCATGGGGATCCCGGAGGAGGACGACGCCGCCTGGGCCGAGCTGATGAACATGGCGCTGGCGGCGAACGACCCCGACTACAGCCCCGACGTCGACAGCGTCGAAGAGACGATCCAGGAGGCGATTCAGCAGGTCTTCGCCCGCTGCGGGGCGATGATCGCCGAGCGCCGCGAGAACCCGACCGACGACCTCACCAGCGTCCTCGTCCATGCCGAAGTCGAAGGCCAGCGGCTGGAGGAGCACGAGATCGTGATGGGGTTCTTCCTCCTCGTCGCCGCCGGCAATGACAGCACCAAGGCGACCTACAGCAGCGCGATGCGGGCGCTGATGGAAAACCCCGACCAGCGGGAGCTCCTGCTCGAGGACCCGGCGCGGATCCCCGGCGCGGTCGAGGAGGCCCTGCGGATGTTCCCCGCCTTCGCCCACTTCCGCCGCACCGCCACCCGGGACGTCGAGCTCGGCGGGCAGCAGATCAAGGAGGGCGAGAAGGTGGTCATGTGGTACGCCTCCTCCAACCGCGACGAGACGCGCTTCGAGGACCCCGACCGCTTCGACGTCCTCCGCAACCCCGACCACCAGGCCTTCGGCGCCGGCGGCCGCCACTTCTGCCTCGGCGCCGCCCTGGCGCGGCTGGAGCTGAAGATCCTGCTCGAGGAAACCCTCGCCCGCTACCCGCGGATGGAGATGGCGGGGGCGCCGGTCTTCCTCGAGTCCGGCTTCCTCAACCAGCTCAAATCCCTGCCGGTCCGGCTCAACGCCTAGCGCGGGAGGAGCGGCGTGGCCCCTGCGATCGTCACGGCGAGCGCGGCGGACCTGCAGCGGACGGTCGACGACCTGCACGCCGCCTTCATGGACGACCCGGTCCTCAGCTGGGCCTTCCCCGACGAGGACAGGCGCCGTCGCTACGGCAGGCACTTCTTCGAGATGCACGCGCGGCGGCTGGTGCCGGGCGGCCTGGCCTGGCGGACCGAAGGCGGCGGCGCCCTCTGGGCGGCCCCGGGCCGCTGGCGGGAGTCGCCGCTGGAGATGCTGCGCCTGGCGAGGGCGACGCTCCGCGGCCTCGGCGCCCACGGCGCCCGGGTGGGGCGGGGCATGCTCGGTATCGAGTCGAGGCACCCGAAGCATCCACACCTCTACCTGGCGGTCGTCGGCGTACGTCCCGAGCAGCAGGGAAAGGGTCTGGGCACCGCCCTCCTCCAGCCGGGGCTCCAACACGCCGACCGCCTCGGCCTGCCGGCCTACCTGGAGAGCAGCAACCCCCGCAACGTCCCCCTCTACGAACGCCACGGCTTCAAGGTGAAGAGCGAGGTGGACCTCCCGCAGGGCCCGCCGATGTGGCTGATGTGGCGCCCGGCCAGGATGGGCGCCAGGGCAGCGTGACCGGCGTCGCCGGCGGCGCCCCGCTCTTCAGCAGCGTCGCGAGGTAGATGACCACGGGCATGTCGCCCTTGTTCGCCGCTTCGTGAATGTCGGAGGGATGCTCGACGAGCCACTGACCGGCCTTGATCCGCGCCGTCTGGCCGGCCGCGATGGTCCGCACCAGCCGCGAATCCTTTTCGGCGTCGCCTTCCCGCACCGCCGCCGAGCCCTGCCGCACCGTGTAGGTGAGCGTGCCGCCGACGATACGCGAGATCTGCGTCCCAAGGTGATGGTGCAGCGCTAGCCTGGCCCCCGGTTCGACCACCACCCGACTCAACACCATCGTCCGACCGGGTGCCCCCTGCACCTTGCCGCTCCGAGCCAGCGCACTCCGCACCGCAGTCGGTTCCGAGCCCCCCTCGGCCAGAGCCCCCGAGAAGAGGGTGCCGAGCCCGAACGCGGCCAGGAGGCCAACGAACACAGCAGAGCCTGGAGAGAGCCGGAGCTGAGATGGCGAGCACCCTGGGCCTGCCAGCCAGCGCAATCCCGCCCCCCAGACGGGAGCACGTCAACGCGCCTGACAGGATTCGAACCTGTGACCTTCGGTTTCGTAGACCGACGCTCTATCCAACTGAGCTACAGGCGCGGGATCGGGGTGGCTCCCCGGAAGGGCGATTCTAGGGGTTTGGGATTTGGGTGCGCTAGGCGGGCTGCTGTTTGAGGCGCACGTGCCAGCGGACATTGGCGGCGGCGACGAGGGTGCCGTTGGCGTCGGTCAGCTCGATCTCGCAGGGGAACTCGACCTTGCCCTCGGCGTCGAGGGCCTCCAGGGCCTGCGCCGCGGGGATGCCGAGGCGGGCTTTGGCGGTGATCGTCCCGTTGGCGATCTTCTCGTAAGCGATCTCGGCGCTTCGGGCGAGGGGCGTCACGTCGCCCATCCGCTCGGCGAAGGCGCCGACGAAGGCCGCGCCCGAGGCGGTCTCGGCCGCCGTGAAGAGGGCGCCGGCGTGCTGGGAGCCGATGTGGTTTTTCAGCTCGGGCCGGTCGGGGAGGAGGACGGTCGCCTCGCCCTCGCTCACCTCGACGATCTCGAGATCGAGATGACCGGTGAAGGGCACCGCCTGGGTCATTCCTTTGGCGATCAGGTCGAAGTCGGTCATCGGCCCACCCTACCCTCATCGAGTCCGCGTCAACCCGTCCTTAAGCAGGGCTGGCGCGGACTCGCGAACTCAGCGGCCGTGGAACTCGGCGTGGCCGGGGCCGCCGTGTTCGAGAAAGGTGCGGACGGCGTTCTGCAGGTCCTCGCTGGCGAAGAGCTCGGCGGCTTCGGTCCGCACCGCCTCGTCCGCGGCCGGGATCCCGCCTTCGCGGAAGCGGCGGAGGAGGTGCTTGGTCATCGCATGCGCCCTGGTCGGCCCTTCGGCCAGCTCCTGCGCGAGCTTGCGCGACGCCGCCTCAAAGTCGTGGTCCTCGAAGATCAGGTTGACAACGCCCCAGCGCTCCATCTCCTCGGCGCCGAAAATCGCGCCCGACATCACGAAGTGCCGCGCCCGGCCGCTGCCGGCGCGCTCGGCCAGCCGCTGGGTCCCGCCCATCGACGGCGTCAGGCCGACGACTTTCTCGACCAGGCCGAACTTCGCCTTCGGCGAGGCGACGATCAGGTCGCAGGCGAGAGCCAGCTCGAAGGCCGCGGTCAGGGTCAGCGCGTGGGCGGCGAAGACGACCGGGGCCGGCAGCGTTTCGACCTTCTCGATCATCTCCAGCAGGTCGGTCCAGAGCGCGCTCCCCTG
Organism: Solirubrobacterales bacterium; assembly: GCA_044867815.1. GTDB lineage: Bacteria > Actinomycetota > Thermoleophilia > Solirubrobacterales > 70-9 > VAYN01. Next base: position 8,369 of record JBIOVP010000127.1, on the reverse strand, counting down.
CTCCGGCGTCAGTCCGGCGAAGACGTGGACGTCGACGCCGCCGGAGACGGCGCGTCCCTCGGCCCGGATCAGCAGCGCCCGCGGGGGCTCCGCCGCGACCTCGTCGATCGCCGCCCGCAGGTCGTCGATCATCCGCTGGTCGAAGAGGTTGAGTGGCGGGCTGTCGACCGTGATCGTCGCCAGCTCGCCGTCCCGCTCCAGCCTCGCCGCCGCGCTCATAGCTCCGGAACCCTATGGACCTCGAACAGGTTCGTGCCCAGTTCCTGGCCGTCGAGCCCGGCGGTGATCGCGACCAGCTCGCCGGGCGCGGCGATCCCCTGCTGCGCGGCGACCCCGGCGCAGTGCCCCAGCAGGCTGCGCAGCTCAGTCCCGAAGTCGCTCTGCACGGCGGTGACCCCGAACAGGAGGCTGACCCGCCGCACCGTCTCTATATATGGGGAGACCGCGAGCACAGGGACGTCGGGCCGGTGGGCGGAGACGAGGCGGGCGGTGCGACCGGTGTTGGTCGGCACCACGAGCGCCTTCAGACCGAGCCGGTAGACGGCACCGACGGCGCTCTGGGCGACCGAGTCGGCGACGTCCTGCGTCGCCTGGTCGGTGCGGCGGAACAGCCACTCGTTGTAGGGGAGGTCGGGCTCGGTCGCCCGCGCGATCCGGTCCATCACTTCGACCGCCTCCACCGGGTTGTGGCCGACCGCGGTCTCCTCGGAGAGCATCACCGCGTCGGACCCGTCGTAGATCGCGTTGGCGACGTCGGTCACCTCGGCCCGGGTCGGGCGTCGCGCGGTCACCATCGAGGCCAGCATCTGCGTCGCCGTGATCGCCGGTTTGGAGACCAGGCCGGCGGCGCGGATCAGCCGCTTCTGCTCGATCGGCAGCTGCTCCAGCGGCACTTCGATCCCGAGGTCGCCGCGGGCGACCATGATCCCGCCGCTGGCCCCGCGGACGATCTCCTCGATGTTCTCCGCCGCCTGCTGGCGCTCGATCTTGGCGATCACCGGGATCCGGGAGCCGATCTCTTTCAGCCGCGCCGAGACCGGCTCCAGGTCGGCGGCGGTGGAGACGAAGGAGACCGCCAGCAGGTCGACGCCGTTCTCGACCGCGAACTCGACCCAGCCGAGGTCGACGCCGGTCGTCGCCGGCAGGTCGGCGCCGCCGGGGATGTTCATCCCCTTGTGCGACGACAGCGTCCCCCCCACCTCGACCTCGGCGCCGACGCCGTCGCCGCCTTCGCCGTCGCTGACCCGCAGCCGGATCGCACCGTCGGCGAGGTAGACGAGCTGGTCCTCGCGCAGGTCCGAGACCCCCGCCCACTGAACCGGGATCGTGTCCCGGTCACCCTCGACCTGCTCGGGCGTCAGGGTCACGTGCATCCCGGTCTCCAGCTCGGCGACGTCGTCGCGCAGCGAACCGATTCGCAGCTTCGGCCCCGGTAGGTCGCCGAGGATCGCCACCTCGCGCCCGACCCGCTCGGCCGCCGCCCGGATCGTCGCGATCGTCTCCGCCTGGCGCTCCTGCCCGGCGTGGGAGAAGTTGAGCCGGAAGACGTCGGCTCCCGCCGCCACCAGCCGCTCCAGCACCTCCGGCGCCCAGCTCGCCGGGCCGACCGTGGCGATGATCTTGGTGCGGCGCCCGAGGTGGGCACCGGGGTTCGTGAGGTCAGAGGCCATCGGGCCTGACTGTAGCCCCCGGTCGCCTCGCACACGGAGCCGACCCCCAGCCGCGCTCCCTATTCGCTCCTCAGTCGGGCAGTTCGATCGACTGCAGGTGGTGGAAGACGTTGCCCGGATCGCATTCCTTCTTCACTTCCTGCAGGCGCGCGTAGTTGTCCTTGTAATAGAGGTCCTGCCAGTTCGCCAGGTCGACGTCCGGGTAGTTGACGAAGCAGCCGTCCATCGTTCCGTCCGGCATCGGCCCGTCAGGTCCGTACATCTCCTCGTAAAAGTTGCGGATCCATTCGAGGTTTTCGGCATCTTTGCCGGGGTCGTGCCAGTAGGTCTGGTACTGCAGCTTCATCACCGAGGAGCGCTGGGCAACGGCAGTCTGGTCGGCCGCCACGGAGTTGACTTCACAGCCGTAGGAGTCGACCTGGAGCAGCGCCTGCACCGCAGCTTCGTTCGGTTCGTCGTGCAGGTACTTCCACATCGTCCTGATCTGATCAGCCGGGAACGCCTTGTTCATGTAGGCGGACTTGTACTTGCCGCGTTGGTTGGGAGTCGCACCATCCAGCTGCTGGGTCGCAAAGAGCCAGGGCAACGTGCGGACGGTGCCGGTCGGGCTGACGACCGCGTGATGGCCGGCCGGGGCGCGCTGGATCGCCGGCTTCGGCATTTCGTCTTTGACGACCTTTTCGAAATCTTCGAGCAGCGTCTGGTCGTCGCCCGCGAACTGGGTGGTGAGGGAGATCTGACCCCCGGCAGGGTGGTTCTGGGTCAGGTGGAGGAGCGCGAACAGCGGCGCGAACTCGCTTTCCGGTTCGCTGTTGGCGGCAAAGAACTGGCCGAAGCGTTCGATCAGGCCGGCGAAGCTTTCTTCGCTCAGTTCGCTCCAGTTCCAGGCGAGGCTCGAAAGCAGGACCGTCTCCGGTGCTCCGGGGGGTTCTTCGAACCAGAAGCGGGTGGCGATGCCGAAGTTCCCCCCACCGCCACCGGCGTGCGCCCAGGCGACGTTTTTCTCGAACTTGTCGCTGGAGTCGCGCCGGGCTTTCACCATCCCCGCGTTCCCTTCTTCGTCGACCAGAACCAGCTCCACGGCTGCCAGGTAGTCCGCGGTCAGGCCGTGCAGCCGGGACAGCAGACCGTACCCGCCGCCCGTGAAGTGCCCGCCGGCGCCGACCGAGTAGCAGGAGCCGCCAGGGAGGGTGCGGCCGTACTCGCGGTAGAGCGCGTTGTAGACGTTCCAGAGCGTGGCGCCGGCCTCGACGCAGTAGAGGTTGCTGGTCCCCTCGCGATAGACGCCGTTCATCGGCGAAAGGTCGATCAGGACCCCGCCCTGGTTTTCACAGACGAAGTCCTCGTAGCAGTGGCCGCCGGAGCGAACCGTGATCCGCCTGCCTTTCGCCAGGTCGACAGCCTTCAGCACCTGTTTCGAGTCGCCGCAGACCTGGACGTAGGTCGGGCTGGCGACCCAGCGCGGGTTGAATCCCTGGACGAGAGTGGGGTACCGCGGGTCCGCGGGCGTTACCCGCGCTCCGGGGAATCCCCCCGTCGCCTTCTCTCCTGGGACCATCTCCCCACCCTAAACCTCATTTAATAAACGAGGGATTATGTAAGCGGTAAAGGAGCGGAGAGGGAGGGATTCGAACCCTCGAGAGAGCTTGCGCCCCCTACTCGCTTAGCAGGCGAGTGCCTTCAGCCACTCGGCCACCTCTCCACGTGCGCGCGCGGCGCTGTGAACGATTGTAGGTATTGACGGGGAATCGCGGGGATAGGCTGCCGCCGTGCCCTTGCCCCCCCAATCCCACGAGCGCTACGAGCGGATCTTTGCCGAGGTCGAGGGGCCGTTTGCCTTCGTCGACCTCGAGGCGATGTGGGCGAATGCGGACGCGATGCTGGAGCGGTCCGCGGGAAAGACGGTGCGGGTGGCCTCGAAGTCGGTTCGCTGCCGGGCGCTGCTGGAGGCGATCCTGGGGCGGGATGAGCGGTTCCGGGGGTTGATGACCTACACGCTGCCGGAGACGCTGTGGCTTGCCGAGCAGGGATTCGAGGATCTGCTGCTCGCCTACCCGACCGCCGACCTGGGGGCGTTGGAGGAGCTGGCGCTGCGGTCGGCGGCGAATCCGGAGGGGGCGCCGATCGTGATGGTCGACTGCGTCCGCCATCTGGAGATGTTCGGGTCGGTGCTGGGGAAGGGGGCGCCGCCGCTGCGGGTCTGCATCGACGTCGACGCCAGCTGGTGGTGGCTCGGGGGGCGGGTCAAGATCGGGCCGAAGCGCTCGCCGATCCACTCGGTTGAGCAGGCGGTGGCGCTGGCGCGGGAGATCGAGAAGCGTCCGCAGATCGAACTCGACGCGCTGATGGCCTACGAGGGGCAGATCTCGGGGGTCGGGGACCTGCCACCGGGGCAGCGCCTGCGCGGAGCCGCGATCCGCTTCATGCAGAAGCGCTCGGCGGCCGAAATCGCCGGGCGGCGGGCGGCGATCGTCGCCGCGCTGAGCGAGTTCGTCGAGCTGGAGATCGTCAACGGCGGCGGCACCGGCAGCCTCGAACTGACCGCGGCCGAGGAGGCGGTAACCGAGGTGACCGCCGGCTCGGGCTTCTACGCCCCGGTCCTCTTCGACCACTACAGCCGTTTCAGCCTCACCCCCGCCGCGGCCTTCGCGCTGCCGGTCACGCGCAAGCCCTCGGAGTGGGTGGCGACGGCCCTCGGCGGCGGCTACCTCGCCTCCGGCCCCGGCAACCCGGGTCGCCTGCCGGCCCCATGGCTGCCCGAGGGCCTGCGCTTCGACGAGGAGGAGGGCGCCGGCGAGGTGCAGACGCCGCTGCTCGGTCGCCCGGCCGGCGACCTCGACGTCGGCGACCGCGTCTACCTGCGCCACGCCAAAGCCGGCGAGCTCTGCGAGCACTTCGACACCCTCTACCTGGTCGAAGGCGACGCGATCGTCGACGAGGTCCCCACTTACCGCGGCGAGGGAAAGAACTTCCTCTAGATCGATGGGACGAAAGTACCCTTATATGGAGGGAAATCGTCCCGTCGGCAACTACGGGCCCAAAACGCGGTCGGTGTACTCGTTGGCGAAGGTGCGGCCGGGGTCGAGGGTGTCGCGGGCGCGCTGGAAGGACTCCCATCCGGGGTAGCGCGGCGCCAGGGTCGCGGCGGTCTGGAAGTGGCGCTTGCCCCAGTGGGGGCGGCCGCCGTAGTCGTCCATGATCGCCTCCACCGCCTCGAAGTAGGGGCGCCACTCCATCCCCCGGTACTGGTGGACGGCGATGTAGGCGGTGTCGCGTTCGTGGGAGGGGCTGAGGAAGGCGTCGTCGGCGGCGGCGACCCGCATCTCGATCGGGAAGAAGACCGGGTAGCGGTTCGACCGCACCCACTCGATCACCCGTCGCACCGCTTCCGGGCCATGCTCGCGCGACACCCCGTACTCCATCTCCGTGAAGCGGACGCGCCGCTCGTTGGCGAAGACGCGGTCGCTGCGATCGCTGGTGCGGCTGCCGGAAGCGAGGCGCCCGGCCAGCCGCGAGAGCGCCGGGATCGTCCGCGGCAGCGCCTTTCCCGTCCCCGCCAGCGCCCCCAGCGCCCAGTTCTCGAGGACGACGTCGTTGAAATAGCGGGCGGTGCGGCCGCGCGGGCGCGGCGGCTCCTCGGTGCGGTTGCGCTCCAGCACCAGGGCCCCGTCGTCGTAGGGGAAGGTGAAGAGCTCGAAGTGATCGTGCCCGTCGGCCCGCTCGGCGAATGAGTCGAGCACCTCCTCGCGCGGGTGCGGCGCGTCGACCCGCATCAGGGTGAAGGCGGGGACGCAGCGCAGGGTGACGGCGGCGATCGCTCCCAGCGCCCCCAGCCCGATCCGCGCCGCCCGCAGCAGCTCCGGGCTGGTCCCGGCGCTGAGGTGGCGGACGCCGCCGTCGGCCAGCACCAGCTCGATCCCCTCCACCTGGGCGGCGATGTTGCGCAGGCGGGCGCCGGTCCCGTGGGTGCCGGTGGAGATCGCCCCGGCGATCGTCTGCCGGTCGATGTCCCCGAGGTTCTCCATCGCCAGCCCCAGCTCGGCCAGCGCCTGGTTGACGTCGGCGAGGACCGTGCCGCCGCCGACCTTGACCAGGCCGGAGGCGGGGTCGGCGTCGAGCACCCCGGCCAGCCGCTCCAGCCGGACCATCGTTCCGGTGGTCAGCGCCGCTTCGGTGAAGGAGTGGCCGGAGCCCGCGACCTTCACCTTCTGTCCGGCACTCGCGGCGGCGGCGATCGCCTGCGCCAGCTCATCGCGGCTGGTCGGGCTGAGGATGCGCGCGGGCCGGCAGCGCTGGTCGCCCGCCCAGTTCGTCCACTCGCCGGAGGTGCGACGTCGCCATCGTGCCACCGGCCGACCCCTAGATTCCTTCCGCCGCGCCGTGCAGCTCGCTGCCAACCTGCATCGCCCGATAGGCGTAGACGACGGTGATCAGGAGGAGGACGGCGATCACCAGGCTCGGGAGCACGTTGCCGGTGAGGCTGGCGACGACACCGCCGCCGACGCCGCCGATCACCTGCCCGGAGGCCCAGGCCATGTTGGAGAGGCCGGCCGCGTAGCCCTGGTGAAGGCTGCTCGACTCGGCGACGTCGGAGATCAGCGTCAGAGCCGGAGCGAAGCAGAGGCCGGCGCCAAGCGAGGTGACGATCAGCGCCGCCAGGACCGTGCCGAGGGTCCCTGCCAGGGCGACCCCCGCCATCGCCACGGCGCAGATCGAGAGCCCGATCACGTAGGGCCGTCTCCGCCCGATCCGGTCGGACATGCGCCCGGCCAGTGGCGCCAGCATCGCCTCCAGGGCGGCACCGGCGATGAAGCCGCCGGCGATCAGGCCATGGCCGCCGCCGAGGTCGTCGATCCGCAGCGGCACCAGCACCTCGATCGCGCCGAACATCACCGAGGGGACGGCGACGAAGGCGGCGGCCTCCAGAACTGGTCGCCTGACCAGGGTCGTCATCACTTCGCGCAGGCTCTGGCGCTCGGGCACCCGCGTCTCCGGCAGGCGCGAGGCGGCGATCGAGAGGAGGACCGTGACCACCAGCACCGAGCTGAAGACGAGTTCGGTCCCGACCGAGCCGGCGATCGCGCCGAGGGCCGGGCCGAGCAGGGCGCCGGCGACGGCGGTGCCGAGGGCGGTGCCGATGACCGAGCCGCGCTTCTCTTCCGGCGCGGCGCTGATCAGCCAGGTCAGCGCCCCGGACCAGATCAGCGCTCCGGCGATCCCCTGGACGAAGCGGGCACCGTCGAGCAGGAGGATCTCCTCGCCGAAGCCGAAGACGACGCTGGCGAATCCGAGCAGGAGGAGGCCGGCGATGACGGTGCGGCGGGGCCCGAACCGGCTGGCGACGTACCCGGCGGGCAGCGACCCCACCAGCGTTCCCGCTGCGTAAGCGGCGGAAAGAACCCCCGCTTCGGCCTTGCTGAGACCGAGATCGTCGACGTACTCCGGCAGCAAAGGCGCGATCGCGGCAAAGAACGCGACATCGAAGAAGATCATCGCCGAGGCGAGGATGAGCAACCTGCGCATCAGGGAATCCAATCAGGGCGAGCAGGCCCAGGCTCGCTGCCTGATCTCTAGCATTCGTCTGACGGCATTTCGGAGGGGTGGCAGAGCGGTTGAATGCGGCGGCCTTGAAAGCCGTTAGGCGTCTTTCGGCGTCTCGTGGGTTCGAATCCCACCCCCTCCGCCACTTCACCTGAGCCGAAGCTCTTTAGGGCAGCACCGCTGGTGGTGGAGGCGCCGTCATAGAGCTTTGATGCTACTTATTGGTCTGTAGACCTTCAAGTAGCGGAGCGGCAGCGTTCCCCTTCATGGAGGGCGAGCTGCAGCGCAACTTCGGCAGGAACTTGCGCGAGTACCGCCTCGCCCGCGGGATGAGCCAGGAGACATTCGCCGAGGTGCTCGGCGTCCACCGCACCTACATGGGCAGCGTCGAGCGAGGCGAGCGGAACCTGACGCTGCGCAGCGTCGAGCGGCTCGCCGCCCAGATCGACGAGGAGCCGCTGACACTGCTGCGCCCGAGCTCGCGGACCTGAAGTCGTAGTTCCCCGCCGCCCGCCCCGCCGCCCGCTGTGAGAGGGTGGGGTCAATGGACTTCGTCAAGGTCCTGCCGATGGCGTTCGTGATGGTCGCCGGGCCGCAGATCATCAGCAGCTTCTTCTTCGCCACCAGCCCTTCCTGGAAACGACTCTCGGGCGCCTATGTCCTCGGCGCCGCGATTTCGATCTCGCTCGTCGTCGCCACCGCCTTCCTCCTCACCAAGGGCGCCAGCAGCAGCGCCGAAGAAGCCGACTCCGGCCTCACCACCGTCGACTACATCGTCCTCGCGCTGCTCCTCTTCGCGATCGTCCGCACCTACATGAAGCGGGAGGAGAGCGAGCCACCGAAATGGATGGGGAAGCTCCAACAGGCGACGCCGAAAAGCGCCCTCGTGCTCGGCTTCCTCCTGCTCGGCTTCTTCCCCAGCGACATCGTCACCGCGGTCAGCGTCGGAAGCTTCCTCGCTCACAACGGCGACACCTTCCTGCAGGCGCTGCCCTTCATCGGCCTCACCCTGCTCTTCCTGGCGGCGCCGGCGCTGCTCGTCGTCGCAATGGGCGAGCGGGCGCGGACCCTGCTGCCCAAGGTCCGCGACTGGATGAATCGGAACTCCTGGATCGTCAGCGAGGTCGTGCTCGTCTTCTTCGTCGCGATCATCCTCAG
>JBIOVP010000126.1:0-11760 GCA_044867815.1 Solirubrobacterales bacterium | reverse complement strand
ACGATCGAGCTCTGCAAGGCCTCTCAGGGTTGGCCCCTCTTTTAAAAAAGCTGGGTGACCTCGACCGTCCCGAGGGACGTGTGGGGGAGGGGGCAAGGGCACCCCCTCGCGGTACTCAGCATGGAGCCGCGCCACAAACCCTTGTGGCGACAGCCAATCCCCGAATCACGCGGCGGAGGTGCTCCGAGAGGGGGTGCCCTTGCCCCCTCCTACGCGCTCGGTGCCTCTAGCCACTCGCGCATCGTCACGTGGTGCGCGCGGTGTTCGCCACTCTCGATCTCCGCCCGCAGATCGCCCAGCGTTCCGTAGCGCTCGGCGACGACGTTGTGGCGGTGGATCGTCTCCAGGTTCTCCTGGCGGGCCATGACGAAGGTCTGCTCGGGTAGGTCGGTGTAGCCCTCGACCACCTGGCGCAGCATCTCGCGGACGCAGTCCTCGACGAAGCGGGGGTTTTCGTGCGCCTTGACGACCACGGAGCGCTCGTCGGTGCGCTTCATCAGCTCGTAGATCTCCGAGCTCATCGAGCTCTCGACGATCCGCAGCAGCTCGGGCGCCTCGATCCAGGCCGGGCCGCCCTCGGGGCAGCCGACCCAGAGGGTGCCGATGCCGCGCTGGTTGTGGGTGGCGACGGGGACGAGCTCGAGGATCCGCTCGATCTCCTCGTCGCCGAAGCCGTCGCCGGCGAGCCGCTCGCGGGCGAGGGCGGCGACGGCTTCCTGGGCGCAGGGGCAGGCGGTCATGCCCTGGGCCTCGACACCGGTCAGGGTGCGGGTGCCGCGGGCGGAGGCGACGGCGGTGCCGTAGAGGACGTAGATCTCCTGGGTGCTCCTGCCACTTTCCGGCGTCTGCACCGTCTCCGGGTAGCGGGCGGTGATCGAGACCTCGGCCCGCTCGCCGCCCTGGCGCTCGCGCACCTTCTCGGCGACGTGGGCGGCCAGGACCTCGGCCTTGAAGGCCTCGCCGAGGACGACCTCGTCGATCGCCTCGCCGACGATCTCCTCGAAGCGGGACATGTGGACGCCGGCCTGCTGCGGGTTGAGGTCGATGAAGCACTCGAAGTTGGCGTAAAAGAGGTTCTCGACGCCGTCGGCCTTGACGCGGATCACCTTGTCGACGCCGGTGACTCCGACGCGGGAAAGGCTCACCTGCGTCGCCGGCAGGGCGGCCTGGACGTCGGGGGTGGCTGGGGTGGCGGTCGACTGACTGGCCATCGGCTAACCAATAGTAAGCAACTGGGGTCGTCGGCCGGCATCACGGATCTCGTCGGACGTTGGAAGGTTTTTACTGCCTATAATTCGCCGCGGTCGGAGCTTTGGGGCCGGCCCCCGCGAATCGGGGAGAGGGAGAGCGGCGGAGTGAGCATCGAACCGTTGGAGACCGCGTCCGACGTCATCGAGCGCGACCAGGAGACCAGCCCGATTGGAGAGATCGAGGAGCTCCAGGGACTGATCACGCTGGGCCGCGAGCGCGGCTACCTCACCTTCGAGCAGATCTCCTCGACACTCGAGGAGGTGGAGATCACCAAGGAGCAGGTGACCCAGCTCCACGCCCACCTCGTCGAGCACGGGGTCGACGTCATCGCCGAGGACGGCGTCAGCGCCTACAAAGCCCAGCGCAGCGGCGAACCCAGCGGCGCGGCGAAGAAGGAAGAGCTCGACCTCACCGTCGAGCCGAGCCTCGACTCACTGCGGCTCTACCTGCGGGCGATCGGTCAGGTCGATCTGCTGACCGCGCAGCAGGAGGTCGAACTGGCGAAACGGATCGAGCGCGGCGACATGCTGGCGAAGCGGCAGATGGTCGAGGCCAACCTGCGCCTCGTCGTCTCGATCGCGAAAGGCTATCTGGGCCGCGGGCTGAGCTTCCTCGACCTGATCCAGGAGGGCTCGCTGGGGCTGATCCGGGCGGTGGAGAAGTTCGACTACCGCCGCGGCTACAAGTTCTCGACCTACGCGACCTGGTGGATCCGCCAGGCGGTGACGCGGGCGATCGCTGACAAGGCGCGGACGATCCGCATCCCCGTCCACATGGTCGAGAAGCTGAACCGGGTCGCCCACGTCGAACGGCAGCTGGTGCAGAAACTGGGGCGGGAGCCGGAGCCGGCGGAGATCGCCGAAGAGCTGCGCTGGCCGGTCTCCGACGTGCGGGACATCCTCCGCGTCGCGCAGCTGCCGGTCTCGCTGGAGAAACCGGTGGGGGACGAGGACGAATCGGAGCTCGGCGACTTCGTCGCCGACGACGCCGTGCTGGAGCCTTTCGAGGAAGCGAGCGAGCACCTGCAGAAGGAGGGCGTGAAGAGGGCGCTGGAAGCGCTGCCCGACCGCGAGCGGCAGGTGATCGAACTTCGCTACGGCCTCGCCGGCGCCGAGCCGCTGACGCTGGAGGAAGTCGGCCGCACGTTCGGCGTGACCCGCGAGCGGATCCGCCAGATCGAGAACAACACGCTGAAGAAGCTGAAGCGCTTGCCCGAGGCGCAAATGCTCCGCGAAGCCTCCTGACGGACTCGTCAGACCGGTTCTAATACGAAGACCGTGGGCTCGCGGTCTAGCTTGGACTCGTAGTAGTCCCAGCCCTCATATTGCTCCATGTGGCGGCGCCAGAGGTCCTCGCGCTCCTCGCCCTCGGCGATTCGTGCCCGCACCTTCACCCGCTTGCGCCCGACCTCGACTTCGGCCTCCGGATTGGCGCGGAGGTTGAGCGACCAGGCCGGGGTCTTGGCGTTGCCTGCGTTGGTGTTGATGACGACGTAGCGGTCGCCGTCGGCGAGGTAGAGGACCGGCGCCGTGCGCGGTTGGCCGGACCTGCGGCCGGTGGTGGTGAGCAGGAGGACGGGCCCGCCGCCCACCCTGCCGCCGATGCGGCCGCCGCTGAGCCGGTAGACGGGGGTGTTCAGCTTGCCGACCAGGCGCAGCCCGGTCGCTCCCAGCGAGTGGGAGAGGCGCGAGTAGAAGCGGTCGCTTGGCACGGCGTGAGTATTCCACCGCGCCCAGCTACAGTGAGGACGATGGCCGGGCCGCACCCCTTCCGCCGCGCCGCCGAGAGCAAGGACATCGACCTGCTCACGGAGGCGCTGCACGAGGACGTCGTCCTCCACAGCCCCGTCCTCTTCCGCGGCTTCGAAGGCCGCGACACCGTCGTCACCGTGATCACCCACGTGGCGGCGACGCTGGAGAACTTTTCCTACACCGACGAGCTGGCCGAAGGCGACACCGTCGTCCTCCGCTTCAAAGCAACCGTCGGCGACCGCGAGCTCGAGGGCATCGACTTCCTCCAGCTCGACGACGACGGCCGCGTCCGCGAGCTGACCGTCTTCATGCGCCCCTTCTCCGCCCTCAACGCCTTCAACGAGCAGATGAAGGCCCGGCTCGAAGCGTCGGAAGGCTAGACGGGCGCTTCGTCCGCGGTGGGTGGTTCCGGTGCGGGGGCGGAGATCTTCTCGAAGACGATCCGGCCGGGTCCGTCGACCTGTACCCGCAGTCGATCGCCGGCACAGATCCCGGCTTCTTGACAAGGTGCCTTGGGAAAGGTCGCCTGTCGTTTCGGGCGGAGAAGAACTTGCCGGGTGGTGAATGGGGGAGGCAGGATTCGAACCTGCGTAGGCATAGCCGCTTGATTTACAGTCAAGTCCATTTGACCGCTCTGGCACTCCCCCGCTAATGGTGGGACGCCCGCAATTGTATTGGGCGCAGCACTTCCGTAGATGAGATCTTCGAACGGAGTTCCTCGCTCCACCTCGAACTCCGAGTACTTGGTTCCACCCAGTGCAAGCGAGCGAGCGGCCTCGACCAAGTGGGCAGGGATGAACCAGCGTCGCCCGTCGCCGACCAGTACGAAGAGGTAATCCACCTTCGCGGGATCGAACTTCTTCGTCAGGCCGGTCCAGCTGCGGTTCCCCCCGTTGGTAGCTATCGCGATTTTCCAGCGTTCCCCACCCGATTTGATCGTTCCCCGGAAGGTGGAAGTTTTGACTTGGACTCTGATCAACTTGTTGTCCCATTCGGCCATCAAATCTATGTGAGGGCTGTGGTTGAAAGGAACCCAGACGGTCGCTCCGCGGCTCGCCAACCACTCCATCGCCGACAGCTCGCCGATGTCACCTTGGAAACGGCGGTTGACTGCGCGCTCGCGACGGTGCGGGGTGCTCGTGGGTGAAGCGGTTTCCATACGAAGATCATTGCAACCGGTGCAGACAGAAAATTTCAGACAAAGATCTTGATTCGGTCGCTTGAGAAGATGTCGCTGTGCTCGATGACCGCGTGATCGCAATCGCCGGAGTGGGGGTGGGCTGGGGCCGCTTGTCGCTCGGCAGCTCGCCGAGGCCGGCGCGACCGTCGCCGGGACCGACCGGTCGCGGGAGACGCTCGACTCGCTCGCCGCCGACCTCGACCTCCCGCCCGAGCGCTGGGACGGGCGCACGGTCGACCTCCTCGACGAGGACGCCGCCCGCGAGTGGTGCGCCGCCCTCGTCGAGCGCTTCGGGCGCGTCGACGGGCTCGTCCACCTGGTCGGCGGCTGGCGCGGTGGACAGCCGCTGCAGGAGGCGCCGCTCTCCGACTGGGAGCTGCTGCATGACCTCCTCATCCGCACCGTCCAGCACACCACCCGCGCCTTCCACGACCAGCTCGCCACCAGCGCCAACGGCCGCTTCGTTCTCGTCTCCTCCAAGCAGGCGCAGGCGCCGACCGCCACCAACGCCTCTTACGCCGCCGCCAAGGCCGCGGCCGAGGCCTGGACGCTCGCCCTCGCCGACGGCTTCGAAGGCGTCACCGCCACCGCCAACATCGTCGTCGTCGACGCGATCCTCACGCCGCGGATGCGGGAAGAGGAACCCGACAAGGACTTCCCCACCTTCACCCCGGCCGAGGACATCGCCGCCGCGATCGCATTTCTCTGTTCGGAGGCGGCGAAAAAGATGAACGGGCAGCGCCTGCCGCTTACCATGGGCCGATGAGCAGCCGCAAAGGGCAGAAGGCCAAGCCCGACGGCAAGATGACGATCGGGGAGCTGGCGCGGCGGACCGGAATGACGATCCGCAACATCCGCGCCCACCAGACCCGCGGTCTGCTGCCGCCGCCCGAGGTCCACGGCCGCACCGGCTACTACAACGAGGACCACGTCGCCCGGATCGAGCTGACGCGGGAAATGCAGGCCGAGGGCCTCAACCTCGAGGCGATCCGCCGCGTGCTGGAGACCAGCGAGGGCTCCTCCCGCGAGATGGTCGACTTCGCCCGCGCCGTCCGCGCCCCCTTCGAGGACGAGACGCCGGAAATCTTCGACGAAGCAGAGCTGGCGGCGGCCTGGGGCGTCGACACCCTGGACCCGCGACTGATCGGACGCAGCGAAAAGCTCGGCGTCCTGCGCCAGCTGCCCGACGGCAAGATCGAGGTGATCAGCCCCCGCCTGCAGCGCGCCGGCGAGGCGCTGATCGAACTTGGCGTCTCCCCGCAAGCGGCGGTCGAAACCGCCGAGGAGCTGCGCCGCGCCTCCGAGAAGGTGGCCCGGACCTTCGTCGAGCTCTTCGTGCGCGAGATCTGGGGGCCGTTCGACAAGGCCGGCCGCCCCGAGGAGGACTGGCCGAAGGTGCGTGAGGCGCTGGACCGGATGCGCCCGCTCGCCTCCGACGCGCTGCTGGCGATGTTCCAGATCACGATGGGCGAGTCGACCGAGAAAGCGGGCGAACGCACCCTCCGCGACGCCGCCAACCCCTCTGGCAAACGCCGCCGCAAACGCTCCTCTAGCCGACGATCGTGAAGCGCTTGCGCAGCGACTTCGATTCGTTGGCCGCTTCGTCGGTCGCCCGCAGCACGGCCAGGTAGCGCCCCGGCCGCGCCCGGAAGTGCTTCCACCGCGCGCCCAGGCGCAGGTGGTTGACGCCGATGAACGCCCCCCAGGTCTTGAACCCGTTGTAGACGCGCCGGCCCTTCGAGTTCAACCGGTAGTACTCGGCGTCGAGCGTCCCCCGCTCGCTGATCTGGACGCTGAACCCAAGCCCCTTGGGCCCCCTCGCCTGCCGCTTCGCCAGCGTCATCGACCCCAGGGTCGGCGGCTTCAGGTCGAGGTTCAAGGGCGGCTGCGGGCCGGGGTCGGAGTCGGGGTTGCCGGGGACGCCGGAGACGATCACCTCGCCCCGCACCGCCGCGTGCAGCTTGCACTGGAAGAAGTACTCACCCGGCTGGGGGAATTGCAGCGTGTAGCTGTCGCCGGCGCGGTGGGCGGGAGCGTCGGTGCCCGGATCGGAGTCCCACTGGACGGAGTTGGGGGAGACCCCCGTCACCGAGTGCGCCAGGTCCGGCCCGAGCCAGTCCCAGGTCACCTTCTCGCCGAGGTCGACGTGGACCTGGGGCCGGGACCAGGCGTAGTCGAAGATCGAGACGCGGGTGTTGACGGCCGCCGCGCTCGTGGGGAAGACCAGCGCCAGCGACACCGTCGCCGCTAGGAGACGAGGTACCAACCGTTCATCCCCTGGTGCAGGTGCTGGAAGACGTGGCAGTGGTAGAACCAGCGCCCCGGGTTGTCCTCGACCAGCTCGAAGGAGAAGGAGTCGGCCGGCCCGAAGGTCCTGTTGTCGACGTTGCGCCCGTCCGGTTCGGTCCAGCGGTGGCCGTGCAGGTGGAAGGTGTGGAAGAAGTTGTCGATCCCGTAGACGTGGAAGCGCACCCGCTGCCCGACCCGAGCTTCCAGGGTGGGCGTGTTGCCGGCGTAGGCCTTGCCGTTGACGCAGTAGTAGGTCCCCTTCAGCCCGGTGATCGAGGGGTCGAAGGTGTGGAAGGCGAGGAAGAACTCGGCGTTGGCCGGCGCTTCCCCCGGTTTGCGGATCACCAGCGGCCCGAACAGGCCCTTGAACACCGGCAGCGGGTCCATCGGCCCGTGGTCGTGGTAGAGCCAGGTGCCTTCGGTCCCTTCGTGCGCCTCCCAGACGTAGGTGAAGGTGCGGTTCCGCTGCACGAAGCCGCCGGGGTCGGTCCACCTGCCCTTGTAGGCGCCGTCCATCTCGTTGGCGTAGAAGATCCCGTGCGGGTGGATCGTCACCGGCGCCGAGAGCTTGTTGCGGAAGTGGACGACGACGGTGTCGCCGACCTCGGCTTCGATCAGCGGCCCCGGCACCGTCGCCTTCCCGAGCGGGCTCTTGAAGCCTTCGGAGTAGAGCCGGTAGCCGTAGGCGGCGAACCGCGTCTTCCCCTGCTTCACCTTCTGGGCCATCATCTGGTCGCGGTGGGTGGGGACGATGTCCCACTGCACCGGCTCCGCCGCGATCCAGTACTCGCGCGTGCGGCCGCCGCTCGGCAGCGCCGCCAGCCGCCGTTCCCCCGTCCGGTCGCCACGCCACTCCGCCGCCGTCACCTTCGGCGGCACCTTCACCTCGCGCGCCAGCCCCTCGACGTCGATCTGCCCCTGATCGGTCGCCACCTCCTGGCCGGCGATCGTGCAGAGCAGCGCCCCGCCGGAGAGGGCGAGGAACCCCCGGCGATCGATCGGGTCCGGCGCCATGCTACTTCTTGACGGTGACCGTCATCTTCATTTCCGACGGGTGCACCGTGCAGATGAACTTGTAGGCGCCCGGCACTTCGAAGGTCCGCTGGAAACGAGCGTCGGTCACCGCCGTCGTCGTGGTCGAAAAGCGGGACTTGTTCTTCAGGTTCTTCGGCCCCTGCTTCAGGTGGACGTCGTGCGGATAGGTGTTGTAAGCCGACCAGACCCACTTCACCGCCCGCCCTTTGCGGATCGTCACCGCGGTGGGGGCGAAGTAGAAGTCGTTCACGGTCACCTTCACCGGCGGCTTCTTCGGCGCCTGCGCCGCGGCCGCGGCCGCCCCCAGCAGGGCGATCGCGGCGAGGCAGCAGGCGGGGATCAGGACCCTGAGCGTCATCGCGCGTCTCATTTGCAGCCCACCTCGCCCGGTTGCGGCGCCACCTCGACCGGCTGGAATTTCTCGAACGCCGGGTGCGCGGCGACGCGCCGGACCCAGCTGCACTGCTGGTTCTGCGGCGGGTTCGAGGACGCGTAGCCGAGGATCGTCTTCGGGTCGCTTTCTTCCCCGAGGTTGATCTGCAGCCCGGCTTCGATGTCGAGGCTGCGGACCTGGTCGGCGAGGACTTCGGCCTGCGGGCAGCCCGGGTAGATCTCGCTCACCGGCACTTTGCCGTTGCCCGGCGCGAAGGTCGCTCCGGCGGTGTTGCCGCTCCAGCAGTTGCCGCCGCCGGTGTTGTCGTTCCAGAAGTCGAATTCCCCGTTCGGGTCGGCGCCTTCGCGTCCCATCGTGTTTTCGACGATCTGGTTGTTGATGTTCTTGGCGTCGTCGCCCTCGTTGGCGACGAAGACTTCACCCGGTCCGGAGAAGGAGGCGATCCCCCACTTGTAGTTGCCGAAGACGTTGTTCTTCCTGACGACGTTGTCGGCGCCGCCGTAGAGGACGATCCCGACCCCGGTCGGGTAGTTGACCGTCGCTCCCGCGACCTGGCCGAGCCCGCCCGAGACGGTGTGGAACTTCGAGCCGGCGAGGAAGTAGTTGTAGTTGTTCCAGAACACGTCGTTGCGTTCGAACACGTTCCACCCGTTCGGCTCGAAGCCCTCGCTGTCGAGCGTGTTGGGAACGATCCCGGCCCCGTTGTTGTAGAAGGCCGATTCGACGATCTTCACGTACTTGGAGTTCGTCCCCGAGTAGCCGAGCACGTTTTCGTAGCTGCGGAGGTTCTTCAGCAGCGTCCATTTCGGCTTCCGCTGGCAGGGCGCGGGGGGCGGCGCGACGCCGTGGTTGCTCCAGCTCTTGCTGTCGCAGGGCGTTTCGCCGACGTAGAAGGCGGAGTCGCCGTGGTGGTAGCCGGCGCTGTTGGTCATCTTGCCGCCGTAGCAGTACTTGGCGAAGAGGCCGTAGGAGCGGTTGGCCGAGGCCAGCAGGTTGTTCATCCTGTAGCCGTCGCAGTGCTGACCGCCTTCGGTCGCGGCGTGGATGAAGAACCCGTTCGACTGGTAGTTGCGGGCCCACATATTTTCCAGCACGAGCCCGTCGACGCTGATCGCCTCGATCCCGTTCTGGGCGGCGCCGAGCTCCCCCTTCGCGTTCCTGCCCTCGAGGACGACCTTCTTGCGGTTCTTCTTCGTCCCCTTGATCGTCAGGTCGTCGAAGCTCTTCTTGCGCAGGGTGCCGTCGAGGACGACGCCTTCGACGTACTTGCCCGGGCGCACGGCGACGACGGCCTTCACCTTCGCGTTCTTCTTCCTGCCCTTGAACGAGCCGGCGGCGTTGACCGCCATCTGGATCGTCCGGAAGCGGCAGCCGTGCTTGCAGACTTCGAAGGTCCTGGTCGCCTGCTTCTTCTTCTGCCCGCCGCCCTTGGCGGCCATCGCCGGGGTTGCGAGGGATCCCAGCAGGGCGCAAAGCCCGAGGACGAGAAGAGGGACTGCCAGCCTGTGCTTCATATCGCTCCTTGCAGCGTCGTTTTGCCTTCGACCCTGCCTCCCAGCGGGCACCTCTCGCCGGTCCCCTGACCGGCCCTGCGAAGCGTAGCGGAGCCCTGGCCGATCAGCCAGGAACGATGGTCCGCATCGCTTCTTCCAGTTCAGACACGCCAAAAGCGCCCTCGATGCGGTCGCGGACGATTCCGTTGCCGTCGATCAGGAAGGTCCAGGGCTCGGTTTCCAGGTTGTAGGCCTGGACCTGGGGGCGGGGACCCTTGCTGAGATCGTTGTCCTTCCAGATCTCCATGTGGATGAAGTCCGCTTCGTCGCCGTAGGCGTCGGCCACCTGCTGGGCCACATCGACGACCGGGCCGCAGACCCGGCTTTGGCAGAGGGCGGGCGTGGCGAAGACGAGCACGATCGGTTTTTTCCCGACGGCGTCAGCGAAGTCGACCTGGTGCATCTGGTCGGGCGGGACCCGGGTGTCGATCTTCGCCATGTCGCCGCCGACGTCCGCCGCGGTCGGGGTGTGGATCACCGGCGCCTTGTCGCCGACCTGAGGGATCTTCGGGAACTCGCCGACCACCGGGGTGGCGGTTATCCGCGATACCTCCAGCCCGTCCTTCCCCTTCAGCATCGCGATCGCCAGCCAGGGCCCGTTGCGGTCGAAGTCGACCTTCGGGACGACGTAGATCGTCGTCGCCTCGCCGGGAGCGCCCGCGTCCTGGGCCCGGTAGGCGGGCTTCGTCTCCAGCGAAGTGACCCGGGCCGGCAGCGGCCCCTGCACCGGCCCCTTCGCGTCCTTGGCGAAGTAGAGGGCGACGTCGGCGTCGTCGACCTGTTCCTGGCCGAGGGTGAAGACGCCGAACGAGTAGCGGTTCTCGCCGACATCGAATGCCTGCGCCGCCGGCGCGATCACCAGCTTCGCGGGTTTCGCTCCGGAATCGTGCAGCAGGTCCCCGATCGTCTTCCCCTTCGCCGACGGGAACTCCGTGGCCGCGGGCGCGGTTCGCGAGGCGTCTTCGGACCCGCCGCAGCCGGCGAGCAAGATCGGGGTTATGAAGAGGACAAAGAGCAAACGGAGCCGGGGGCGCACCCGGGGGAAGCTACAGATCGGATAGAGCAAAGTGGTCAACCCGATGCCCAGAGTGATCATCGACCCGGGTGATCGAGAACCTATGATGCCCCCGGCTGGGTTCGCAACGAGATAGGGAGGTATCGATGCCCGGGAAGAAGCTGATCGTGCCACTGGTTGTTTTCGCCGCGCTGCTGACGGCGGTGCCGTCTTTTGCGGATGACGCGGAACGGCAGACCTACAAGGCCGAAGTGGAACCGATCTGCAAGGTCAACACCGAAGCCAATGAAAAGATCCTCAAAGGCGTTCGGAAGCTGGTCAAGGAAGGGAAGCTCGGGCCCGCTTCCAAAAAAGTCTTCGCCGCCGCCCGGGCGCTGAAGCGCACCCGCACCGAACTGCTCGCGGTCCCGAAGCCGCCGGAAGACGCAACCCGGTTGACCAAGTGGCTCAACTACGTCAAGGAAGAGGTCACCCTGTTCGAAACGCTCGGCCGCAAGCTCAAGGCCGGCGAAAAGACCCAGGCCCAGAAGATGGTCCTGCGGCTGAAATCGACGGCGGATCGAGCCAACAACACCGTGCTCGACTTTGAATTCCGCTACTGCCGCTTCCAGCCCTCGAAGTTCATCTAGGCCGATGGCGGTAATCGCGGGTGCCCGCACTCCACGAGAGAGCACGCGGGCGCTCGCCGCCTCGATCAGCCGCGGCGACCTTGAGGGCGCGGCCAGCTGTTTCGCCAAGGACGCCTGCCTGCTCACCCCCGACGCCACCGCGGTGCGGGGACGGGAGGAGATCAAACCGATCCTCCACCAGCTGATCGTCGTCGGCTCCCGGATCGAGGTCCAGGAGAGCTCGATCGTCCTCGCCGGCGAGGTCGCCCTCGGCAGCGAGCGCTGGCTCGTCACCTCCGCCGGCTCGGAAGGGGCGCCCTTCACCAGGACTCTGACGCCGACGATCGTCCTGCGCCGGATCGAGGACGTCTGGAAACTCGCGGTGGCGATGCCCTGGGTCCGCCGCTGATCCCCCGCCACCGTCTAGAATCGTCCTGAGCGCACGGCTCCGCAGGGAAGCCGACCCGCCCGGATAGCTCAGTTGGTAGAGCACTTCCATGGTAAGGAAGGGGTCACGAGTTCGAGTCTCGTTCCGGGCTTTTGGAAATCGCTGGAATGGGTTGGGCAGCGACTGACTTCAGTTTGACTGGGATTGCGCTCGCCGTTCCGCGCCGATACCTGCAACGAGGTAGAACCGCGCCTCCGTTGCTTTCTCAGCTCAACCCCAGCCTGAGCCGCAAACGG
>JBIOVP010000125.1:0-8772 GCA_044867815.1 Solirubrobacterales bacterium | reverse complement strand
TGTTCGGCTTAACCGCCAAAAGAACGAGATCGGCCCTTCGAGCAATCTCCTCATTCGAAGCAACCTCTCCGCCGAGCTCCCCAGCCAGCCCTTGAGCACGACCCGATCCGCTGTCGGAGAAAAGCATCGCCTCGAACTCCCCACTCCAACCGCGCGCCACAGCGGCGGCCATGCTCCCGGAACCGACGAATCCAACGATCACGCCCGAGAGACTAACCATGTCCCCGGGACCAGCCGAGCCATCGGCGCGGGTGGGTGTGCCGAGCATCCAGCGCAGGCATACCCACCCGCGCGCGCACGCTCAAGCTAGGACTGGTTAAAGAACCCCTTGTCGATAAGCCGAGCCTTTTCCTCGGCGGAGACCTCGACGTTGCGGGGCGTCAGCAGGAACATCTTCTCGGCGATCCGCTGCATGCCGCCGTCGAGGGCGTAGGTGAGGCCGGAGCAGAAGTCGATCATCCGCTTCGAGAGCTCGTGGTCGGCGGTCTGCAGGTTGAGGATCACCGGCACCGAGCGTTTGAACTGGTCGGCGACCTGCTGGGCGTCGTTGAAGTTGCGGGGGATGACCAGGTGGACCTGGACGTCGGCGCCCCCGCCGTTGTAGACCGGGCGCAGCGTGCGGGTGCGGCTGGCGGCGATCGGCTCGTCGTCGGCGAAGATGTCGTCGATCTCGTCGCGGCGGGGCCGGCGCGAGGTCGGCAGGCGACGCACCGAGGAGCGTCCTTCGCCGCGGTCGCGGCCGCCTTCGAAGGCTTCTTCGGTCCCGGGCTCGGGCTCGAAGTCTTCCTCGTACTCGGGGCCGTAGTCGTGATCCTCGGCCAAGCCGAAGTAGACCAGCGCTCTATGCCAAGTGTCCCGTAGGGCCATCTGTCGCGTTGATTCGGCCTCGAACGGCCGACTCCTTTACAGATTATTCCCAGATTTCAGGCGAAATCACACGAAGAGGGCATGGCCGAGCCGGACGATGGTCGCCCCCTCCTCGACCGCGACCCGCCAATCCTGCGAGGTTCCCATCGAGAGGCGCCGCAGGCCGTGCTCGCCGGCGAGCTCCGCGAGGCGGGCAAAACAGGGCCGCGAGTGCTCCGGGTCGACACTGAACGGCGGCATCGTCATCAGCCCGCCGATGGCGACCGGGCAGCGGGCGATGAGGTCCGCCAGCGCCTCCGGCTCCACCCCGCCCTTGCCCGCCTCGCCGGAGACGTTGACCTCGACCAGAACCTCGGTCCCGGGCTCGGCGTGCTTCCCGAGCTGGGCGAGAACCGAGTCGGTGGCGACCGAGTGGATCAGCCGGCAGAGCGGCAGCACCTGCTTCACCTTGCGGCTCTGCAGGTTGCCGATGAAGTCCCAGGTGAAGGCGTCGCCCCAGCGCTCGTGCTTGGTGGCGAGATCCTGCTGGCGGTTCTCTCCCACCAGCTTGACGCCGGCCTCCGCCAGCCTCCCCATCTCCGCCAGCGGCACGTACTTGGTGGCGACGAGAATCTCGACCCCCTCGCCGGCGAAGGCCTTCGCCTCTTCGAGGTTGGCCCGGACCCTGGTCGGGTCGATGTCGTGAATCAGCTCTGCCATCTCGGGTCTCCGTCCGGGCGAAAACGGCTCAGCCGGTCCGCGCCGCCTCCAGTGCCGCCTCCAGCTCCTGATCGCGTCCCGAGATCTCGCCTTCCAGCTTGCGCCGGCGGGCGGCGCGGAGGCCGCGGCCGACCGCGGGTCCCTGGGGAACGCCGGCTGCGATCAGGTCCTCACCGCCGATCTCCAACTGGACGCTTCGCCACTCAGTTAGGTAGCGGTCGAGCCAGGACGCCCCCATCGCCCGTGCCAGGATCAGTTCGACCGGATCGCGCCGCTCGGCCAGCTCGACCGCCTCGGCCGGCTGCGGCGGCCACATCGAAGCGAGCACGTCCTCAGAGCCCTCCGGCCCCAGTGCCGCCGCGATCAGCGCCTGCTCCCGCGGCACCAGCTCGTCCCAGTGGGAGACCCTGAGCAGATCGTCAACCGCCTCCATCAGTTCGACCCCGTCTTGGCGGAGGTCGATGATCCCCCAGCCGGCGAGCAGGCCGAGGCCGATCCGCCCGTTCGGTTCGGCAGCCAGGCGCTCCAGCTCGGCGCGGCGGCGGTCGGCGGAAACCGTTGCGAGGTCCGCTTGCCGCAGCAGCCGGTCGGTCTCGGGCTCCAGCGTGAAGCCGAAACGGGAGGCGTAGCGGGCGGCGCGGACCGCCCGGGTGGGGTCGTCGGCAAAAGAGCCGCCGTGGAGAACGCGCAGCAGGCGTCGCTCCAGGTCCTCGCGACCGCCGTGCGGATCGATCAGCCGCGCCTCGCCGCTGAGCGGAATCGCCATCGCGTTGATCGTGAAATCGCGGCGGTCGAGATCCGCCTCGACGCTCGCCGCCGGCGTCACCTCGGGAAGGGCGCCGGGCTCGGGATAGGTCTCGGTCCGCGCCGTCGCAATGTCGACCTCGTGTCCCTCTACCTCGACCTTGACGGTGCCGAAGCGGTCGTGCTCGGCGCTCGCCCCACCCAGCCGCGCCGCCAGCGCCGTCGCGTCGCCCTCGACGACCAGGTCGACGTCGGCCCGCGGGTGGCCGAGCAGGAGGTCGCGCACCGCCCCTCCGACCAGGTAGACCGGATCCTCCGCCGCCTCCCGCACCGCCTCCAGCTCCGGGTGGGCGTGCCGCAGCGCCGCGCCAAGCTCTTCCATAGGCCTCCAACGATGAACGGTCTCGCGGATGCTCGCGTCTGCGGCAGGCGGCCTACAGGCGCACGGAGATTCCGTCGGACGCCATCCGCTCCTTCGCCTCGCGCACGCGGTAGTGGCCGTAGTGGAAGATCGAGGCGCAGAGGACGGCGTCGGCGTGGCCGCCGGTGACGGCGTCGCTGAGGTGCGAGAGCTCGCCGGCGCCGCCGGAGGCGATCACCGGCACGCCGACCGCATCGGCCACCGCCCGCGTCAGCTCGAGGTCGTAACCGTCGTTGGTGCCGTCGCGGTCCATGCTCGTCAGCAATACCTCCCCCGCGCCGCGGGAAACCGCCTCTTCGGCCCAGCCGACGGCGTCGCGTCCCTCGACCCGCTTACGACCGCCGTTGACGTAGACGCCCCACGTCGCGGGCGCGTCGCAGGGCGAAGAAGCAACCGGAGGCTCCCCTTCCCTCTTCGCGTCGATCGCGATCACCACGCACTGGGCGCCGAAGTGGTCGGACAGCTCGGTCAGCAGCTCCGGGCGCGCCAGCGCCGCCGAGTTGACCGAGACCTTGTCGGCGCCGGCGTCGAGCACCGCCTGCGCGTCCTCGACCGAGCGGATGCCGCCGCCGATCGTGAAGGGAATGAAGACGTTGTCGGCGGTGCGCCGGGCCAGCTCGACGATCGTCTCCCGCTGTTCGTGCGAGGCGGTGATGTCGAGGAAGACCAGCTCGTCGGCCCCCTCGGCGTCGTAGCGCTCGGCCAGCTCGACCGGGTCGCCGGCGTCGCGCAGGCCGACGAAGTTGGTCCCCTTGACGACGCGCCCGGCGTTGACGTCGAGGCAGGGGATGACGCGCTTCAGTGCCATGCGTTCAGGTTAGGGCGGCGAGCGCTTCGGGGACGGTGAACCTGCGCTCGTACAGCGCCCGGCCGACGATCGCCCCTTCGACGTTGGGGGCGGTCTCGCGGGCGAGCTCTTCCAGGTGCGACAGCTCGCCGACGCCGCCGGAGGCGATCACCTGGGCCGAGGTGGCGGCGGCAATCTGGTTCAGCTCCCGGATGGCCGGCCCGTCCATCGTCCCGTCGACCTCGATCGCGGTGCAGAGGAAGCGCTTGACTCCGCGCTGGGTCAAGTCGGCGACGGCAGCCGGTGCCTCGACGTCGCTGGTCTGGGTCCACCCGGCGAGCGAGACCTTGCCGCCGCGGGTGTCGACCGAGACGACGACGCTCTCGCCGTGCTCCGCCAGAGCGGCGTCGAGGAACTGGGGATCGCGCAGCGCCGCGGTCCCGATCACCACCCGCGCCGCCCCCGCCGCGAGGACGGTGGAGACCGATTCGGGGTCCCGCAGACCGCCCCCGACCTGGATCGGACAAGGAACCGCCTCGGCGATCCGGCGCACCGCCTCGAGGTTGCGCGGCTCGCCGGCCTTGGCGCCGTCGAGGTCGACGACATGGAGGAACTCCGCGCCTTCGTCGGCCCAGCGCCGGGCCGCGTCGACGGGGTCGGAGTCGTAGGTGGTCTCGCGCTCGTAGTCGCCCTGCAGCAGGCGCACGGCCTGGCCGCCGCGGATGTCGATCGCCGGGTAGAGGATCACGCGTTCTTTACGCGGCCGCGGGCGACTTGGCGCAGATGCCGGCGAAGTTGGCGAGCAGGCGCAGACCGGCGCTGCTCGACTTCTCGGGGTGGAACTGGACGCCGAATACGTTCTCGCGCTCGGCCGCGCAGGCGAAGCGGCTGCCGTACTCGGCGGTCCCGAGCAGATCCTCGCCGCGCGGCCGCGGCGCGAAGGAGTGGACGAAGTAGAACGGCGTCCCGGACGGCAGCCCCTCGGTCAGCCGCGAGTCGCGCTCCCAGCGCACCGGCGACCAGCCGATGTGCGGGACCTTCAGGCCCTCGGCCTCGAGCGCGCCGACCGGTCCCTCCAACAGGCCCAGCCCGTCGGAGCCGCCGAACTCGGCCGTCGACTCGAACAGCAGCTGCAGCCCGAGGCAGATGCCGAGGATCGGCACCCCGGCCGCGCGCCGCTCGGCGATCAGCTCGTCCAGCCCGTACTCGCGGATCCGCTCCATCGCCCGCGGCATCGCCCCGACGCCGGGAAGGATCACCCCGTCGGCGGCCTGCACCTCGATCGGGTCGCGGCTGATCCTGGCGGTGACGCCGACGTGCTCGAGCGCCTTCTCGGCCGAGCGCAGGTTGCCCATCCCGTAGTCGAGGATCGCGATCCGCGCGCTCATTCGCTCAGCGTCCCCTTGGTCGAGGGCACGCCGCTCTCCTCGGGGTCGATCGAGACGGCGACCCGCAGGGCGCGGGCGAAGGCCTTGAACGAGGCCTCGATCATGTGGTGGGCGTTGGTGCCGGAGCGGACCCAGATGTGCAGGGTCAGCTTGGCGCTGTTGGCGACGGCGCGGAAGAACTCCTCGGCCAGCTCGCTGTCGAAGCCGGCGATCGAGACCACCGGCAGCTCGGCGGCGAAGTTGCAGTATGGGCGGCCGGAGATGTCGATTGCGCACTCGGCCAGAGACTCGTCCATCGGCACCAGGGCCGAGCCGTAGCGGCGGATCCCGGCGCGGTCGCCGAGCGCCTCGTCGAGCGCCTGCCCGAAGACGATGCCGACGTCCTCGACCGTGTGGTGGGCGCCCGTCTCCAGGTCGCCGTTGGCCTCGACCTTCAACCCGAGGCGGCCGTGGCGGGCCAGCAGGTCGAGCATGTGGTCGAGGAAGCCGACGCCGGTCTCGGCGCTCGCCTCGCCCCCGTCGAGGTCGAGGGAAAGCCGAATCTGCGTCTCGGCGGTGTCTCGCTGCTTTTCGGAGGTGCGGCTCATGAGTGGCTCCTAATCATCGCTGACTCGCCGTGGACGGGGAAGCCCTCGGCGCGGGCGAGGGCGTCGACGTGCGGCGCCAGCTCGGCGGCGGCGGCGTCGATCTCGACGTTGGAGATGCGGCGGCGGAAGGCGCCGGGACCGAGCGGCCCCGCGTAGCGGCCGGCGCCGCCGGTCGGCAGCACGTGGTTGGAACCGGCGAGGTAGTCGCCGAAGGCGGTGGCGCCGTGGCGGCCGACGAAGACGCAGCCGGCGGTGGTGACCCGATCGGCGAGCAGCGCCGCGTCGGTCTCCAGCAGCTCCAGGTGCTCGGGCGCATAGGCGTTGGCGAGCGCGATCGCCGCCTCGGCGTCGGGGACCTGGACCAGCGCCAGCGGCGCCTCCGCGACGCTGGGACGGGAGGTGGCCGCGACTTCGGCGGCCTCAGCGATCGCCTCCAGCACCCGCTCCTCGACGGCAACGGCGACCAGCGGGCTTTCCGGCCCGTGCTCGGCCTGCGCGCAGAGGTCGAGCGCCGCCCACTGCGGGTCGGTGTCGTGGCCGGCGATCAGCATCAGCTCGGAAGGGCCGGCGAGCGAGTCGATCCCGACCTGGCCGTAGACGGCGCGCTTGGCCTCGCGCACCCAGGCGTTGCCGGGGCCGGCGATGACGTCGACCGGGACGATCGTCTCGGTGCCGTAGGCGAGGGCGAAGATCGCCTGGGCGCCGCCCATCGCGTAGACCTCCTCGACCTTGCAGAGCGCCGCGGCGGCAAGCACCAGCGGGTGGACGCGGCCGTCGGCCCCCGGCGGCGAGGCGACCGCGATCCGCTCGACCCCCGCCACCTGCGCCGGGATCGCGCACATCAAGAGCGAGGACGGGTAGGCGGCACGGCCGCCCGGCGCGTACACCCCCGCCGCCGCGACCGGCACTTCGCGCAGCTTCACCTTCTGTCCGGCCGGGAGCTCGACGGTGCGCTCGGAGGCGATCTGCGCCTCGGCGACGATCCTGATGTTGGCCGCCGCCGCTTCCAGCGCCGCCCTCAGCTTCGGTTCGACCACCGCGAGAGCGGCCTCGGCGTCGGCGGGATCGACCCGCAGGCCCGTCAGCGCCGCCCCCGGCGCGTCGTAGCGGCTGGTCAGCTCCAGCACCGCCTCGTCGCCGCCGCCGCGGACCGCGTGCTCGATCGGCGCGACGTCGACCGCGGGAGCGGCCGCGCCCGCCCACTCGCGCAGCTCCTCGGCGGTCTCGAAGGCGTCACGCCACTTGAAGTCCCGCGCCCTCATCGCCGGCTCGCCTCGCGCAGCTTCGCGGTCAGCTCGTCGATCTCGGCGGCGCGGAGTTTGTGGGAGACGCGGTTGGCGACGAAGCGGGCGGTGCACTCGACGATCTCCTCGCGCACCTCGAGTTCGTTCTCTTCCAGGGTGCGGCCGGTGGCGACGAGGTCGACGATGCCGTCGCCGAGCCCGACCAGCGGCGCCAGCTCGACCGAGCCCTTGACTTCCACCAGTTCGACCTGGCGGCCGGTCGACTCGAAGTAGCGCTCGGCGATCCGCGGGTACTTGGTCGCGATCCGCAGCCTCCCCAGCCGGCGCTGCGCTTCCGCCAGGCGGTCGTTGCCGGTGCGAGCGGCGAGGACCATGCGGCAGCGTCCGTAGCCGAGGTCGAGCAGCTCGTAGACGACGCGGTCGGACTGCTCGAGCAGGACGTCCTTGCCGGTGATGCCGAGGTCGGCGGCGCCGGCCTCTACGTAGGTCGGCACGTCGGAAGGCCGCACGGTCACCAGGGTCACCCCGGAGGTCTCGAAGATCAGCGAGCGGGAGCCGCCGCGCAGCTCGGCGGTGTCGATCCCGGCCGCCTCGAGGACGTCGAGCGTTTCCCCGAAGAGGGCGCCGCGGGGGACCGCGATCTTCAGCGCGCTCATGACGGGTCCCTTCCCTGCTCCTGCAATTGGGCGGTGTGGACGCGCTGGAGGTCGAGACCGAAGCCGGCGGCGGAGAGGTCCAGCCCGAAGCTCTTCATCAGCCCGTCGTAGCGGCCGCCGCCGCCGAGGACATAGCCGAGGGCGGGGTCGTAGACCTCGAGGATCGCGCCGCTGTAGTAGCCGAGGTCACGCAGCAGGCCGAGGTCGATCTGGACGCGGTCGGCGGCGCCGCGGCGCTCCAGCTCCTCGTAGGTCTCGCCGATCCGGGCGATCGCCCGCTCGACGGCCTCCCCCCCGAGCCCGCGCGCCTGCTCGAGCACCTCCTTGCCGCCGCGCAGCTGGGTCAGCCCAACACAGGTCTCGACCCGCTCGGCACCGATCCCGGCCTCGGAGAGCCTTTGCTCCAGCCCGACGAGGTCATGTGTGGCGAGGCTGGCGAGGACCGGGTCCCGCGCCTCCCCCTCGACCCCGACCTCCTCCAGCAGCTGCCGGTAGAGGTCGGCGTCGCCGAGTCCGATCACCGCCCGGTCCAGGCCGGCGGCGTCGAGTGCCGCCTCGAGGACCTCGATCACCTCGACCGTCCCCTCGGCGGCAGAGGCCCCGATCAGCTCGACGCCGGCCTGCTCGAACTCGCGCAGCTGCCCGCTCTGCGGGCGCACGGCGCGGTAGGCGCTGGCGAGGTAACAAAGACGATAGGGAGGCTCGCTGTCGGCGTAGCGGCCGGCGACGAGACGGGCGATCGGCACCGTCATGTCAGAGCGCAGCGCCAACAGCTCGCCGCTCTCGTCAAAGAAGCGGTAGGAGGAGCGGGCGGCGCGACCGTCTCCCCGGGACATCACCTCGTCGTACTCGATCGCCGGCGTCGCCACCTCGCCGTAACCGCGCCCTTCGAAGACTTCGAGCAGGGCGCGCTTGAGGCTGCGCAGCTCGCGCATCTCGTCGGGCAGCACATCGCGCGTTCCCGGTGGGATCGGGTGGATCATCGGCCTGACCTTACGCGGGCGACTGCAAATCCCCTGCTAAGCGGGGACCTCTGCAGATACGCGTTCGATCTGGGCGCCGAGGCCGCGCAGGCGCTCGTCGATCTGCTCGTAGCCGCGGTCGATCTGACGAATCTCGCCGATCTCCGAGGTCCCCTCAGCCGCGCAGGCGGCGATGAGCATCGCCATCCCGGCGCGGATGTCGGGGCTGGAGACGCGCTCGCCGTGAAGCCGGCTCGGACCGCTGACAATCGCCCTGTGGGGATCGCACAGCGTGATCCGAGCGCCCATCGCGACGAGCTTGTCGACGAAGAAGAGACGGTTCTCGAACATCTTCTCGAAGATCAGGACCTCGCCTTCGGCCTGGGTGGCGAGGGCGAGGGCGATCGAGGTGAGGTC
>JBIOVP010000124.1:0-5672 GCA_044867815.1 Solirubrobacterales bacterium | reverse complement strand
CTCAAAATGTCGGCCTAATTAGGCCGACGTTTGTCCGGGCGGGAGTGCCCCGCCCCACCTCCTAGAATCGATCTGGTGCGCATCCTCCTCACCAACGACGACGGCATCTCCGCCCCGGGGCTGCAGGCCGCCCGCCGCGCCCTGGTCGAGCTCGACGGGGTCGAGGTCGACGTCATCGCCCCCGACTCCAACCGCAGCGCCATCGGGCGCGGCATCACCACCCGCTCGCCGCTCACCGTCGAGGAGGTCACCTTCGAAGACGGCCGCGTCGGCTATGCCACCGATGGCACCCCGGTCGACTGCGTCCGCTTCGCCGAGCTGGGTCTGGTCGGCGGCCGCCCGGACCTGATCGTCTCCGGGATCAACCACGGCGCCAACCTCGGCGACGACATCACCTACTCGGGGACCGTCGCCGCGGCGCTGGAGGGAATTGTCCTCGGGATCCCGGCTATAGCGGTCTCCCAGCAGTCCTCCGCCGGCGGCCTCGGCTACGTCAGCGGCAAGTTCGACTTCACCGTCGCCGGCCCCTTCACCGCCCAGCTCGTCAGCCGCCTGCGCGAGGAGTCGATGCCAGAGGCGACCCTGATCAACGTCAATTGTCCCTGCACCGAGCCGACCGGGATCGAGGTGACGAAACTCGGCAAACGGATCTATAACGACAAGCTGAAGCTGGTCCGCGAGGCGGACGGGCGCAAGCACTACGAGATCTACGGCTGGCAGCCCGGCTACGAGGAGATCGAGGGGACCGACCTCCACGCGGTCGCGCAGGGGAGGATCGCCGTCACCCCGATCCACTTCGACCTCACCGACCACGGCGGCATCGAGCGGCTGCAGAGCTGGGGCTTCGAGGAGATGCTGGCGGCCAGCGCGGCGACGGCGTGAGCACCTCCCACCAGCAGCGCGCGGAGGAGCTGCGGGAGCTACTCGCCCACCACAACCACCTCTACTACGTCCTCGACGACCCTGAGATCGGCGACGACGAATACGACGCGCTGCTGAACGAGCTGCGGGCGCTCGAGGAGGAGCACCCGGAGCTGCGGACGCCGGACTCGCCGACGCAGCGGGTGGGGGCGCCGCCGCTGGATCGATTCGAGCAGGTCGAGCACCTCGAGCAGATGCTCTCGCTCGGCAACGCCCGCAACGAGGAGGAGCTGCGCGGCTGGGAGAACCGGATCGCCAACCACCTCAAGCGGATGGACATCGCCGCCTCGGAGTTCAGCTACACGACCGAGCCGAAGATCGACGGCCTCGCGATCACCCTCACCTACGAAAACGGCGTCCTGGTCCGCGGCGCCACCCGCGGCGACGGGCGGATCGGCGAGGACGTGACCCAGAACCTGCGCACGATCGGCTCGGTGCCGCTGCGGATCAAGGGGGACGCTCCGGCGCTGATCGAAGTCCGCGGCGAGGTCTACCTGCCGATCGCCGCCTTCAAAGCCCTGAACGAGCGCCGGGCCGAGGCCGGGGAACCGACCTTCGCCAACCCGCGCAACTCGGCCGCCGGCTCGATCCGCCAGCTCGACCCGGCGCTGGCCGCGGAACGGCCGCTCTCGACCTGGTTCTACGGGATCGGGCAGGTGCGGGGGCTGGATCTGCCGACCCACATGGCCGAGGTCGAATGGCTGGGCGAGAAGGGCTTCAAGGTCAACCCCGACACCGACCACCACCAGGGCGTCGAGGGCGTCGTCAAGCGCTGCCGCTGGTGGGAGGAGCGCCGTGACGAGCTCGACTACGAGATCGACGGGGTCGTCGTCAAGGTCGACGAGAAGGCGCTCTGGCGCGAGCTCGGTGTCGTCGGCCGCGAGCCGCGCTGGGCGATCGCCTGGAAGTTCCCGCCGACGACGGCGACGACGAAGCTGAAGAAGGTCGTCTGGAACGTCGGCCGCACCGGCCACCTCGTCCCCTTCGCGATGCTGGAGCCGGTCCACGTCGGCGGCGTCACCGTCACCACCGCCACCCTCCACAACGAGGAGGACCTGGCGCGCAAGGACGTGCGCGAGGGCGACGAGGTGGTGGTGATGCGGGCCGGCGACGTGATCCCCCAGGTGGTCTCGCCGAAGCTGCCGCGGAAGAACCCGAGCGCTCGGAGACCGAAGCCGCCCCAAAAGTGTCCTCAGTGCCAAACCCCGACGATCAAGCCGCCGGACTCGGTCTTCACGATCTGCCCCAACCGCACCGGCTGCCCCGGGCAGTCGTTCCAGGCCGTCAAACACTTCGTCAGCAAGGGGGCGATGGACATCGACGGGATGGGGGAAAAGCAGGCGCTGCGCTTCCTCCAGGAAGGCCTGATCGCCGACGTCGCCGACATCTACGACTTGACCGAGGAGAGACTCATCGAGCTGGATCGCTTCGGCGAGACCTCGGCCCGCAATCTCGTCGCCTCGATCGAGGCCTCCCGCCGCCGGCCCTTCAAACGCGTCCTCTACGCGCTCGGCCTGCCCGGTGTCGGCTTCGTCACCGCCGAGGCCTTGGCCGACCACTTCGGCTCGATCGACGCTCTGCACGAGGCCGACCCCGGGGCGATCGAGGAGGTCGAGGGAGTGGGGCCGATCATGGCGGTGCAGATCAGCGAGTCGATCACCGACGACGCCACTTGGGCGCTGGTCGAGAAGCTGCGCGAGAAGGGCCTGCGACTGGAGGCCGACCCTGGCGAACGGCGCCAGGAGGGCGGGCCGCTGGAAGGGAAAACGGTTGTCCTCACCGGCACCCTGCCGGAGCTGACCCGCGACGAGGCGGCGGCGCTGGTGAAGTTGGCCGGAGGCAAGGTGACCAGCTCGGTCTCGAAGAAAACCGACTACGTCGTCGCCGGCGACAACCCCGGCTCCAAGCTCGCCAAAGCGGAGAAATTCGGGACCGAGATCCTCGACGAGGCGGGCCTGCGCGAGCTGGTCAGCCGCTAGGCGCTTTTAGTAGCCGGCGACGGCGCCGGCGATCCGGTCCTGGTCGAGGTGGGCGAGGCTGAGGTTGCCGACGCCCGCCATCAGGACCGAGAAGGCCATCACCCGGCCGCTGCGGTTGAAGCAGTAGCCGGAGAGGTTGCTGACGCCACTGATCGTGCCGGTCTTGGTGCGGCAGCGGCCGTAGGCGGCGGTGCCCTCCATGCGACTGGCGACGGTGCCCTCGCGGCCCGCCAGGGCGAGGTCCTGAATGAACTCCTCACCCGCCGGGTCCTCCTGCATCCCCAGCAGCAGGTCGACGATCTCGCGCGGGCTGGAGCGGTTGGAGCGGGTGAGGCCGGAGCCGTCGACAGCTTGGACCGTGGAGCCGTAGGAACGGGCGAAGGCCTCGACCACGCCGGCGCCCGCGGCGGTGGTGCCGGCGCCGCCGAATTCGGCGCCCAGCAACTTGATCAGGGTCTCGGCGAAGAAGTTGTCGGAGTAGACGTCGGTGAGGTTGACGATACGGTCGAGGCTGGGGGAGCGGACGAGGGCGACGCGCTCGGCGTTCGGGGGCGTCGGCCGTCGCGCGACCTGGGGCGGGACGCGGACGCCGGCCCTGCGCAGGGAGCCGGCCAGCTTGGTCGCCGCCAACTTCGCCGGGTCGGAGGAGAAGCCGCTGGCGCTGGTGGCGCCGCGGAAGCCGGAGTTGAAGGCGAGGCCGGAGAGGGGGCCGATGTAGGGGCTGGTCGCTTAGCCGGAGTCGGCGACGCCGCGGCGGCGGTCGAAGATCGAGTCGTCGGCGTAGAGGCGACCGGTGATCGAGGTGATCCCCGCCGCCTTGACCTGCGGGGTCAGGGAGAAGATGTTGGTGCCGAGGCCGCCGAGGTAGCTGCCGTAGAAGCCGGGGGTCCCCAGCGCCGGGTCACCGCCGCCCTGCAGGTAGAGGCTGCCGTGGAGAACGCCGTGCGAGTCGACGCGGCCGTCGCGGAAGACCTTGGTCGAGATCCGGTGGTCAGGCCCGAATTTGGAGAGGGCGGCGGAGGTCGTGAACAGCTTCATGTTCGAGGCCAGCGGCCGGGGGCGGCCGGGGGCGCTGGCGCAGAGCACCTGCTCGGACGCGGTGTCGACGACGAGCAGGCCGCTGGCCGAACCGCCGCCCTGGCGCAGCCACGCGCGCATTCGGTCACACGTGCCGGCCCCCTGGGCGGCTGCCGCCAGGAGCAGGAAAAGGGCTGCTGAGGCGACCAAAAGCGGGAGCAGGATGCGTTTCACCGGGTTTCCGAACACGCGAGATGCGGAAGGTAGCGGTCGAGGATGACCTATCGCCCTGGAATACTGCACGTATGGGTGAAGTCGTAGACATCGAGTCCAAGCCGCGGAAGCGGAAAGGTCGGCGCAAGAAGCCCTCGAAGACCGCGCTGGTGCTCGGCGGCGGCGGCTTCACCGGCGGCGTCTACGAGATCGGGGCGCTGCGGGCGCTCGACCTGCTCGCGGTGAACAGCACCGTCAACAACTTCGACGTCTACGTCGGCACCAGCGCCGGCTCCTTCGTCGCCTCGATGCTGGCGAACGGGGTCACCCCCGAGGAAATGATGCAGGTGATCAATTCCGACGACGACATGGGGCTCGCAGACCTCGACCTCGACAAGGTGCTGAAGCCCAACTACCTCGGCTTCCTCAGCAAGGGGGTCGCCTTACCGCTGCGCACGCTGGAGCTGCTGCGCTCCCTGGTCCGGATCGGCGAGTTCTCGGCGATGGACATCGGCGTCGGCCTCGCCGAGGCGCTACCGACCGGCCTCTACAGCGGCTCCGGCCTCTCCGAATACGTCGAGGAAGCGCTCAGCGAGGGCGGCCGGGTCAACGACTTCCGCCTCCTCGACCCCGAGCTCTACCTCACCGCGACCGACCTCGACACCTGCGAGCGGATCGTCTTCGGCGAAGACGGCTGGTCGGACGTGCCGATCTCCAAGGCGGTCGAGTGCTCGACCTGCCTGCCGATCGTCTACAAGCCTGTCGACCTGAAGGGACGCCAGTTCGTCGACGGCGGCATCCGCTCGACCACCAACGTCGACATCGCGGTCGAAAAAGGCGCCAAATTCATCGTCGTCGTCAACCCGTTGGTCCCCTACGTCAACGACTTCGAGAAGACGATCCCGACCGTCTTCGGCCGCCGCGTGCGGCGCGTCTCCGACATGGGCCTGCCGGCGATCGCCAACCAGACCTTCCGCCTGATCGCCCACGCCCGCCTGCACCAGGCGGTCGAGCAGTGGCAGGAGCGCTACCCGGGCGTCGACATCATCCTGCTCGAGCCCGAGGCCAACGACGAGCTGATGTTCGGCACCCCGATCATGGACTACTCGCGCCGCCTCAAGATCGCCCGCCACGGCTTCGAAACCGTCACCGCCGCCCTCGCCGCCGACTACGACCGCTTCCAGGAGATCGCCGCGCGCCACGGCCTCGAAATCTCCGAGCGCCGCGTCCGCCGCGTCGTCGAGAAGGCCTCCGAAGAGGAGCCCGAGCAAACCTCCGCCTGGAAGCGCGTCCTCGAGCAGACCACCTCGGTGCTGCTGCGTCAGCCATGGGCGATTCTCGCGGCGGAGGTGCTCCCAGCGACCCCCACCCGAGCCCTCCTATCTAACTTGGAGCCAGGCCCTAGCTCGTCCACCCGAAGCTGTCGGGAGGGGACGTGGGTGACCCCCTCTGGGTACTCAGCATGGAGCCGCGCAGCTAACTCTGGAGGCGTCAGCCATGGGCGATTCTCGCGGCGGAGGTGCTCCCAGCGACCCCCACCCG
>JBIOVP010000123.1:0-23295 GCA_044867815.1 Solirubrobacterales bacterium | reverse complement strand
GCCACTCGCCCGGCGTCGAGAGCGGCGCCGTCGCCCTCGGCAAGGTCGGCAACAACGGTCTGATCTGGCTCGTCCTCGGCCTCGTCCTGGTCGCGATCGACAGCTCGCGCTGGGAGCAGTGGCTCGTATGCGCCCTGCTCGGCCCGATCGCGATCGGCCTCAATTACGCGATCAAGCTGCTGGTGAAGCGGCCGCGGCCGCTGCTCGAGGGCCTGCCGCCGCTCGGCGGTGCCCCCAGCTCGCTCAGCTTCCCCTCCGCCCACGCCACCTCCTCCTTCGCGGTGGCGACGGCGATGGTCCGGGTCGACCCGGCGATGGCCGGCGCCGTCGCCGTCGCCGTCGTCATCTCGCTCGGCCGCCCCTACCTCGGGATGCACTACCCGTCCGACGTCCTCGCCGGCGCCTTCCTCGGCGTCGTCCTGGGCCTGACCATCCCCCTTCCGTCGTGAAGGTCGGGATCGTCGGGCTGCCGAACGCCGGCAAGTCGACCCTCTTCAACGCCCTGACCAAGGGCGGGGCGCAGATGGGCGATTACCCGTTCACGACGATCGAGCCGAACGTCGCCGTCGCCCAGGTGCCGGACGAGCGGCTGGAGAAGGTAGCCGCGACGGTCAGGAGCTCGGAGCTGGTGCCGGCGAAAATCGACTTCCACGACATCGCCGGCCTCGTCAAGGGCGCCTCCGAAGGGGAGGGGCTCGGCAACCAGTTCCTCGCCTCGATCCGCGAGACCGACGCGATCTGCCACGTCGTCCGCTGCCACACCGGCTCCGACGTGCCTCACCCCGACGGCCGCGTCGACCCGCTGGCCGACATCGAGACGATCGAGACCGAGCTCGTCCTCGCCGACTTCGACCAGGTCGAGCGGCGGCTCCCCCGCGTCGGCAAGCAGGCGAAGTCGGGCGACAAAGAAGCGCAGGTTGAGCACGAGTGGCTCCAGGCGGTGCATGAGGCGCTCGCCGCCGGCCGGCCTGCACGCTCGATCCCGGTGCCGGAAGGCGCGCCGCTGGCGGCGCAGAACCTCCAGGCACTCACCACGAAGCCGATCCTCTACGTCGCCAACGTCGACGAGGGCGATGCCGAGGCGCCGGAAGCGGTCGTCTCCCACGCCAACTCGGTCAACGCCGGCGTGGTCGCGGTCAGCGCCCGGATCGAGGCCGAGCTGGCCGAGCTCGACCCGGCCGAAGCGGCGGAAATGCGCGAGAGCTACGGGGTCGAGGGCTCCGGCCTGGCGCGCCTCGTCCGCGCCGCCTATGACCTGCTCGAGCTGATCACCTTCTTCACCGCCGGCGAGGGCAAGGAGGCGGTCGCGCGGCCGCTGCGGCGCGGCGCGACCGCCCTCGAAGCGGCAGGAACCATTCATACGGAGATCATGGAAGCGTTCGTCAAAGCGGAGGTGATCGGCTGGGAGCAGCTGGTCGAGTGCGGCGGCTACGCGCCGGCCCGTGACAAGGGGCAACTGCGGATCGAGGGCCGCGACTACCTCGTCGAAGACGGCGACGTGATCACGATCAAGGTCTGAGCGCCCGTCGCACCCGGGGCTGAGACCTGACCGCCCCGCCGATCGGTGCTGCATCGGGGCGGTAGCTGTCAGGCCTCAGCCACCCTTATGAAGGGAGGTGGCCGGATAGGCCGAGCCGCATCCGTTGAGCTGCATACGCATCACCTCCTTCCCGCGCCGGAAGCGTCCTTCTCGGCGACAGACTGGTTCCTATTACTTCGACCGGTCTCAGTAAAGGGCTCTAGCTAGCCATTTTCCTGCTCTTTCCGGTCATTTATGCCGTATCGTGACCGCTGCCGTGGAGCCGACTAATCGAAAGGGTCAGGGGATGGTAGGGAGCAAATCGAAGGAGAAAAGACGCAGCGAGACGATCTGCACCGCGCTCAAGCACCCGATGCGGGTGCGGATCCTCGAAGTCCTCAACGAAGGCCCGCGCAGCCCCAGCCAGTTCGTCGAGGAAGGCCTGATTCCGAAGGAGCACTTCAACAGCTACCAGCAGGCGCTCTCGCTTGCCTCCTACCACTTCCGCGAGCTGGAGAAGGAAGGGTGCCTGGAGGTGATCGAATCGATCCCCCGCCGCGGCGCCGTCGAGCACGTCTACCGCGGAATGACCCCTTTGGTCTTCTTCAGCGACGCCGAATTCGAAGCGATGCCGGAGGCCACCCGTGGCCAGCTCTCGCGGATCGCCCTGCAAGGGTTGATCGCGCGGGCCGACCGGGCGCTCAGCACCAAGACCTTCGACGCGCGACCGGACCGCCATCTGACCTGGGTGCCGATGCAGCTCGACGAGCGCGGCTGGAGGGAAGTGATCGCCACCCTCGCCACGACCTTCGGCGAACTAACCCAGATCCGCCACGACGCAAGGGACCGCCTCGCCGCCTCGGGCGAGGAGGTGGTGCCGGCAACTGTGGCGATGCTCGGCTTCGAGTCACCGCCACCGCCACCCTTGAAGGGGTAGGGAGGGACTCCTAAAGCTAGAGTCCTCCGCATGGAGGAACGGGCGCGGTTCCCGCAGGTCGCCGCCAAGGCCGGCCACTACGAGAGCTTCTACGTCAAGGCCTGCCGGCCCGACGGCGGCCAGGGGGTCTGGATTCGCCACACCGCCCACAAGCGACCTGGCGCCGAGCCCAACGCCTCGATCTGGTTCTGCCTCTTCGACCGCGCGGCACCGGCGCCGCGGGCGACGAAGGTGACGGTGCAGTCGAGCGAGCTCTCGACCCCGGCCGGCTCCTGGATCCGGGTCGCCGACGCCGAGATCGGCCCCGGCCGCGCCGAGGGCTCGGTCGACACCGAGGCGCTCAGCGCAGCCTGGTCGTTCACCTTCGCCGGCGACGCCGAGCCCTGCAAGTACCTGCCGGCCGACTGGCTCTACAGCTCGCCGCTGCCGAAAACGAAGTTCCTGGCGCCGTTCCCCGACGCCCGCTTCGAAGGCCGGCTTGTGATCGACGACGAACCGTACGAGCTGAGCGGCTGGCCGGGGATGATCGGCCACAACTGGGGGACCGAGCACGCCGAGCGCTGGGTCTGGCTCGAGGGCACCGGCTTCGCCGACGCGCCCAACACCTACTTCGACGCCGGCGCCGCCCGCGTCCGCCTCGGCTCCCGCGTCAGCCCCTGGATCCCCTCCGGGATGCTCGTCCTCGACGGCGAGGCGCACCGCCTCGGCGGCCTCGGCGCGATCCGCTCGGCCCGGATCGAAGAGCACCCCTCGGTCTGCAGCTTCTCCCTGCCGGGCAAGGACGTCGTCGTCCATGGCCGCGTCTCCGCCCCCGAGAAGGATTTCGTCGGCTGGGTCTACGCCGACCCCGCCGGGCCCGAGCACAACACCGTCAACTGCTCGGTCGCCGACCTCGAGCTGACCGTCGAACGCCCCGGCCTCCCACCCCGCCAACTCACCCTCCCCGGCGGCGGCGCCTACGAGCTCGGGATGCGTGAGCAGGACCACGGCATCCCGATCCAGCCGTACCCCGACGGCTGAGTGTCGCTTTTGTCTCGGTATTGGAGACAAAAGCGACAGTCCATGGGAGCCACGAGGTACTGGGCAATCTGGATACTCGTCGCACCTGTAGTCGTCTGGACGCTGATCCGCCTCTTCGGCCTCGACCGCGGCGTGCCCCTGGTGCCGCTGATGGCGTTCACGCCCTACGTCGCTGTGGCGGCGCTGCTGGTCGCCGCGGTGGCGACGGCGCTGCGCAACTGGGCGGCGGCCGCGGTCGCCGGGCTGGCGACGCTCTGCCTGGCGCTGGCGGTGCTGCCGCGGGCGATCGGCGACGGCACCGTCGACCCAGGCGGCCGCGAGACCCTGACTGTCCTCTCTGCCAACGTCTACCTCGGCAAAGGCGACCCGGAGGCGCTGGTCGCGCTGGTCGACCGGTTTGATGTCGACGTGCTCGCGGTCCAGGAGATGACACCGCGCTTCGCCCGCGGGCTGCGCGCCGCCAGGATTGGGCGGCACCTGCCGCACGCGGTTGTCGAGGTCCGCCAGGGAGCGGCCGGGGGCGGCGGCATCTACTCGCGCTTCCCGCTCCACCCGATCGACGCGGGCTCGGTGGGCTTCTTCCGCCAACCGCGGGTCGACCTGACCCTGCCGAGCGGCCGCCACCTCCGGGTCGTCGACATCCACCCGCTGACCCCCGGGCGGACCGGGATCGACGTCTGGGAAGAGTCGCTCGGCGATCTGCCGTCAACCGGTGATGGCGTCCCCTGGGTCCTTCTCGGCGACTTCAACGCCACCCTCGACCATTCGCGCCTGCGCGAAGTCCTCGACCGCGGCTACCGCGATGCCGGCAACGTCGCCGGGATGGGCCTCGTCCCCACCTGGCCGAACCGGGACCACGACCTGCCGCCGGTGATCACGATCGACCACGTCCTCGCCGACCAGCGCCTCGACTTCGTCGACTACGGCGTCGAGGACCTGCCGGGCTCAGACCACCGCCCGGTCCACGCCGAGCTAGCGCTGCCCTGAGACCACCTTCTCGAAGGTCATCCAGGTGTCGTAGCCGCCGAGGGCCACCGAGAGTTGGGAGCCGGTGACGGTCGAGCTGCCGCCGGTGCCGACGAGGGTGGCGCTGACGATCCGCGGCGAGACGCCGGTCTTGGTGATCACCACCCGTTTCAGCTTCCCCTTCAGGTAGCCGCCGAGGCGGGAGCTGATCTCCGGGCCGGTGAAGTCCAGGGTCCACTTGTGCAGGGGGCAGTAGTAGTCGTAGGGGTCGGGGACGCCGACCAGGTAGGGCACGGGGGAGCCGAAGACGTTGACGGCGCTCTCGGTGTGGCCGCCCGAGCAGGCCGAGTAGAGGGTCTGGGCGATCTCGCCCTTGTAGGTGACGACCTGGCCGCGGGTGGCGGCGACGGCGTCGTTGGTGCGGTCGTACTCGCTTTCCAGCCCCTCGTAGACCTGGCTGCGGGTGTCGGAGTAGAGATCGAAGCCGTTGCCGCCGACGTCGCCGGTGAGGGCGATCGAGCGGACCGCGACCGCCTGGGCCTTCAGCTCCTCCATCGGCCAGGAGGGCGGCACCTCGTTCGGCATCACCCCTCTCGCGTACTGCTCGAGGGCGAGTGCGTTGACGACGTTGAGCGAGCCCGCCTCGCTTTCGGTCGCCACCGTCTCCAGCGCCCCGCGGTAGGTGCCGTGGCCGGCGATCGCGATCGTGCCGGGCCCGGCCGCCCGCAGCCGCCGCCCGCAGTTGGCGAGCGTCTTGCCGCCGCTGCTGCGCAGCCGCACCGAGCCGCCATTGCGGTGGGCCTCGTAGTTGCGGCGCGGGTCGAGCCGCACGCCGCAGCTGCTGGTGGCGCCGCTGAATTCGACGTCGCCGCGGGAGATGTCGAGGAGGACGCGGACGACGCGCCCTTGCGGCGCCGTGCCGAGGCTGGTCCCGGAGTAGTAGTGGCCGAGGATGAAGCGGTAGCCCTTGCCGGCCTTGGCGTAGCCGTAGGCGCCGTAGGCGCTCATCCCGACCCCGTGGCCGAAGCCGCGCCCGTGGACGATCCAGCTGACGCTGGCCTGAGTGGTTACCGGGTGGACGAGGGCGAGGAGTACCCCGGCCAGGAAAGTGCTCACCCTGGTCCTGTTGATGATCCTGGACATCTCTAGGCCAACAGATTCAACGTTGTGGAGTAGCGGCCTGCACAAGCGGGGGCGTACCCTGGATGTGCACGCAATCTTCTAGGAGGACGCGATGGCGACGCAGACCGTAGGGGCAACCGACCACAAGCTCCTCGCCGCCGGTGAGTGGACCGAGACGGGCGAGTGGAGCGAGGTGAAGAGCCCCTACGACGGCAGCGTCGTCGGGCGGGTCGCCCAGGCCGACGAAGCGCTCGCCGAGCGTGCGATCGAGGCCGCGCACGAGGCCTTCGAGGAGACCGACTTCCCCCAGCACCGGCGGGCGGCGGTGCTGGAGCGGGCGGCCGAGCTGGTCGCCGAGCGCTCCGAAGAGCTGGCGGCGACGATCGCCGCCGAGGCCGGCAAGCCGATCAGGACGGCGACGCTGGAGGCCGAACGCTGCGTCTCCACGCTCGAGTTCTCCGCGGTCGAGGCGCGCAGGCTGACCGGCGGCACGGTGCCGATGGACGCCTCCCCCGCCGGCGTCGGCAAGCTCGGGGTGATGCTGCGCGTCCCCTACGGCGTCGTCGGCGCGATCAGCCCCTTCAACTTCCCGCTCAACCTCGTCGCCCACAAGCTCGGGCCGGCGATCGCCGCCGGCAACGCGATCGTCCTCAAGCCCGCCGGGCAGACGCCGATCTCGGCCCTGAAGCTGGCCGAGATCCTGGTCGAGGCGGGCCTGCCGGAGAACTGGCTCTCGGTCGT
Source organism: Solirubrobacterales bacterium (assembly GCA_044867815.1). Classification (GTDB taxonomy): domain Bacteria; phylum Actinomycetota; class Thermoleophilia; order Solirubrobacterales; family 70-9; genus VAYN01. The sequence continues at coordinate 16,990 of JBIOVP010000123.1, read as the reverse complement.
GCCGGGACCGGGCTCCAAGGTCGGCAACAAGATCGTCGAGCACCCCCTGACCAGGGCGATCACCTTCACCGGCTCGGCGCCGGTCGGCTGGGACATCCGCTCCAAGGTCCCGCACAAGAAGGTGAACCTGGAGCTGGGATCGAACGCGCCGCTGATCGTCAACGCCGACGGCGACTGGGAAACGGCCGCCGACAAAGCCCAGATCCACTCCTTCAGCCACGCCGGCCAGAGCTGCATCTCGATCCAGCGGATCCTCGTCCACGAGGACGTCGCCGACGACTTCACCCAGCGGCTCGTCGCCAACGTCGAGAAGCTGACGGTCGGCGACCCGCTCGACGAGAGCACCGACGTCGGCCCGCTGATCACCCCCGACGATCGCGACCGGGTGAAGGAGTGGGTCGAGGAGGCGGTCTCGGGCGGCGCCGAGCTGCTGACCGGCGGCGAACTCGTCGACGAGGGCCGCTGCCTGGCGCCGACCCTGCTGAAGGCGCCGCCGAAAGAGGCGAAGGTCTGGTGCGAGGAGATCTTCGGCCCGGTGGCGACGATCGACACCTTCAGCGACTTCGACGAGGCGCTGCGGCTGGCCAACGACTCCAAGTTCGGCCTCCAGGCCGGCGTCTTCACCCGCGACATCGGCCGCGGCCTCCAGGCCGGCCGCACCCTTGAGTTCGGCGGCGTCCTGATCAACGAGGTGCCGACCTTCCGTGCCGACCAGCAGCCCTACGGCGGCGTCAAGGATTCCGGCAACACCCGTGAGGGTCCTGCTTACGCGGTTTATGAGCTGACTGAGGAGCGGTTTGTGACTTTGCAGGGTTGAGGGGCGGCCCTGGATACCGCAAAGGGTTTCTTGCTAAAAAGTGGGTACTCTTGCGGCATGGGAATTCGGAAGGTTGGGTCCGTGGCGGCGATTGCGGCGGTGGCTGTGGTCGCCTTTGCTCCAGATGCAGTTGCTGCGGTCTCCGATACCGCTGGGAAAACGACGCTTGAACAGCGGGTGGTTCCGGCTGGTTCCGGTGCGTTCCGGTTCCTCAAACCCGGAGCGGGTGAGCCGTACGTGGTGCGGCAGGACCTGGCGACGGCGGGAGCAGAACGGGCCGCGAAACGCACCTCGCTCGTCTACTTCGGCCAGCTCTCCGACTTCCAGCTCGCCGACGAGGAGTCGCCGGCCCGGGTCGAGGTGATCGACCCGCTCTCGACCCCGCTCAACCTCCCCTTCGGCGCCGCCTGGCGGCCCTGGGAGGCACTCGAGCCGCAGATCGACGAGGCGATGATCCAGCAGGTGAACAAATTCGCCGGCACCAGCCCGGTTGCCGATGGCAGTGGCGCCCGCCGGGCGATGGACTTCACGATCGATACCGGCGACTCGGCGGACAGCCAGCAGCTGAACGAGACGCTCTGGGTGCGGACCCTGCTCGAGGGCGGCAGCCTCAATCCCAACAGCGGCGTCGACAAGTCGAAATACTCGCACCCGCTCTGCCCCAACTTCTTCGTCCCCGGCGCCGCCGAGGCCGCCCGCTACACGGGCGTCCAGGACTACGACGACTACCTCGAGGGCCCCTACCCCGAGTTCTACGACCCCGACGTCCCGGCCGGCCCGCACTCGGCCTGGCCCAGATACCCGGGCCTGATGGACCGAGCCCAGCAGGCGTTCACCGCCAGCGGGGTCAAAGTCCCGTCCTACGTCGCCTTCGGCAACCACGACGCGCTGGTGCAGGGCAACGCCGCCGCCAACGCCGCCTTCGAGCAGGTCGCGACCGGCTGCCTGAAGCCGATCGGCCCGGTCTCCAACCCCGAAAACGCGCAGGCGCTGCTGGAATCGCTGTTCGACCCGGTGCGACTCCTGTCCTCGTTCCTGACCAGCCCGCAGAACACGATCCTCGTCCCCGGCGACCCGAACCGCCGCTTCGTCTCCAAGAAGCAGTACAAGGACGTCTTCAAGGCCGGCAAACAGAAAGACGGCCACGGCTTCGGACTGATCGACCCGGCTCAGGAGACCGCCTCCAAAGGCGCCGCCGGCTACTACGCCTGGAGCCCGACGCCGGCGATGCGCTTCATCGCCCTCGACACCGTCGCCGAGGCGGGGACGATCGTCACCCCGAGCGGCGCCTCGACCTCCGACGGCAACGTCGACGAGCCGCAGTTCAAATGGCTGCGCTCACAGCTGCAGGCGGCGACCGCCGCCGACCAGCTGGTGGTGATCTTCAGCCATCACGCGCCCGAGAGCCTCGTCGCCGACATCCCCGACGAGCTGGCGCCGCCGTGCACGACCAACGATTCGCACGGCCACGACATCAACCCCGGTTGCGACCTCGACCCGCGGCTCTCGTTCCCGATCCACCTGGAGAGCGACCTCGTCAACCTCCTGCACGAATACCCGAACGCGATCGCCTGGGTCGCCGGTCACTCCCACGACAACGTCGTCAACGCCTTCCCGAACCCGACCGGGCCGGGCGGGTTCTGGAGCATCCGCGTCGCCGCCGAGGCCGATTGGCCCCAGCAGAGCCGCCTGATCGAGGTCTTCGACAACCACGACGGCACCCTGTCCATCTTCGGCACGATCCTCGACCACGTCGGCCAGGCCGCGGCCCCCGCGCCCGGCACCCCGGCCTCCTCGATGGACTTCAACGACCTGGCTTCAGCGGCAAGGACGATGAGCTTCAACGACCTCCAGTCGGGAGCCCCGATCGGCGAAGGCACCCCGCAGGACCGCAACGTCGAGCTGCTCCTGTCCGACCCGCGCTGACTCCGCGATTCGGGGGGCTATAGCCCCCGAAGTTCGGAACCGTTACTCGTGCGGTCGGGCCATCCGCCGGTGGTCCAGCGCCTCCTCCAGGACCGAGGGCTCGACGCCCTGCTCCAGCGCCACCTCGCGGAGGGAGCGGCCCGACTCGGCCGCGGTCTTGACGATGTCGGCGGCGCGGTCGTAGCCGATGTGGGGGTTGAGGGCGGTGGCCGTCGCCAGGGTCGCCTCGGCGTGGCGGTTGGTCATCTCCTCGTTCGCCTCGAGGCCGGCGACGCATTTCTCGTTCAGCAGGCGCGAGGCGGAGGCGAGCAGCTTGATCGAGTCGAGCAGGTTGCGGGCGATCAGCGGCACGCGGACGTTGAGCTCGAACTGGCCCTGGCTGCCGGCGACGGTGATCGCGGCGTCGTTGCCGATCACCTGGGCGGCGATCTGGATCACCACCTCCGGGATCACCGGGTTGACCTTGCCGGGCATGATCGAGGAACCCTTCTGCAGCTCCGGCAGGCGCAGCTCGGCGAGGCCGGCGCGGGGGCCGGAGCCCATCAGCGCCAGGTCGTTGGCGATCTTGTTGAGGGAGACGGCGTAGACCTTGAGCGCGCCCGAGAGCTCGACCAGGGCATCGCGATTGGCCTGCGCCTCGAAGGCGTCGAGCGGCCCTGAGATCTCCAGGCCGGTGTCGGCGGCGAGCCGCTCGCGCACCCTGGCGGCGAACTCGGGGTGGGTGTTGAGGCCGGTGCCGGTGGCGGTTCCGCCGAGCGGGATCTGGCCGACCCGCCGCAGCGTCCCCTCGACCCGCTGCACGCCGAGCCGGACCTGCGCCGCGTAGCCGCCGAACTCCTGGCCGAGGGTGACCGGGACCGCGTCCATCAGATGGGTGCGGCCGGCCTTGACCACGTCGGCGAAGGCCTGCGCCTTCTCTTCCAGCGCGCCCTCGAGTGCGCCCATCGCCGGCAGCAGGTCGTGGGTGACCTCGTCCAGCGCCGCCAGGTGGACCGCGCTGGGGAAGACGTCGTTGGAGGACTGGCCCATGTTTACGTGGTCGTTGGCGTGGGTCCCCTCGCCGGCGAGGTTGGCGATCACCTCGTTGGCGTTCATGTTCGACGAGGTGCCGGAGCCGGTCTGGAAGACGTCGATCGGGAACTGGTCGTCGTGCTCGCCCTCGGCGATCGCCCTGCCGGCGTCGGCGATCCGCTCCGCGAGGTCGCCGTCGAGCTGCCCGAGGGCGCCGTTGGCCTCCGCGGCCGCGCCCTTGATCCGGCCCAGCCAGCGCACCACCGGCACCGGTACCCGCTCGCCCGAGACCGGGAAGTTGTCAACCGCCTTGGTGGTCTCGCCACCCCAGAGCTGCTCAGTCACAGTCAAATCGAAGCCCTCCGTCAGTGATCTTTGGGGAGCTTGGAGCGTATTGACCCGCGGCCCTCGGGCGCAGCCATCTTCAGGGCAGGAGGTCGATCGTGTTGCCGCCGGAGAAGGCGCTTGCGCGCGCTCGCGAGGTTCCCCAACTCCCTGGTCGGCCGCTCTTTACCGGCGAACCTTCCTCATTGAAGCAGCCGGCGCCGAGGGGCCCGCTCGTGTCGGAGATCCTGCCGATCGATCCCCAGGCTCCGCAGTAGCCGGCCCAGCCCTGCTCCCAGAGGAAGCGCAGCCGTTTCCAGGTGAACCAGCGCGGCCCGTCCTCGTCCACCTTGTCGTAGACGTTGGGAAGGCGGGGAGGGCTGGGGTAGCTGGCGTGGCTGCCGCGCGCGGAGAGGACCCGCAGTCTCGTCTGGCCTTCGATCGGCAGCTTCGGCGTCTGTTCCCACAAGACCGTGTCCTTGCTGCGCCCGTGCCTCGCATAGAAGACCTCGACCGGCTGCCAGACGTTTTCGCCGAGCGGGCGCAGCCGGATGCTGATGTCCTCCCAATCGCCCTCGTGGTTCTGGGGCCCGAAGCCGTCGTTGTAGGGGTAGAAAAACCAGTAGGTGACGAAGGCGTAGCCGTTGAACCGGTTGTGCGACAAGAGGAGGCCGTCGTCGTAATAGGCCGGGGCGCCGGTCTGGTACCGGTCATCGCCCGCGATCAGGTCGGGCAGACCGGAGCGGTCGTCGTTGGCGAGGTTCAGGTACCAGCCGTCGGTGTTGCCGAGCCGGGGGTCCCGTCCCAATTGCCACGGCCGGGTGAGGTGGCGGGTCGAGAACAGGTTCTCCGGCCCCGACAGGGGCTTACAGCCGGAGCGCTTGGAGGAGCGCAGCCGAGCGACGAAACCGCCCTGGCCGAGCGCCGCTACCTCCTCGTCGCTCCAGCGGTTGATATGGCCGGCGACGATCCTGCGGTGCTGGTAGTCATCAGGGCAGCCGTTGTCATGGGCGAAGGCGAGCCCGGCGTGGTCGAGGAACTCCTTGCCGCTGGTGGGATGGGACTTCTCGTTGCCGTGGAGGATCACCACCGGGGCCAGTTGTTCAATCGACTGCTGGGTGAAGAACCCGGCAACGGCGGTGGGAGGAGAGAGGCTGAGGCAAGCCAGGTAGAAGAGCAGGATAGGAAATGGAACACGCTGCCAAGCTCTGTGGGGGAACCTCACGTACCCAAACTACCACCCACATTTAAGGGGACCGGCTCGCGAACGCTCTCAGCCGCCGGCGCGCCCCGCGTCGAAGCCCTCGCGGTAGGCGCGGACGAACTCCGGGGGCAACGGCTGCTTGCCGGGCGCGAAGCGGGCGGCGACGACGAGCCGGCGCAGGAGGTCGGAGTGGATCCCTTCGCTCTCCTCGCTGCCGCGCTGGGCGGCGCCCAGCAGGTAGCCGAGCCGGAGGCTGGCGTCGCCGCCGGGGTCTTTCCGCGCTTCGGCGTTGAGTGCGGTCGCCGTCTCCAACATCGCTTCGCCGACCCGCGAGAGGTCGCCGCCGGTCTGGTTGCGGGTGAGGCATTCGCTGATCGGCGTTTCGTCTTCGAGCAGGACTTCCTCGGAGGCAGCCTTCAGGGCCCGTTCGTAGGCCCCGGCGCCTTCGAGGCAGGCGACGGGCGTCGAGTCGTCGGAGTCGCCGCAGCCGGCGAGGAGGGCGAGGGCGACGATCAGCAGGGCGGCGGCGAAGCGCATCGCTGCATCCTATGAACCCGCTGGCTCGGCTTAGTCGCCGAGGCGGGCGGAGATGCCGCCGGTGGTGACCTGGGAGATGCCGCCGGGAGGCCCGGCCGGGGCGCGCGGCGCCGACTTCGGTTTCTTCCTCGGCGCCGGGACGGGCGTGACGCCGGCGAAGTTGACGGAGAGGACTTCGACCCATTCGGCGAGCTGGAACATCGGCGCGGTCGCGTGGTTCCAGGAGAGGTGGAGATGGTTGCCGCAGCCGTGGCCGGCGTCGCCTTCGTAGCCGACCCAGCGGAACGGCAGCCGCGGCTGGTTCTGGACCGGCTCGGCCCAGGTGGCGAGGCGGGTGATCCCGGTCCAGTTGGCGTCGCATTTGGAGCTCGGGGTGGTGGGGACGATGTCGACGGCGAGGCCGTTGTAATGGTCGCTGTTCTTGACGTGGCAGCCGTTGCAGCCGGCGTGTTCGCCGTTCGGCAGCGGGCCCGAGTAGCCGTCGGTGACGTAGATCGGGTACCGCTTGGCGAGCCAGCGCAGGTTGGGGATGATCCGCTGGTCGACCATGTCGCCTTCGGCGTGGGGGATCGAGGCGGGGATCGGAACGATCCTGCCCGTCCCGTAGACGATCCGCGTCGGGATCGGCGCTGCCTCGGCGTAGGCGCAGATCGCCAGCAGCGGTGCGAGCGAGGCGGCGAAGACGGCGAGGGCGCGGGTCCAGGCGTGGGCGAGGAGGCGGTGGCTCACTCCCGCCTTATCGGCCGTTCGACGCCGGTTCCTTGAATCCTGCTTAAGCCGGCCCGGGAACATTGGGAGCTGGAACACGGGCGGATAGGGTTCGATTCGTGCCAACCGTCCGCGAAGCCGCGTTTGACCTTTTCCGCGCCCACGGGATGACGACGATGTTCGGCAACCCGGGGTCGACGGAGTTGCCGATGCTGGCCGACTTCCCGGGCGACTTTCGCTACGTGCTGGGGCTGCAGGAGGCGGTCGTGGTCGGGATGGCCGACGGCTACGCGCAGGCCTCGGGGCAGACGACCGTCGTCAACCTCCACACGGCGCCCGGGGTCGGCAACGCGATGGGGGCGATCTTCAACGCCCAGGCCAACCACTCGCCGCTGCTGATCACCGCCGGCCAGCAGGCACGGGCGCAGATCACCCTGCAGGCGAACCTGACCAACCGCGACGCGACGCGGATGCCGCACCCGCTGGTCAAGTGGTCCTACGAGCCGCCGCGGGCCGAGGACGTGCCGCTGGCGCTGGCCCACGGCGCGCACCTCGCCGGCCTGGCGCCGCGCGGGCCGGTCTTCGTCTCGCTGCCGATGGACGACTGGTACGCCGAGGTCGACGAGGCCGACGCGCAGGCGGCGATCGCGCGCCAGGTGGACGGGCGCGCCGTGGCGAACCCCGAGGCGGTCCGCACCCTCGCCGAGCGCCTCGACGCCGCCTCGAACCCGGTCCTCGTCGCCGGTCCCGACGTCGACGCCGCCGGCGCCTGGGACACCGCGGTCGCCCTCGCCGAGCGCCAGCATCTGCCGGTCTGGGCCTCGCCCGCCACCGGCGGCGTCCGCCTCGGCTTCCCGGAGAACCACCCGAACTTCCGCGGCGTTCTGCCGCCGGCGATCGGCCCGGTCGGGCAGACGCTCGAGGGCCATGACCTGATCCTCGTCGCCGGCAGTTCGGTCTTCCCCTACTACCCGCACATCCCCGGGCCGCTGCTGCCCGAGGGCGCCGAGCTGGTCGCGATCACCAGCGACCACGACGAGGCGGTGCGGGCGCCGATGGGCGAGGCGATCGTCGCCGACGTCGGCCTCACCCTGGCGGCGCTGCTGGAGGCGGTGCCGGAGTCCTCGCGCCCGGCGCCGGAGCCGAATCCCGGACCGGGGGAAATCCCCGCCGAGGACCCGCTCAACGCCTCGACCGTCCACAGCGCCCTCACCGAAGTGATGCCCGAGGACGCGATCGTCGTCCTCGAGTCGCCCTCGAGCACGCTGGCGCTGCGCAACCAGCTCCGGATCTCCCGCCCTGGCAGCTACTACTTCAGCGCCGGCGGCGGCCTCGGCTTCGGCCTCGCCGCCTCTGTCGGCGTGCAGCTGGCCCAGCCCGACCGCCCGGTCGTCTGCGTGCTCGGCGAGGGCTCGGCCCAGTACGCGATCACCGCCTTCTGGAGTGCAGTCGCCTACCAGGCGCCGGTCACCTTCCTCGTCCTCCAGAACTCCGAGTACGCGATCCTCAAGTGGTTCGCCGACGTCGAGCAGGTGAACGACGCGCCCGGCCTCGACCTGCCGAAGCTCGACGTCGCCGCCGTCGCCGCGGGCTACGGGGTGAAGGCGCAGCGGGCGAAGAGCCGCGACGAGGTCGCCGGCGCGCTGAACAGCGCGCTTGCCTCCTCGCAGCCGGAGCTGGTCGAAGTACCGGTCGCGCCGGGCATGTCCCTCTTCTAGCCTCAGCGCATGGCTCTGCTGCAGCGCACCCGCTCCGAGGTCCCGCCCCGCCGAGCCAGCCGGTCGCCGACCGGGCGCCGGATGAGCTCGCGGGCGGAGTCGAGACCTCGCTGCGGCGCGACCTCGAAGCGCTGCTCGGCGCCGACCGCGTCCTCCACCGCCTCAGCGACCTCGTCGCCTACGCCTCCGACGCCAGCCCCTACCGGCTCTTCCCGCGCGCGGTGGTCGAGGCGCGCGACGCCGACGACGTCGCCAAGGTCCTGAGCTTCGGCCGCGAGCGCGGGATCCCCGTCACCTTCCGCGCCGGCGGCACCAGCCTCAACGGCCAGGGCCAGAGCGAAGGCATCCTCGTCGACGTCCGCAAGCACTGGGGCGGGGTGCGGGTCGAGGACGACGGCGCCCGGGCCAGGGTGAAGCCGGGGACGATCCTCGGCCACGCCAACCGCGTCCTCGCCCCGCACGGGCGCAAGCTCGGCCCCGACCCGGCCAGCACCGACGTCTGCACGGTCGGCGGCGTCGTCGCCAACAACTCGGGCGGGATGCGCTGCGGTGTCACCAGGGACTCCTACTCGACGGTGCGGGAGCTGTCCTTTGTCATGCCCTCGGGGACGGTGATCGACACCGGCGCGCCGGGCGCCGCGGAGCGCTTCGCCGCCGCCGAGCCGGAGCTGGTCGCCGGCCTCGAGGCGATCCGCGACGAGATCCGCGCCGACGCCGAGCTGGCCGAGCGGATCCACCGCAAGTTCGAGATCAAGAACACGACCGGCTACCGGCTCTGCGCCTTCCTCGACGCCGACGAGCCACTGGAGATCTTCCGCCGTCTCCTCGTCGGTTCCGAGGGGACCCTCGCCTTCATCGCCGAGGTCGTCTTCGAGACCGTGCCGCAGCCGCCGGTGACGACCACCGCCTGGGTCCACTTCCCCGGCATCGACGAGGCGATCGCGCCGGTCCAGGACCTGGTCGCCTCCGGGGCCACCGCGGTCGAGCTGATGGTCGCGCCGGCGCTGATCACCGCCGCCTGGAACATGGTCGGGGCGCCCCAGGAGTGGAAAGAGCTGCCGCCGGAGTCAGCCGTCCTGCTGGTCGAGTTCGGCGGCGCCGACGAGGGCGACCTCGCGGCGCAGGTGCTGCGGGCGGAAGCGATCCTCGGCTCCCACGAGACGATTCGGCCGATCGACTTCACCCGCGAGCCGGAGGCGATCGAGCTGGCCTGGCGGGTGCGCGAGGGCCTGCACGGGCTGATCGGCCGGGTGCGGCCGGAGGGGACGGCGCTGATCGTCGAGGACGTCTGCGTGCCGCCCGCCCGGATCGCCGAAGGCGCCAAGGACCTGCAGGCGCTGCTCGGCGAGCACGGCTTCCTGCCCGGCGTCGCCGGCCACGCCTCGGCCGGGAACCTGCACTTCATGCTGACCCCGGACTTCGCCAAGCAGGAGGATCTCGAGCGCTACGAGGCCTTCATGGGCGGCCTCGTCGAGCTGATCGTCGGCAGGTACGACGGCTCGCTCAAGGCCGAGCACGGGACCGGGGTCAACATGGCCCCTTATGTAGAGCGCGAGTGGGGGGTGAAGGCGACGGAGCTGATGTGGCGCGTCAAGCGGCTCGCCGACCCCGACGGCGTCCTCTCCCCCGATGTCCTCCTCAGCCGCGACCCCGGCGTTCACCTTCGCAACCTGAAAACGACCCCGGCGATCGAGGACTGGGGCGGCGCGACGACCTGCGTCGAGTGCGGCTTCTGCGAGCCGGTCTGCCCCAGCCGCAACCTGACGACGACCCCGCGCCAGCGGATCGTCCTGCGCCGCGAGATGGCCCGCCAGCCCGAGGGCTCGCCGGTCCAGCGGGCGCTGCTGGCCGAGTACGACTACGACGCGCTGGAGACCTGCGCCACCGACGGTTCCTGCCAGATCGCCTGCCCGCTGGGGATCGACACGGGACGGATGGTCAAGGAGCTGCGGGTGGCGCAGCACGGCGAGCGGGCGGAACGGGCGGCGCTGGCGGCGGCGAAGCGGTGGGGGGCGGTCGAGCGGGCGTCGCGGGTGGCGCTGCGGGTCGGTGGTCCCTTGGCGCGGAGGACGAAGCGCGGGAAGGGGTTGCCTGGCCCGGCGGGTGGGGGAGGAGTGGGTAAGCCGTCCCGGGCAACAGCGGGGAGGGCCCGGGAAGGCTCACCCACTCCTCCTGACGACGCCGTCGCGGTCTACGTCCCCAGCTGCACCAACCGCATCTTCGGCCCCACAGCGGCTCCCGCCGACGGGACGAAAGTACCCCTATATGGAGGGGAATCGTCCCGTCGGCAGTCGGTTGTCGAGGCGTTGGTGGAGGTTTCGGGGCGGGCTGACGCGCCGGTTTGGGTGCCCGGGGACGTGGGGGGGAGTTGTTGTGGGTTGCCTTGGAGCTCGAAAGGGTTTGCGGCGGCGCATGTGCACAAGGCGAACGAGATGGTGGAGGGGCTTTGGGGATGGAGTGGGGAAGGGGCGTTGCCGGTGGTGATCGATGCGGCGTCCTGCACGGGGGCGATCGCGGATCCGATTGAGGGGGTGCTCACCGAGGAGAACGCGGAGCGGCTCGGGAAGATCGAGATCGTTGACTCGGTCGCCTGGGCGCTGCGGCTGCTGCCGAATCTCCAGATCGACGCCAAGGTCGCTTCCGCCACCGTCCACCCGACCTGCGCCACCCGCCGACTCGGGCTCGCGCATCCGCTCCGCACGCTCGCCAACGCCCTCGCCGACGACGTCTACGTCGCCCCCTCCGCCACCTGCTGCGCCTTCGCCGGCGACCGCGGCATCACCCACCCCGAGCTCACCGCCTCCGCAACGCGCCCCCAGGCCGACGAGCTCGCCGGCCGAACCTTCGACGCCTACCTCTCCAGCAACCGCACCTGCGAGATCGCGATGACCCGCGCCACCGGCCAACCCTACGAGTCGCCCCTCGTCCTTCTGGAGCGCCTTACCCGGTCCGCGGCTTGACCGCGTCGACCGTTTCCGCGTCGATGTCCCGGGCCAGCGCCGCGAATTTCGGTTCGGTCTCCATCCGCTTGTCGAGCAGTGGGTTGACGATCCCCCGCAGCGCCGACATGTAGCGCCACCACTTCGGGACGAAGATCCGCGGCGCTCGTTCCTCGATCCCGCGCACCAGGCCGGCACCGGCCTCTTCGGGCGTAATCCGTTTCAGCAGCCACTCCGGGCTCAGTTCGCGCACCCGCGGCGAGGTCTCCTGGGCGAAGGCGTCCTGCACCAGTTTCGTGTCGACCCAGCCGAAGTAGGCGACGCTGGCGCTGGCGCCGTGCGGCTTCAGCTCCACCCGCAGCGCTCGTCCCAGGCTCTCGACCCCGGCCTTGGCCGCCGCGTAGGGGCTGTTGCCGAAGCCGTTGGCGAAGGCGTAGACGGAGGAGACGACGATCATCTGACCGTTGCGCTCGACGATCTGCGGCAGCGCCGCCCGCACCGTCCGCCAGACGCCGAGCATGTCGACCTCGAAGACCCGCTCCCATTCCTCGCCGGAGATCCCGCGCACGGTCGCGAACCGCTTCTGGGCGATGCCGGCGTTGGCGACGGCGACGTCGAGGCCGCCGAACCGCTCGACGATCTCGGCGATCGAGTTCATCAGCGCGCTCTGGTCGGTGACGTCGCCGCCGAGCCCGATCGCCCGCGGGCCGATCCGCTCCGCCGCCTCGCGCGCCTCCTCGGCGTCGAGGTCGAGCACCGCGACCGAGGCGCCGCGCAGGTGCATCTGCCGCGCCGTCTCGAAGCCGATGCCGCGGGCGGCGCCGGTGACGAGGGCGACTTTGTCGTTGAGGTCGTAGCGCTCCATCCGCCGGCACCCTACTCGCTCCTAGAATCCGCGGTTCATGTCCGGATTCGAGCCCGTCGACCCGAAGCAGTCCTTCCCCGAGCTGGAGGAGCGCGTGCTCGCGCGCTGGCGCGAGGAGGGGGTCTTCGAGCGCTCGATCGCCCAGCGCGAGGGCGCCCCGGTCTGGAGCTTCTACGAGGGACCGCCGACCGCCAACGGCCGCCCCGGCTCCCACCACGTCCTCGCCCGCGTCTTCAAGGACGTCTACCCGCGCTACAAGACGATGTGCGGCTTCCGGGTTCCCCGCAAGGCCGGCTGGGACTGCCACGGCCTGCCGGTCGAGCTCGAGGTCGAAAAGCAGCTCGGGATCTCCTCCAAGCAGGAGATCGAGGAGTTTGGGATCGCCGAGTTCAACCAGCGCTGCCGCACCTCCGTCTTCGAGTACGTCGAGGACTGGAACAGGCTGACCGAGCGGATCGGCTTCTGGATCGACCTCGACGACCCCTACGTCACCCTCGAGGACGATTACATCGAGTCGGTCTGGTGGTCGTTAAAAACGCTTTGGGACAAGGGCCGCCTCTACGAGGGCCACAAGGTCGTCCCCTACTGCCCCCGCTGCGGGACGGCGCTGTCCTCGCACGAGGTGGCGCTGGGTTACGAGGACGTCAAGGACCCGTCCATATATGTGCGGTTTCCGCTGCTGGACGACGACGCGTCCCTGCTGGTGTGGACGACGACCCCGTGGACCTTGCCTGGGAACCAGGCGGTGGCGGTGGCTCCCGATATCACGTACGTGAGGGCGTCGATCAACGAAGAGGCCGTGATCCTGGCCGAGCCGTTGGTCGAAAAAGTGCTGGGTGAGGAGGCGGAGATCCTGGACCGCTTCCCCGGCACCGAGCTGATCGGCAAGCACTACCGGGGACCCGTCTTCAAGTTGCAGGACCGAGAGCCGGGGGGTTCTCCGATCATCGGCGGCGATTTCGTCACCACCGAGGACGGCACCGGGCTTGTCCACATCGCGCCAGCCTTCGGCGAAGACGACTACAAGGTCGCCGCCGAGAACGAACTCTTCGATCCCACCGACGCCCACACCCTCTACAACCCGGTCGGCCTCGACGGGAAATTCGACCGCCGGGTGACCGGCTTCGAGGGCAGGTTCGTCAAGGACCCCGAGGTCACCGCCGCCCTGATCGCCGACCTCGACCAGCGCGGCCTGCTCTTCCGCGAGCAGGTCTACGAGCACGCCTACCCGCACTGCTGGCGCTGCGGCACCCCGCTCCTCTACTACGCGAAGTCGAGCTGGTACATCGCCACTTCGCAGGCGCGGGACCAGCTGCTCGCCAACAACGAGGAGATCGGCTGGCATCCCGAGCACATCAAGCACGGCCGCTTCGGCAAATGGCTGGAGAACAACGTCGACTGGGCGCTCTCGCGCGACCGCTACTGGGGGACGCCGCTGCCGATCTGGGAGTGCACGGGCGAGGACTGCGACGGCCGCTTCTGCGCCGGCTCGGTGGCCGAGCTGCGCGAGCGCGCCAAGGGCGAGGTGCCCGAGGACCTGCACCGCCCCTACATCGACGAGGTCGTCCTCGACTGCTCCGATTGCGGCGGCGAGATGCGGCGGGTCGTCTCGGTGATCGACACCTGGTACGACAGCGGCGCGATGCCCTTCGCCCAGTTCCACTATCCGTTCGAGGGCAAGGAGGAGTTCGAGGAGCGTTTCCCGGCCGACTACATCTGCGAGGCCCAGGACCAGACCCGCGGCTGGTTCTACACCCTGCTCGCCGAGTCGACCCTGTTGTTCGGAACCTCCAGCTACGAGAACTGCGTCTGCCTCGGCCTCATCCTCGACCCCGAGGGGCAGAAGATGTCGAAGAGCCGCGGCAACGTCGTCGATCCCTGGGACGTGCTCAACGCCCACGGCGCCGACGCCTTCCGCTGGTACTACCTGACCGCCCAGCAGCCCTGGGCCGGCTACCGCTTCTCGGTCGACACCGTCGGCGAGTCGGTCCGCCAGTTCCTGCTGACGCTCTGGAACACCTACTCGTTCTGGGTGCTGTACGCGAACGCGGAGAACCTGGAACCGGAGGACTTCGACGCGAGTCCGCGAGAAGCGTCGAATAGCGACGCCGACGGCGGACTCGGTGATCTCGACCGCTGGGTGCTCTCGCGCCTGCAGGCGACGACCGCGACCGTGCGCGAGCGGATGGACGACTACGACTGCACCGCCGCCGGGCGGGCGATTGCCGACTACGTCGAGGAGCTCTCCAACTGGTACGTGCGCCTCAGCCGCCGCCGCTTCTGGGAGGGAGACCGCGCCGCCTTCGCGACCCTGCGCCACTGTCTGCTGGAGACGGTGGCGATGCTGGCCCCGTTCATCCCCTTTCTCGCCGACGAGATCCACCGCAACCTCGCCGGCGAGGGGGCCGCGCCGTCGGTCCACCTGCGCGACTTCCCCGAGGTCGACGAGGCGCTTGCCGATCCCGAGCTGGAGCAGGGGATGGAGGCGGTCCGCCTTACCGTCGAGCTCGGCCGCGCCGCCCGCGCCCAGGCGAAGGCGAAGGTGCGCCAGCCGCTGCGCCGCGCCGTGATCGTCGCCAACGAGGCCGAGCGCGCCGCGATCGAAGCCCGCGCCGACCTCGTCACCTCCGAGCTCAACGTCAAGGAGCTCGACTTCGTCACCGACGAGTCCGAGCTGGTCAGCTACAGCGCCAAGCCCAACTACCGCGCCCTCGGCCCCCGCTTCGGCAAGCGCATGCCCCAGGTGGCGGCTGCCGTCGAGGCCCTCGACGCCGCCCACGTCGCGTCCGTCCTCGCCGAAGGCGGCGAGATCGGAATCTCGATCGACGGCACCGACCACAGCCTCGGTCCCGACGACATCACCCTCGCCCTCCAGCCCCTCGAGGGCTACGAGGTAGAGGCCGAGGCCGGCCACGCCGTCGCCCTCCAGCTCGAGCTGGACGACGAGCTCCGCCGCGAGGGCCTCGCCCGCGAGATCGTCCACACCGTCCAGAACGCCCGCAAAGCCGCCGGCCTGGAGATCACCGACCGCATCGACCTCACCCTCACCGGCGACCCCGATCTCCTAGAGGCCGCCCAGGCCCACCAGGACTACCTCGCGGGCGAGGTCCTGGCCACCTCCGTCTCTTATGACGGCGAGAGCAACGGCGCCGCCGCCAAGATTGATGGGCGCGAGCTGAATATCACCGTCATCCGGGTGTAGTCGATAGGGAGGGGGTCGGTGGGGGTACCCCGGGAGCACCTCCGCCGCGTGAGTCGTTTCCGGCTGACGCCTCAAGCCTTTCGGCGCGGCTCCATGCTGAGTACCCGGGGTACCCCCACCGACCCCCTCTGCTGACGGCTACCGGCAGACGTCAATCACCGAGTCCGCACCAGTGCACCTATACGGAGTACTCACGCGGACTCGCTGATCAATGTCCCTGCAGTGCCGTCGAAGAGGGTGCCGGTGTCCCCCGGAGGAATGTTCGGCGATATGCAATCTGAGGTCTGCGCGCGGAGCGCGCAGCATGTTCTCCCCGCAGCGAAGCGGAGGGGAGGTCAATTCCGGAGGGGGATACCGGCACCCTTCCCCTGAAAGCTGCCTAGTCCTGCGGCTTTTCGCCGATGATGAAGTCGGCTTTGGAGGAATCGTCGAACTTCACCCAGCAGTGATCCGGGGAGACGCCGGCGACCTCGACGAGGGCCTCTTCGATTCGTTTGGCGATCTCCGCCTTCTGCTCGTCGGAGCGGCCCTCGTACCAGTGGACGTGAACGAACGGCATGGGAGGGGCGGGCGCTTCGCCGTTAGGCGAGCGCCGGCTCCAGCTCGGCCTCGAGGCGGCGCTTCGGCATCGCGCCGACGACTTTCTTCGCGATCGCGCCGTCCTTGAAGAGGATCATCGTCGGGATCGAGAGGACTTCGTAGTTGGCCGCCGTCTGCTGGTTCTCGTCGACGTTGATCGAGACGATCTTGAGGTCGTCGCGCTCGGCGTCGATCTCCTCCAGGACCGGGTGGACGACGCGGCACGGACCGCACCAGGGCGCCCAGAAGTCGACGAGGACAGGACCCTCGGCGTCGAGCACGTCGGCTTTGAAGGTGGCGTCGGTTACGTCCGTCAATTTGCCAGTCACGTTCGGTCTCCCGGTCGAAGTTTCGGCTTCAGCTCAATACTTCAGAAAGTATAGCGACACTCGCGTCCGGTAGTGGGTCAGTTTGAAATGACCCCCAAAGGCACCTGATCTAGCGCTAGGTTCCTGTCCGTCCAGAGAATCTAGCGGCGGGGGCGCTGCGCTAACAGCCCCCCGCCAGACACCGGAAGGAGTTAGCTCCCGATGCACCCGAAGCCTACGCGGCGGCATTGGCCCGCCGACCGCATCCCCCTCCAGCGTCCCGTTATGGCGCTGGCGCTGGAGGTCTAACCCCACTGGCGCACCATCCCCGAACTGGCCCGGGAGATCGGCCCCTCCGGGGGCGCTGACGCGGGCGACCATCGACCTGATCACCCTCGGCCTGCTGGAAAGCCACGGCTCGGCCGTGCGGCCCACCAAGCCCATCGCCCACCTTCAGCGGCTGGAGCTTCCATGAGCCTGGCAAAGCACTTCGGTGCCAACCTGAAGCGCTGTCGTCAACGAGGGGCCTCACCCAAGCCCAACTTGCTCGGGTAACCGAGCTGAATCCCACCGCGATCAGCTTCTTTGAGAGCGGCAAGCGGACGCCCCGGCTGGACACGCTCGTGAAGCTCACCAGTGCTCTCGGTTGCCGAGCGGACGAGCTGGTCGAGGGGATGGTCTGGACCGGGCCCCCCACCGCATACGGCGGCTTTCAAATCGAAGATGCCTGAGAACCGGGGCGACAAGGCCACCCAGCACGCCGTCCTCAGCTTCCTGCTCGCCGAGCACCCAGCCCGCCATACCGCCCTCACCCTGTGGTGGATGGGGCTCGGCGACATGGAGGCCGTGGAG
>JBIOVP010000122.1:0-17055 GCA_044867815.1 Solirubrobacterales bacterium | reverse complement strand
CTTTGCCCCAGGGCAAGCCCTGGTTCGTCGCACCACTTGCATGTGTTAAGCACGCCGCCAGCGTTCGTCCTGAGCCAGGATCAAACTCTCCGTGAAATGTACTTCTACAGAGAGCCTGTCATATCTCGGTTGGCCGCCGAGTACACAAATACGGCGACCGACATGACGAGGTAAATCAAGACCATCCGGCACGCTGGCGCACCGAATGGGTCGGGCTGAACATTCCGCAGACCGAAGTCCGCGGAGATGCACGCTGCTCAGTTTTCAAAGACCGCTGCGCTCTCTACGGCGGGACTCGCCGCTCTTGACGCTCGGGGCCGCCTGTGGCAACCCCAGAAGGACGAAGGAGTATAGCGCGCGATCGGCGGTTTGCCTAGGGGGTGGCCCTAAGGCGGCAGAAACGCCGCTTCCCGACCTGCAGCACGCGCCCGGCAAGGCTATCCGAATCGAGATCGAGAGGCTCTGCGGGTAGCGACTCGCCGTCGAGCTTGACCGCCCCCTGCTGGATCAGCCGCCGTCCCTCGCTGCTGCTGACATCGAAGGCGCCGGCGATCAGGCGCGGCAGGTGGACGAGACCGTCGTCGTCGGCGCGGTAGTCGCCAAGCTCGACCTCGGGGATCTCGTCCGGCACCGCGTGCTGGACGTGGATGCGGTTGAAGTGCTCCTCGGCGGCCGCGCCCGCGCCCGCGCCGTGAAAGCGGTCGACGATCCGCCGTCCCAGCTCCCGCTTCGCCTCGTTCGGCGGGACCGCGGGCTGCGCCGAGCCCAGCAACAACCGGTAGTACTCCGGCATCGCCTCGTCGGGGATGCTCATCAGGCGGCCGAACATCTCCTCCGGCGCGTCGGTGACGCCGACGTAGTTGCCGAGCGACTTGCTCATCTTCCGGTCGCCGTCGGTTCCCACGAGGATCGGCAGAGTCATGATCGACTGCGGCTTCCGGCCGTAGGAGGTCTGGACGTCGCGCCCGAACAGCAGGTTGAACTTCTGGTCGGTGCCGCCGAGCTCGACGTCCGCCTCGACCGCGACCGAGTCGTAGCCCTGCAGCAGCGGGTAGAGCAGCTCCAGCGCTGCGATCGGCTGCGCCGCCGCCATCCGCTTCTGGAAGTCATCGCGCTCGAGCAGGCGCGCGACCGTCGTCTGCGCCAGCAGCCCCAGCAGCGCCTCCGGCTCCATCCGCAGCCACTCGCTGTTACGCCGCACCTCGGTTCTCCCGCGGTCGAGGATCTTGAAGGCCTGCTCCTGGTAGGTCGCCGCGTTCGCCTCGATCTCCTCGGCGCTCGGCACCGGCCGGGTCGCCGAGCGCCCGCTCGGATCCCCCACCCGGGCGGTGAAGTCGCCGATGATCAGGACCACCTGGTGGCCCGCCCGCTGGAACTCGGCCAGCTTCTCCAGCACGACCGTGTGGCCGAGGTGGATGTCCGCCGTGGTCGGGTCGATCCCGAGCTTGACCCGCAGCGGCCGCCCCTCCTCCAGCTGCTCGGCGAGCCGCCCCGCGGGCAGCACATCGACAGCGTTTCGCGTCAGATCCGGCATCCGGGCAATGCTAGACTGCCGCCTCCGCGCAACGGGCACTGCCTGGTTGCAGCGGTTTCCCTTTTGATGGCCTCCTCGGAACGCAAACCGCGCCTGAAGAAGCTGCGCGTCCTCTTCGTGCTGCTGGGGCTCGGGGTCCTCGCGGTCGTCTCGATGGTCTTCGGGATGATGGCCGCGGTCTCCCAGGACCTGCCGGCGATCTACGACTTCGCCCAGTACAAGGCCTCTAAAAACAGTGTCCTCGTCGACGCCAACGGTGAAGAGATCGGGACCCTGAGCAGCGACCAGAACAAGATCCTCCTCAGCTCCGGCCAGATCTCCCCCAACATCAAGAACGCGGTGGTCTCGATCGAGGACGCCCGCTTCTACGAGCACAACGGCGTCGACTTCGAAGGCATCGGTCGCGCCCTCGTCAAAGACATCCTCAGCGCCAGCGCAGCCCAGGGCGCCTCGACGATCACCCAGCAGTTCGTCAAGAACGCGCTGGAAGCGCAGGGCGACCGCTCGCTCTTCGTCAAGTTCAAGGAGGCGGCGCTCGCCTACCGGCTGGAGCGCCACTGGAGCAAGGACAAGATCATCACCGAGTACCTGAACACGGTCTACTTCGGCCAGGGCGCCTACGGGATCGAGGCGGCGGCGCGCACCTACTTCGGCAGCGCCCACCCCGGCTGCGGGACCCAGACCGACCCCTGCGCCTCGGTGCTTGAGCCCTGGGAGGCGGCGATGCTGGCGGGGATCATCCAGTCCCCCTCGGCCTACGACCCCAAAGTCTTCCCCGAAAACACGCTAGCCCGCCGCAACCTCGTGCTCGAACGGATGGCCGAACAGGGCTACATCTCCGAAGAACAGATGCGCGAAGCCCAGGAGCAGGCGCTTCCCTCCCCGGCTAGCATCGAACCGCCGAGCCTCGACTCCCGGGCGCCCTACTTCACCGCCTACCTGCGCCAGCAACTGGTCGAACGTTACGGCGCCTCGAAAGCCTTCTTCGGCGGCCTGACGGTGAAGTCAACGCTCGACCTGCGGCTGCAGGAAGCTGCCGAAGAAGCGGTCAACTCCTACCTCGGCTACTCGCCGGCGACCGCCTCGGTGGTGGTGATCGACAACCACAACGCCGGGATCAAGGCGATGGTCGGCGGTCCCGACTTCGACACCAAGCCCTTCAACCTCGCGACCCAGGGGCACCGCCAGCCGGGCTCCTCGATCAAGCCGTTCACCCTGCTGACCGCGCTCGAACAGGGGATCTCCCCGGAAACCGTCTATCCCTCCGAAGAACGTTTTTTCTCCTTCGGAAAAAAAGACCAGGAAACGTACCGGGTGACCAATGACGAGGGTTCGTATCTCGGCTCCTGCTCGATCGTCTGCGCAACGACCTACTCCGACAACTCGATCTACGCGGCCCTGGCGCTCGAAGGCCTGCAAGGCAAGACCGTGCGGGAAAAGACCGCGGCGATCGCCGGCACCGCCCACAAGGCCGGATACAGCGATCCGATCTCTACCAATCCGGGGATGGTCCTCGGCGGCCTCACCCTCGGCGTCACCCCCCTCGGCTGGACCTACGCCTACAGCACGATCGGCAACGACGGCGACCGCGTCAGCGGCACCCTCGCCCCCCGTCCCGGCGACAGCCCGGTCTCCTTCACCCAGGTGACCAACGGCGACGGCGAGACGATCAAGGGCGGCGACAACGACTCCATGCACGAACAGGTCTTCGACCAGGAAACGGTGGAAACGGCGAAGGGCATCCTTGAAACCGTCGTCTCCAGCGGCACCGGCACCAACGCCCAGATCGGCGTCGAAGGGCAGTGGGGCAAGACCGGAACGACCGAGAACAACGGCGACGCCTGGTTCTGCGGCGGCATCGCCGACGAAGTCACCGCCTGCGTCTGGGTCGGCTACCCCGACTCGACGACGCCGATGACCACGCTCTACAACGGCGGCCCGGTGATGGGCGGCACCTTCCCGGCCCTGATCTGGGCGCGGGTGATCTCCGCCTGGCGCGACATCCAGGCCGAACACGCGGCTGAAAAGGCGGCGCGCAAGGCCGCCAGGGAAGAAGGCGAAGACCCCGAAGAAGCCGAAGTGGAAGACGGCTACGTCGCCCCGGAAACCGAAGGCTACGTGGAACCGGAAGACGAATACGAAGCCGCGCCGGAACCCGAAGTCGTTGAACCGGCCCCGGAACCCGAAGCCGCGCCAGAAGCGGCCCCCGAAGCCGCGCCGGAAGGCGGCGGCGGGGTCACCGCGGGTTAACGGGGCGGCTACGCCTCGGCAGGGCGCGGGCGCGAGACGTAGGGGCTGCCGGCGGCGCAGAAGCGCCAGGGGCGCTCGACGGCTTTGGTGATGCCGATCCGAGGGCCGGTGACTATGCGCGGTGGCTCGCCGGCCGGCGCGGTCAGCAGGAACGGCTCGCGGGTGAGGTCGCGCTCGTTGTCGCCGAGGTCAACACCCAGCGCCTCGGTCAGCTTGCCGGGGCCCGAGCAGAGGTCGGCGTCGGCCTTGCCGCCGCGGCGCGCCCGCATGTCCTCGACTCCGTGGGTCGGCTCCAGCGCCCGGAGCAGCACCGCCGCCGCCTCCCCCTTCGGTTCGGCGACCGCGTTGAGGAGGCTGTGGATTCCGTAGGAGAGGTAGACGTAGGCGTAGCCGGGTGGTCCGAAGAGGACCCGCGTGCGCTCGGTAAGGCCGACGTAGGCGTGACAGGCGGGGTCGTCGGCCTCGTAGCTCTCGGTCTCGACGATGACGCCGCCCCGGCCTTCGTGGAGGAGCGTGCAGCCGATCAGGTCGCGGGCGACCTCATGGACGGAACGGTCGAAGAACTCAGCCTCCAACCGCTCTCCGAGCGGTTGGGCCCGGCTTCCAGACCTTGGGCGCTCCTGATTCAGGCCCGCCCCTCTTCGACCCGCGTCTGAACGGCGGCCAGCGTCCGCCGGGCCTCCTCGATCTGCAGCGCCAGCGGCGCCGAGCCGGTGCCGCCGGCGATCCGCTTCGACTCCAGCCAGCTGCTCTGTTGCAGGACCTCGTAATAGGAGTCGTCGAGGTGCTCGGAGCGCTCGCGCAGCTCCTCCCGAGTCAGCTGCGAGAGGCTCTTTCCTCGCTCGACCGCGTCGCGGACGAGGCCGCCGACGATCCCGTGCGCCTCGCGGAAGGGAACGCCGCGGCGGACCAGCAGGTCGGCGACCTCGGTCGCCGCCAGCATCTCGTCGCCGGAAGCCGCCAGCATCCGCTCGCGGTCGAACTCGATCCCGTCGAGCATCCCGGCGGTGGCGTCGAGCAGCGCCTCGACCGTGTCGATCGCGTCGAAGAGCGGCTCCTTGTCCTCCTGCATGTCCTTGCCGTAGGTGAGTGGCAGCGCGTGCATGACCCCGAGCAGGGTCTGGTGGGAGGCGGCGACGCGCGGACTCTTCGCCCGCAAGAGCTCGGCCGAGTCGGGGTTCTTCTTCTGCGGCATGATCGAGGAGCCGGAGGAGAAGGACTCGTCGAGCTCGCAGAAGCCGAACTCGGCGGAGCTCCAGATGACGATTTCAGAGCCGAGGCGCGAGAGGTGCATGGCGCAGGTCGAGGCCGCGTTCAGGTAGTCGAGGACGAAGTCGCGGTTGGAGGAGCCGTCGATCGAGTTGTGGCTGACGTGGGCGAAACCGAGGTCATCGGCGACCGCCTCGCGGTCGATCTCCCAGTTGACGCCGGCGAGGGCGCCGGAGCCGAGTGGCATCACGCTGGCGCTGTCGAGGGCGAACTGGAAGCGGAGGACGTCGCGGGCGAGCATCCAGAAATAGGCGAGCAGGTGGTGGCCGAGGTAGACCGGCTGGGCACGCTGCAGGTGCGTGTAGCCGGGCATCGTCCAGTCCTTGTGCTGCTCAGCGAGCCCGAGTAGCCGTTGCATAGCGGCGCCGCAGAGCTCGATCGCCCGTAAAGAGTGGGCCTGCACGACCATCGCCACATCGGTTGCGACCTGGTCATTGCGGGAGCGGCCGGTGTGGAGCTTCCCGGCCAGCGGGCCGATCTCCTCGCCGAGTAGGCGCTCGATTGCCATGTGGATGTCCTCGTCCCCGGGCTCGAACTCGAAGCCGTGCTCGGCCATGCGGGCGCGGACACGGTCGAGGCCGTCCTCGATCCGGCCCAGCTCATCGGTGCTGAGTACGCCGATCTCGCAGAGGCCGCGGGCGTGCGCCTTCGACTGGTCAATGTCGTACGGCGCCAGCCAGGCGTCGAAGGCGAGCGAGCGGTTGAGGCGCCAGAAGCGCGGGTCGGGCTCTTTGCGGAAGCGTCCCATGGGGCGGGCGATTATGCCTCCTACAGGCTCTGGCCGAGCGCGTGGGCGAGCTCCTGGCAGACGCGGTCCACCTGCGCTTCGGTCAGCGCCGGGAAGAACGGCAGCGCCAGCGAGTCGGCGGCGGCGGCTTCGGCGACGGGGAACCGGCCCTCGCGGTAACCGAGCTCGCGCAGGTGCGGGAAGAGGTGAATGCAGGGCAGGTAGGCCTTGGCGGCGACGCCGCGCTCGCCGAGGCGGCGGATCACGCCGTCGCGGTCAATTCCCTGCGGTAGACGGACCGTGTAGACGAACCAGCTGCGGACCTCGGCCCCGCGGCCGGCGATCGGCGTCCGCACCCCCTCCAGCCCGGCCAGCCGCTCCTCGTACATCCCCGCCACCCCTGCCCGCCGCTCCAGCAGCGAGTCGAGCTTCTCGACCTGGGCGACGCCGAGGGCGGCGGCGAGGTCGGAGAGGCGGTAGTTGAAGCCGAGGCGGTCGTGGTCGAGCCAGCCCATGTCGACGGCGCGGCCCTGGTTGCGCTCGGAGCGCAGTCGGGCGGCCTCGTCGGGGTCGCGGGGGACGATCATGCCCCCCTCCCCCGTCGTCATCTGCTTGTTGGCGTAGAAGGCGAAGGTGGCGAGGTTGCCGCGGGCGCCGACCCTGCGGTCCTCGGAGTCGACGGCGCCGAGCGCCTCGCAGGCGTCCTCGAGGATGCCGAGGCCGTACCGCTGCGCCAGCGCCTCCAGCTCCGGCATCGCCGCGGGGTAACCGAAGATGTGGACAGGCATCAGGCCGGCGGTCTTCTCCCCCACCGCGTCGGCCGCGGCGGCGGGATCGAGGTCCAGCGTCTCATCATCGACGTCGACGAAAACCGGGCGAGCGCCCTCGTAGAGCAGACAGTTGGCGGAGGCGACGAAGCTGAAGGGGCTGGTTACGACCTCGTCACCCTCGCTCCAGCCCAGCATCCGCACCCCGAGGTGCAGCGCCGTCGTCCCGCTGGAGGTCATCACCGCGTCATCGACGCCGAGCCAGGCGGCGAACCCGCGCTCGAAGCGCTCCCCCATCGGCCCCAGCGAGAGCCGGCCGGAGCGCAGTACCTCGAGCACCAGCTCCTCCTCGCGGGCGCCGACATCGGGCCGGGCGAGCGGGATCTGATCCTGTTGGGTGTCAGGGCTCACTGAAACGCGTACTCCAGCGAGTCGACCAGCGCCTCCCAGGAGGCCGCGATGATGTTCTCCGAGACTCCCGTCGTCCCCCACTCGCGCTCGCCGTCGGCGGAGTCGAGGAGAACGCGGGTGACCGCGCCGGTGCCGTGGGCTTCGTCGAGGATCCGCACCTTGTAATTGGTCAGCTCGACGTCGGCCAGGTGCGGGTAGCGGTCGGCGATCGCCGCGCGCAGGGCGCGATCGAGGGCGTTGACCGGGCCGTTGCCCTCCGAGGCCTGGAAGTAGCGCCTGCCATCGACCTCGACTTTGATCGTCGCCTCGGTCGTCACCTCGCCGTCTTCGTGCTTTTCGACCACGACACGGAAGCTTTCGAGCCGGAAGAGCGGCTTGTACGTTCCGGCCTCGCGCCGCAGCAGCAGCTCGAAGGAGGCCGGTGCCGCCTCGTAGTGGTAGCCCCGGTGCTCCTGCTCCTTCAGGCGCTGCACAGCTCTGGTCGCCGCCGCGTCGTCGAGCTCGATCCCGGCGCGCTCGGCCTGACTGCGGATCGTCGCCTTCCCCGCCAGCTCGGAGGCGACGATGTCGCGCTCGTTGCCGACCAGGGCCGGGTCGAGGTGCTCGAAGGTCTGGGCGTCGGCCTCGATCCCGGCGGCGTGCATCCCTGCCTTGTGGGCGAAGGCGTTGCGACCGACGTAGGGTCGGTCGGGGTCCGGGGTAAGGTTGCAGAGTTCGTCGAGGTAGTTCGCGGTCGGCGTCAGGCTCGCGAGCTGCTCGGGGGTCACGACCTCGAAGCCCATCTTCAGCTGCAGGGCCGGGAGGATCGTCGCCAGGTTGGCGTTGCCGCAGCGCTCGCCGTAGCCGTTGATGCAGCCCTGGACGAGGCGGGCGCCAGCTTCCACCGCGGCGAGCGAGTTGGCGACACCGCACCCCGCGTCGTCGTGGGTGTGGATTCCGAGCTCGACCGAGCCGACGACCTCCGCGACGGCCGCCGTCGCCTCGGCGACGAAGCTCGGCAGGCTGCCACCGTTGGTGTCGCAGAGGGTCACGTTCTCGGCTCCGGCCCCGGTAGCCGCGGTGACGCATTCGAGCGCGTAGGCGCGGTCTTCGCGGTAGCCGTCGAAGAAGTGCTCGGCGTCGAAGATCGCCCGCTTGCCCCGCTCGCGGCAGAAGGCAATCGAGTCGGCGATCATCGCCAGGTTCTCCTCCCGGGTGACGCGGATCACCTTCTCGACGTGAAGCGGCGAGCTCTTGCCGACGAGGCAGATCGCGGGTGCGAAGGAGGAGGCGAGGACGCCCAGGGCCTCGTCCTCGGCGGCGGCGCGATCGCGCCGGCGGGTCATCCCGAACGCGACGATCGTCGCGTTCTCGAACTCGACGCCGGCGAGCCGCTCGAAAAGCTCGGCTTCCTTGGGATTGCTGCTGGGGAAGCCGGCCTCGACGAACTGCACGCCGAGGGCATCCAGCGCCTGGGCGACCTTGAGCTTCTCGCCCACCGAGAGCGACATCCCGCGACCGCCCATCCCGTCGCGCAAAGTCGTGTCGTAGAGCTTCACCTGTTCCATCTGGGTCACTGCCTTTCGAGTCGAAGAAGATCGGGTGGACCGCGGAGGTCCGGCGTGCGCGGGCGTGCCGCGCCGGCCGCTTATGCGGCGGGGGTAATTCGCCCGATCGACTCCGAGTCCGAAGCCTCGGTGGAGCCGTTGTTCGCGGGGGCCTCGACGAAGTCGAGCCACTCCAGGTACTCCTCCGCCCTGCCGGTCAGCGCGTCTTCGAACCTGGCCTGCACGTGGCGGGTGATCTCGCCCGGCTGGCCGAGCGGGTGGTCGTCGATCTCGCGCACCGGCACCAGCTCGGCCGCGGTGCCGGTGAGGAAGACCTCCTCGGCCAGGTAGAGCTCGGCACGGGCGATGTCGCGCTCGACCACGGTGTAGCCGAGGTCGCGGGCGATCTGGATCACCGACTTGCGGTTGATCCCGTCGAGGATCGAGGCGACGTGCGGCGGGGTGAGGATCTCGCCGTCGCGGACGACGAAGATGTTCTCGCCCGAGCCCTCGCAGACGAAGCCGCGTTCGTCGAGCAGGATCGCCTCGTCGTAACCGGCGTTGTGGGACTCGGTCTTGGCGAGGATCGAGTTGAGGTAGGAGCCCGAAGCCTTGGCGTGCGGGATCGAGCCACCGGGGCTGATCCGGCGCCAGGACGAGACCTTGGCGCGGATGCCACCGTTTTTGCTCTCCTCGCCGAGGTAGGCGCCCCAGGGGAAGGCGGCGATGATCACGTCCACCGGCGCGTCTTTGGCGTAGAGGCCGAGCGAGCCGTAGCCGCGGTAGGCGAGCGGCCGGATGTAGGCGCTCTTGAGGTCGTTTCGGCGCAGCAGCTCGTGCGTCGCCCGGCGGATCTCCTCGACCGAGTACGGCAGCTCCAGGTAGTAGAGCTCAGCCGACTTCGCGAGCCGGTCGAGGTGGTCGTGGTGGCGGAAGATCGCCG
The DNA here is from genome assembly GCA_044867815.1 of Solirubrobacterales bacterium. GTDB lineage: Bacteria > Actinomycetota > Thermoleophilia > Solirubrobacterales > 70-9 > VAYN01. The sequence continues at coordinate 7,628 of JBIOVP010000122.1, read as the reverse complement.
GCCCACGGGCGGTCTCGTAGCAACGAATTCCCTCGAAAACTCCGGTCCCGTAGTGCAGCCCGTGGCTGAGCACGTGGGTCTGCGCGTCCTCCCAGGGGAGGAACTCGCCGTTCCGCCAGATCAGCTCGACCGGATCCATGACGGGGGATTATGCCCGATGGGCGGCCCCGCTTCTACCGGTGCGGCGGCAGCGGCTACGGCTGTGCGCCGAGCTGCTCCAGGACCGCGGCGGTCATCTCCTCGGTCCCGACTTCGCTCTCGGCGGGGGCCGTCTCACCCGGCAGGGGCGGGTGGGCGAGCGTCCCGGAGGCGAGGTCGGGGGTGCGTAGGCCCTGCCCGAGGACCGCGTCGACGGCGGCCTCGATGCGGGCCGCGTCCTCGCCGCGGCCGAGTCCGTGGCGCAGCATCATCGCCGCCGAGAGGAAAGTCGCGAGCGGGTTGGCGACGCCCTGGCCGGCGATGTCGGGGGCGGAGCCGTGGACCGGCTCGAAGAGGCCGGGGGCGCCTTCGGCGCCGAGGCTGGCGCTGGGCAGCATTCCCAGCGAGCCGGTCAGCATCGCCGCCTCGTCGCTGAGGATGTCGCCGAAGAGGTTCTCGGCGAGGACGACGTCGAAGTCGGCGGGCCGGGAGACGAGCTGCATCGCGGCGTTGTCGACGAGGAGGTGTTCGAGCTCGACGTCCTCGTAGTCGGCGGCGACGCGGCCGACGACCTCGCGCCAGAGGCGGGAGGTCTCGAGCACGTTGGCCTTGTCGACCGAGGTCACCTTCGGCTTGCAGCCACTGCCCTCGGCGCGGCGGCGGGCGGCGTCGAAGGCGGTGCGGGCGATCCGGTCGACCTCCTCGGCCGAGTACTCGCAGGTGTCGTGGGCGACGTCGCCATCGCGGCCGGAGTCGCCGAAGTAGATGCCGCCGGTGAGCTCGCGGACGACCAGCAGGTCGGTGCCGCTGATCCGCTCTTCGCGCAGCGGGCTGGCGCTGACCAGGGCGGGGCTGGGCCGGACCGGGCGCAGGTTGGCGTAGAGGCCCATCCCCTTGCGCAGGCCGAGCAGCCCCTGCTCGGGGCGCGGAGCGTCGGGGTCCGTCGTGTCCCATTTCGGCCCGCCGACGGCGCCGAGCAGAACAGCGTCGGCGTTGCAGCAGCAGGCGAGGACCTCGTCGGTGAGGGCGGTCCCGTGCTCGTCGATCGAGCAGCCGCCCATCAGCCGCTCGTCGTAGGAGAACTCGCCGAGGGCGTCGAGCACGCGGCGCGCGGCGGCGACGATCTCCGGTCCGATCCCGTCGCCGGGCAGGACGACTATGCGCGGGGTGCCATTCATCGGCGCCGCACTCTACGCGCCTGAACCCTCGTCTGTTCCTTTCGGTTGCTGAACACCAAAAAGGAACAGGTCAGGCGGCGACGGCCTCGATATTGAGGCGCACGTAGTCGAGGACGAGCGGCTCCTCGTGCCGGGCGAGGACCGCTTCGGCGAAGGGCCGGCGTTTCTCCTCGGGCAGCTGGTCGAGGATCGGTCCGAGGGTGACGGTGTTGATGAAGGCGAGCGGATCGGCCGGTTGCACCGGCTTCGGCTGCAGCCAGCAGCGGACGTCCCTGTAGCCGGCTGCGGTGAGGCGGGGCTCGGTTTCCTCCGGGTCGGCGAAGTTCCAGGGAGCCTTCGCACCGCCGAGGTGCTGGCCGTAGTCGGGGTCGGCGGCGACGGCCGCGATCGCCCGCGTGTGCTCGGCGACGTTGCCCTTGCCGCCGCACTGGGCGACGAGGCGGCCGCCCGGCTTCAGCACTCCGCGCAGCTGCCGGAAGAGCGCGTCGTGATCACCGATCCAGTGGAAGGTCGCGGTCGAGAAGACGAGGTCGACCGGCTCGTCCAGCTCCAGCCCGACCAGGTCGGAGACGAGGTACTCGGCCCTCTCGCCGAGTCGCTCCTTCGCCTTCTCGACCATCGCCCCGGAGCCGTCGACGGCGATCACGCGACCGTCCGGCAGCCGCTCGGCCAGCTCAGCGGTGACCCGGCCGGAGCCGCAACCGGCGTCGATGGCGACCTCGTCGCCGCGCAGCCGCAGCCGCTCCAGCACCTCCGTTCCCCATTCGAACTGCGGGTCGGAGACGGCGTCGTAGGTCTCGGCGTCCCACTCGCGGGCGCCGGTGTTCATCGGCTTCGTCACAGGCTGGTGGTAACCGGGCCCTGCGACGCCGCCGGCTCGGCCTCGAACCGGTCGATCGCGCCCCCGTTTTCGAGCGTGATGCCGATGTCGTCCAGCCCGTTCAGCAGCCGGTGCTTGACCTCCGGCTCGATCTGGAACTGGAAGACGCCGGCGGCGGAGTTGACGGTCTCGTCGTCGAGGTCGATCCGGGCTTCGCCCGCCTCGGCGACCGCCTTGCAGTGCTTCTCGTCGAGCACCGCCGGCAGCAGCCCGATCTTGGTGCAGTTCGAGTAGAAGATGTCGGCGAAGGACGGCGCCAGGATCGCCTGGAAGCCGAAGTCCTCCAGCGCCCAGGGGGCGTGCTCGCGGGAGGAGCCGCAGCCGAAGTTGGCGCCGGTGACGAGGATCGGGTTCGGTTCCAGCTCGATCTCGCCGTCGCGCAGCCAGTCGTAGAAGAGGAACTCGCCGAAGCCGGTTCGCTCGACCCGCTTGAGGAACTGCTTGGGGATGATCTGGTCGGTGTCGACGTCGGCGCGGTCCAGGACCGAAACCTTGCCTTCGATCTTGTCAATCGGCCTCATGCTCTAGCTCCAATCCCTGATGTCGACGAAGTGGCCCTCGACCGCGGCGGCGGCGGCCATTTTCGGGCTGACGAGGTGGGTGCGGCCGCCCTTGCCCTGGCGCCCCTCGAAGTTGCGGTTCGAGGTCGAGGCGCATCGCTCGCCTACGTCGAGCGTGTCCGGGTTCATCCCCAGGCACATCGAGCAACCCGCCACGCGCCAGTCGAAGCCGGCGCTCCTGAAGACCTCGTCGAGGCCCTCTTCCTCAGCCGCCTTCTTCACCTGCTGGGAGCCGGGGACGACCATCGCGCTGACGCCGCCGGCGACCCTGCGGCCCTCGACGATCGCGGCGGCCTCGCGCAGATCCTCGATACGGCTGTTGGTGCAGGAGCCGATGAAGATCCGTTCGGGGGCGATCTCGGTCATCGGCGTGCCTGCCGTCAGGCCCATGTAGGCGAGGGCACGTTCGGCTGCTTCGCGGTCGGCCGGAGTATCCATCTGGTCGGGGTCGGGGACGTTGTCGGTGACCTCGACGACCTGGCCCGGGTTGGTGCCCCAGGTGACCATCGGCGAGATCCCGGAGGCGTCGATCTCGACCTCGGTGTCGAAGCTGGCGTCGGGGTCGGTCGGCAGCTCGCGCCAGCGGGCCATCGCCGCTTCGAAGTCGCCGGGGGCGGCGGGACGTCCCTTGACCCACTCGAAGGTGGTCTCGTCGGGGGCGATCATCCCGGCGCGGCCGCCGCCCTCGATCGTCATGTTGCAGATCGTCATCCGCCCGGGCATCGAGAGCGCCTCGATCGCGGGCCCCGCGTACTCGACCGCGTAGCCGGTCATGCCGCCGGTGCCGAGGCGGCCGATCGTCGCCAGAATCAGGTCCTTGGGCGTGACCCCGTTGCGCAGCTCGCCGGCGTAGTTGATCCGCATCGTCTTCGGCCGCTTCTGGACCAGGCACTGGGTCGCCAGGACGTGCTCGACCTCGGAGGTGCCGATCCCGAAGGCCAGCGCCCCGAAGGCGCCGTGCGTGGAGGTGTGGCTGTCGCCGCAGACGATCGTCATCCCGGGTTGGGTGACCCCCAGCTCCGGGCCGATCACGTGGACGATGCCCTGGCGGTCGGAGCCGAGCGAGTAGACCGGGATCCCGAACTCCTCACAGTTCCGCTCCAGGGTTTCGACCTGGACGCGGGAGAGGTGGTCGGCGATCAGCCGCGCCGCCATCGTCCCGTCGGTCGGGGTGTTGTGGTCGGCGGTGGCGAGGGTCTTGTCGGGGCGGCGGACCGGGCGCCCGGCCAGTCGCAGCCCGTCGAAGGCCTGCGGCGAGGTGACCTCGTGGACCAGGTGCAGGTCGATGTAGATCAGCCCTGGCGAAACCTCGTGCTGCTCCCAGATCTTGTCGAACATCGTCTTTGGCATTGCGTCAGCTCCTCCTGAGGCCGGCGGCGATCACGGCGAGGAAGCGGGTCGCCTCCCGGCCTTCGTTCTCGAAATGATGCGGAAGATCGGCGTCGAAGGTGACGCTGTCCCCCTCCTGCAGCTCGTGACGGCTGCCGTCGACGACCAGCGCCAGGGTGCCGGCGAGGACGACCGCGGTCTCGCGGCTCCCCGGCTCGTGCATCGGCGGGTCCGCGGCGCCACCGGTGGTGGCCCCGGACTCCAGCACGTGCAGGGAGACATCAGCGCGCTGCCCGGGCAGGGGTGGCGTCAGCTCCTCGAAGCGGTGACCCCCACGCTCGCTACGGCGCCGCCCGGCGGCCCGGCTGATCGCCACGTGCTGCCCCTCATCCAGGCGCAGCAGCTGCGACAGCGTCAGTTCAAGGCCCGCGGCGATCTTTCCGGCAACCACAAGGGTGGGGCTCGTCTCTCCCCGCTCCACCTGGGAAAGCATCGGCGCGGAGACGCCGGAACGCTCCGCGAGGTCGCGGAGGGACAGGCCCATGGCGTCGCGCAGGGCGCGGATGCGGGGGCCGACGGAGGTGGTGTGGGAGGTGCCGGTGGTTCGGGTGACGGTGGCCGCCATGCCTGTACGTTATCACAGACAGTTGTATATGGGCAAGGCGCTTTCCAGACTACACGCTGCCGGCCGGGCGCTCCGCGTGGGCGATTCGTTCGACCAGAGCGGCGCGTTCGCGACTGAGGGCGGCGCGGCGCTCGTAGTCACCGCGCTCACCGGCGGCGGCGATCTCGCCCTCGAGGCGGCGCTGCTCGAGGAGGAGGAAGTTCAGCTCCATCGCCTCGTGGGAGGCGGGCTCCTCGCGGGACATGATCACCAGTTCGGCAATCAGACCGGCAAGCCCGGTGTCGTCGTGGGGCAGGTTCGAGGCCGGGTCCTCAGGGTGCTCGCGCAGCCAGGAGGCCACTCGCATACCGGTCGGGGAGAGGTGGGAGTCGGTCAGCCGCGCCAGGTACTCCCTGCCCTCGCCCGGCTTCGCGATGCACATCGCCAGCAACGCCCGCTCGCGGCGCTCGCGCGAGGTCAACTCTCCCTGCCGTCGTGGCGACGCGGGGCTCGCAGCCTGCTCAGGGCCCGGGGCCGCAGGCCGCTGCTCCCGTCCGCCGCTGGCCGGCGTGGCCGCGACCACCCGTCCCATCACCATCGCCGGGTCGAGGTCGAGCCGCTCGGCGATGCGGCGCACGAGGTCTTCCCGCCCCGCCGTCTCCCCCATCCCCGCCAGCACCGGTGCCACCTCGCCCAGCGCCCGGTCGCGCTCGACCGGGGAGCCGACGTCGGTGCGGCCGAGGACCAGTCCCACCTGGAATGCGGTCAGCTCCTCGGCGCCCTGCAGAAGGGCGCGGAAGCGCTCGGCACCGTCGGCCTCCGCCATCATCTCCGCCGGGTCCTCGCCGGCCGGCATCGCCGCCACCCGCAGCCGCATCCGCCGCCCCGCCGCAACCCGCTGTGCCCGCAGCATCGCCTCCTGACCGGCCGCGTCGGCGTCGAGGGCGAGCACCACCTCGTCGACCATTCCCGAGAGCGCCGCCACCTGCTCGTCGGTGATAGCCGTACCCATCACCCCCACCGCCTCCTCAACGCCGGCCTGGTGCAGGGCGAGAACGTCGGTGTAGCCCTCGACGACGACGGCGCGACCGGCTTTGGCGATCGCGGCTTTCGCCTGGTCGACGCCGTAGAGGATCTGGCTCTTGTGGAAGAACTCGGTCTCGGCCGTGTTGACGTACTTCGCCCCCTGGTCATCCCGCATCGCCCTGCCGCCGAAGCCGAAGACGCGGCCGCGGCGGTCGCGGATCGGGAACATGATCCGCTCGCGGAAGCGGTCGTAATCGCCGCCGCTGCGACCGCGCTGGACGAGGCCGACGCCGCGCAGCTCCTCGACGCTGAAGCCGGCCCGCTGGCCGCGGACCAGGAGCTTGTCCCAGGCACTCGGCGCGTAGCCGACGCCGAAGCTCCGCAGTACCTCTTCCCGCAGCCCCCGCCGGGCCAGGTAATCACGCGCCTTGCCGGCCTCCTCCGACTCCCAGAGGTAGCTTGAGTAGAAGGCGGCAGCACGGTCGAGCAGCTGCTCCAGGCGGCGGCGACGCTGGCGTTTGGCCTCGGCCCGCGGATCCTCCTGCTCGCGCTCCAGCTCGACCCCGTAGCGGTCGGCCAGCAGCTCCACCGCCTCGGCGAAGTTGAGCCCGTCCTTTTCCTCGACGAACTTGATCACGTCGCCGCCGACCCCGCAGCCGAAGCAGTGGTAGAGCTTTTCCTGCGGCTCGACCGAGAACGAGGGCGTGCGCTCGTCGTGGAAAGGGCAGAGGCCGGTGTAGCGCGCCCCCTGGCGGCGCAGGTCGGTGTGGGCGGAGATCACCTCGACGATGTCCGCCGCCTGCTTCACCCGCTCGACGCTGTCCTGGGAGATCAGCGCCATCAGAACTTCGACTCTTCCGGGACGGTCAGCTCGGTGAACTTGGCGATGCAGAAGCGGTCGGTCATCCCGGCGATGTAGTCGGTCACCCGTTGCTGGTCGCCTGCCGTCGGGTCGTAGCCGGGGACCTCGCCCGGGTTGGCGAGGTAATACTCGAAGAGTCCGTGCATCGTCCGCTGGACCCGCTCGTGCTCGCTGCGCGCCTCCGGTCCCAGGTAAACGCGGTCGAACATGAACTTGCGCAGGCGCAGCATCGCCTGCCCAACCTCCCGCCCCTGCCCGATCTCCTCGGCGCCTTCGGAGTGGTCGACGATGTCTCGGACCAGGGTGTCTATCCGCCGCGACCCGGTCGGCCCGAGCAGCTCGATCTCCCCCGCCGGCAGGTCCTCGGGCCGCAGGATCCCCGCCCGCAGCGCGTCGTCGATGTCGTGGTTGATGTAGGCGACACGGTCGACCAGCCTGACGATCTGACCCTCGAGCGTCGCCGGCCTGCGCGAGCCGGTGTGGTTGAGGATGCCGTCGCGCACCTGTTCGGTCAGATTGAGCCCTTCGCCCTCGCGATCGAGCACGTCGACCACCCGCAACGAGTGCTCGTTGTGGCGGAAGCCACCTCCGCAGGCGCTCCGCAGGGCCGCGTCGAGCGCCTCCTCGCCGGCGTGGCCGAAGGGCGGGTGGCCGAGGTCGTGGCCGAGCCCGATCGCCTCGGTCAGGTCCTCGTTCAGCCGCAGCGCCCGGGCGACGGTGCGGGCGATCCCGCATGCCTCCAGCGTGTGGGTGAGGCGGGTGCGGTAATGGTCGCCCTCAGGGGCGACGAAGACCTGGGTCTTGTGCTTCAGCCGCCGGAAGGACTTCGAGTGGACGATCCGGTCGCGATCCCGCTGAAACGGCGTCCGCAACGGGCTGTCCGGCTCCTCCCGCTGCCGCTGCGCAGGGTAGGAGCGGGTCGCCTGCGGGGAGAGAAACGCCTCCTCCCAGGCGGAGATCCGGTCCTCGAAGGCAACGGTGGCAGGCACGCTCCGATAATACGGCCGCGCTGGTAGGCGACGGGGAGGGGTTCGGCGGACAACAGCGGGGA
>JBIOVP010000121.1:0-4734 GCA_044867815.1 Solirubrobacterales bacterium | reverse complement strand
TGGAGCGCCTCCTCGGCGTCGCGCACCTTCATCACCCCGACCACCGGGCCGAAGGTCTCGTCGCGCATCACCTTCATCGAGTGGTCGACGTCGACCAGCACCGTCGGCTCGAAGTAGTCGCCGGGCCCCTCGGCCCGCCTGCCGCCGGTCAGCGCCCGTGCGCCGGCGGCGAGGGCATCGCTGACATGGTCCTCGACGATCGCCGTCTGGTTCGGTGAGGTCATCGCCCCGACGTCCTTGGGATTCGAGGCATCGTCGGAGCCCTGGCGCAGCCGTCCGACCTCGGCGGTGAGCTTGTTGACGAACCGGTCGTAGGCGGGCTCCTCGACGTAGATCCGCTCCACCGACATGCAGATCTGGCCGGAGTTCATCATCCCGCCCCAGGCCGCGGCGTTGGCGGCACGGTCGAGGTCGGCGTCGCCGAGGACGATCATCGGATCCTTGCCGCCGAGCTCGAGGCTGACCGGAGTCAACGTCTCCGCCGCCCGCGCCATCACCTTGCGGCCGGTGCGGTCGGAGCCGGTGAACTGGACGAAATCGACCGCGTCGACCAGCGCGCCGCCGGTCTCGCCGATTCCCTGCACGCAGTCGAAGACGTCGGGCCCGCCGATCTCGTGCTTCCATGCCTCGATCACCTCGGCGAGGCCGAGCGGGGTGAACTCGGAGGGCTTGATCACGACCGCGCAGCCGGCCTGCAGGGCCGGAATCGAGTCGCCGAGCGAGAGGATCAGCGGGAAGTTCCAGGGGCTGATGATCCCGACCACCGGATGCGGCCGGTACTGGATCCGCAGCTTCTTCGCCGCCAGCAGGGGAGTGTGGGGGCGGACGCTCTCCTCGCCGATGAAGCCGGCGGCGCGGGTGCCGTAGAAGTTGATCAGGTCGGCGAGGTAGCCGGGCTCGTTACCGGCGTCGGCGCGGACCTTGCCGGTCTCGGCCTGCATCGTGTCGAGCACGCGCTCTTCGTTGTCGAGCAGCCAGTCGCGGAGCTTCCCGAGCCAGTGATAGCGGCCCTCGATCCCCATCGCCTCCCACTCGGGTTGGTTGGCGCGGACTCGCTCCACGGTCGCCGCAACGGCCCCCGGCGAATCGACCGGGATCGACTTGATCAGCTCTCCCGTTGCCGGGTTGTGGACCTCGATCGAGTTGGCCGCAGCGGCTGACGCTCCGCTGGTCCCGGTCTCTCGTGCCGCCGTTCCGCTCTCCACCACCGCTCCCTTCGCCCGTTTGGCTGGTCAGCCAACTTTAGCGGCGATTCAGAGCTGGGTGGCGACCAGGCCGAGCAAGCCGAGCATCGCGGTCATGACGCCGCCGATAATGCCGAACCCGATCTGCATCGTGCGGTTGATGCCGTTGATTTCGGCCTTTACTTCCCCCAGGCCTTCGCGTACCTGACCTACTTCGGAACGCAGTTCGACAACCTCACCGCGGACTTGGGCAATCTCCCCTCGCACTTCACGGAAGCCCTCGTCCATATGCTCCTTGAGGTCGTCGAGGCGCTCGTCGGTCCAGCTCTCTCTCGGTGGTGCCATGACTGCCATGAAACCAAGTGTAGACAAAAAGATGCGACGAGATGCGCGCAGAAAGTAAATTGTTCCGCGCGTCAGCGAGGGACGAACCGGTAGACGGGGCCTTCCAGTGAGACCGCGTAGAGCCGGTGGCGCTGGTCTTCACCGAAGGAGCTGGGGCTCTGGACCCGGAGGCCGAGCCTGCGGTCGTCGCTGGCCCGCTTCAGGTGTGGGACGAGCGAGCGCAGCTGGCCCTCGCAGAGGTCGGCGTGGACGTAGCGCCCGCGTAGCCCGCGTAGGCGGGGGTCGCGAACGACGTAGCCGCCGATGATCGTGCAGCCGCGGCTGCGGCCGTAGGCGAAGATCGGTTTGACGGTGCCACCGGGATCCGGCGTGCCGCTGTTCTCTTCCGTGTACCTGCTGAAGCCCTCGAAGGCGTCCCAGCCGAAGTTGGCGCCGCTGGCGCGACCGACGGTGGTGTAGTCGAGCTCCTCGAACTCGTTCTGGCCGACGTCGCCGATCGCGATCCGCGGCTGCCCGTGGGTGGTGTCGAAGGTGAAGCGGAAGGGGTTGCGCAGGCCGTAGCTGTAGATCTCGTCGCGGCCGGGTTTACCGACGAAGGGGTTGTCGGCCGGCACCGTGTAGGGCTTGCCGCCGGAGGCGCGCGGGTCGATCCGCAGCAGCTTCCCGAGTAACACATCCTTGTTCTGGGCGTTGTTGGGCGGGTCGCCGCCGGAGCCGCCGTCACCGGTCCCGAAGTAGAGGAGGTTGCCGAGGAACTGCAGCTGGCCGCCGTTGTGGTTCGCGTTGACGGGGTGGGGGATGCGGATCACCTCGCGCCGGGATCCCGCAGCGGCGCGGGTAGGGCTGCGCCGCTGGAACTCGTCGACGCGGATCGCCCCCTCGCCGTCGGTGTAATAGACGTAGAAGCGCCTGCTGCGGGCGTAGTCCGGCGGGAAGGCGACGGAGAGCAGGCCGCGCTCGCCGCCGTAGTTGACGATGTTGCGGAGGTCGAGGAAGTTGCCGGCGCGACGGCCGCCCTTCAGGACGACGACTCGCCCCGCCTGCTCGACGACGAAGAGGAGGTTGGGGAAGCCGGGGGCACCGGTGACGTAGACGGGCGCCTCGAAGGAGCCGATCTTCTTCAAGGCCACGCCACGCTTGGCGCTCGTTGCCGCTTTCCCGCTGGCGCCCCCGCTTTGATCCTCGGCAGAACCGCAGGCCGGCAGCGCCAGCGTCAGCGCCGTCAGCACCAGGGCGAGCGCCGAGGCTCTACCTGCCCTTCTCGATCTCAACGATTTCGCCGCTGTCGGTGACTTCGGTTTCGGGCAGCCGGTCGGTGACCTCGGTCGTGAACGAGCCGCCGGGGGCGACGCCGCCTCCGGTCTTCGCCACCGCCTTGCCGCTGAGCCCGGCATCGATCCTGTAGAGCAGCGTAGACCTGCCGGCGCGGACCGCGCTCAGCTTCCAGACGGCTTGCGTCGTCTCGCCCGGCTTCAGGGCGCCGAAGGCGAAGGTCTTCGCGCTCGAGGTCGAGGCGCCGCCGGGGTCCGAGGAGCCGTGCAGTCGTGGGTAGGTCGCGGCGAGAACCCAGACCGGCCGGTCGGGCTGTGCCAGTTCGGGCTGCGGGTCGCTGACCCCGAACGGGAGCGAGGAGTCCTCGCCCCGCTGTCCCTTGATCGTGAAGCTGACGGTGAGGTCGGGGACGGTGCGGTCGCCCGTGTTCCGGATGCCGAGCCGCAGTAATGAGGTCTGGCCGAGCCGCTGCAGCGTCGGGAAGGTCGCTTCGGTCACCTTGACCTGGAAGGTGCCGGTTGGTTCGTCGTCGGAGGAACCGCCGTCGCCGCCTCCGCAGGCACCGAGCAGCGCCGCCACCGCCAGCGCGGCGAACCCGGTCGCGGTGGCTCGGAGGCGGGTCCGCCGGGAATGTCGTCCGGTCCCCCGCAAAGCGGCCCGAACATAGCACGGGGTTTCCCGGGTTTCGCAGGCGTTTCGCCGCTCCCTCGGGGGTTAGCCGGATCTCAACACGTGGCTAACGGAGAGGGGGTCGGCATCCCCTAGACTCCTGCCCACCGAGCGGGGCGCCCGCGCGTGTGCGGTCGCACTCGGATGGAGGAGCTAGATGGTCGGATCCGCGGTCAACAGGGCGTTCCTGCCCGCCAAGTCTCTGTTCGAACAGGTGGGGGAGATGATGATCCTCACCGCGCGAACGATCGTCTCCGCGATCAAGCCTCCCTATCCCTACGGCGAGGAGTTCATCGGCCAGTTCCTCTTCGCCCTGCAGCTCTGCTGGTTCCCACTGCTGGTTTCGACCGTCGCCTTCGGCTTCGGCGCCCCCGGCCTGCAGGCGGCGAACTTCCTCTCGCTCTTCGGCGCCCTCGACCGACTCGGCGGCTTCTTCGTCCTCGCCTCGATCCGCGAGTTCGCGCCTTTCGTGACCGCGGTCGTCGTCGCCGGCGTTGCCGGCACCGCGATCACCGCCGATCTCGGCGCCCGAAAGATCCGCGAGGAGCTCGACGCCCTCCAGGTGCTCGGCGTCGACCCGATCAAGAACCTGGTCGTGCCGCGCTTCCTGGCGCTGATGCTGATCACCGGCCTGCTCGACATCTACGCCCTGGTCTTCGGGATCAGTGGCGGCATCCTCACCGAGATCCTCTACAACCAGCCGCTCGGCGGCTTCTTCGCGACCCTCTTCTCCAACGCCTCGATCACCGACCTCTGGGGCTCGGTCATCAAGTGCACCCTGTTCGGAGCGCTGATCGCGGTCGTCTGCTCCTACAAAGGAATGACCGCGTCCGGCGGCGCCGCCGGCGTCGGCCGCGCCGTCAACGAGGCCGTCGTCATCTCCTTCATGGGCGTTTTCGCCTTCAACTACGTCTTCACCCAGACCCTGCTGGCGACCAACCCGGAGCTGCAGACGATCCGATGAGCGCCTGGCTCGCGATCCCGCGCAACTGGCTCGACTCGGCGGGGGAGATCGCCCGCTTCGGCTCCCGCGTCGCCGGCCTCGTCTACAGTGGCCGCGTCCTCCGCTTCTTCGGCGAGAGCCTGCGCCAGGCGGGGATCCTCATCCTCGGCTCGGCGCTGATCATCTGGGGCCTCGTCTTCACCCTCGGCCTGCAGTGCGGGATCGAGGGGGCCTACCTGCTGCGCGCCCAGGGCGCGCCCGCCTACGCCGGCGTCTTCTCCGCCTGGTGCGACCTGCGCGAGATCATGCCCTACGCCTTCG
>JBIOVP010000120.1:0-6299 GCA_044867815.1 Solirubrobacterales bacterium | reverse complement strand
AGGATGAAGCAGGCCGAGCACTGCGGCTTCTCCTCGAAGCCGACGTTGAACCAGACCGGGGAGTTGAAGGCCGCCTTCTGGTTGAGCAGGATCGCGGTCAGCTCCATCTCGAAGGCGCCTGCGTCCTCCTCGGAGGCGAAGTAGCCGCCCTCGCGCCCCCAGTTGGAGATCGTCCCTGCGACGCGCCCGATCATCTGTTTCACCGAGCTCTCGCGCTCGGGGCTGCCGAGCTGGCCGCGGAAGTACTTCTGGGCGACGATGTTGGTCGCGTTCTGGGACCAGGTCGTCGGAAACTCGACCCCGCGCTGCTCGAAGGCCGGGCTCTCCGGATTGCCGATCACCGCATCGCGGATCTCCCACTCGACCTCGTCGAACGGGTGCACGCCGGGCGTCGAAAACCGGCGTTCGATCGAGAGGCCCTGCAGACCGTTCTTAGGACTGGTGAGTGCGGTCTTGGACATCAAATGCTCCTCTCAGGCGGCTTTCGGCGGTAACTAGGCAGGATCCCTCACCGGCAGGACGGAAAAAGTCTCGAAAGGCGCAAATAAGGGCCTCCGAGACCGCCGACTTCCTCTCCTAATTGTGTCAAGTGCCCAAACTCGGCAACTCGGCTGGGCGTGTCCATGACGCGAATCGGGGGTACGCTTCCGGCATGGAGGAACTGCGCAGGGGCGCAGAGCGGATGGGCGAGAAGGCGACGGCTGCGCGCGAGGCGGTCGAAGAGCGCGCGACCGCGGCCAAAGAGGCGACCGCAGAGGCAATCGCCGCGGTGAAGCCGAAGCTGCGCGGCGTCTCCCACGAGTGGGCCTTCTTCCTCTCGCTCGGATTCGGCGCCGCCCTGATCATCCTCGCGGAGACGCCGAAGGCGACCCTGGCGGTGGCGATCTACGTCGCCAGCCTCTCCGCCCTGCTCGGAACCAGCGCCCTCTACCACCGCGTCAACTGGAGCCGCCCGCAGGTCCGCCAGTGGATGCGGCGGCTGGACCACAGCATGATCTTCTTCCTCATCGCCGGCACCTACACGCCCTTCGCCCTCCTGGTCCTCCAAGGCACCCTGGCGATGACGATCCTCGCCGTCGTCTGGGTCGGCGCGATCGCCGGGGCGATCGTCGAGATGATCTGGATCGACCACCCGAAATGGGCCTCGGCCCTGATCTACCTCTCGCTCGGCTGGGTCGCGGTCGCCACCTTCCCCGAGCTCTGGTCGCAGATGGGGCCGGGGGGGACGCTCCTCGTCGCCGCCGGCGGCCTCCTCTACACGGCCGGCGCCGTCGTCTACGCGATCCAGCGCCCCAACCCGAGCCCGGCCGTCTTCGGTTACCACGAGGTCTTCCACCTTTTCGTCATCGCCGCCGCTATCGCCCACTTCTCCGCGGTCGCCTTCTTCGCCCTGCCGCAGGGCTGACTCAGGTCAGCAACCGCTGCTCGACCGCATCGGCGGCGGTCGTCGCCCCGCCGGCGGCAGCGAAGGCGCGCGCCAACCGCTCCGCGCCGGCACGGCACCCGATCGCCTCATGGACCTTGCTCCGCAGGCGATCGGGGCGCAGGCGCCGGGCGGGAAGCCGGGCACCGGCACGGCTGGCTTCGACCCGTCGCGCGACCTCTAACTGGTCGCGCCCGAAGGGGACGGCGCAGACCGGCACCCCAAGACCCAGCGCCTTCTGGGTCGCCCCCATGCCGCCGTGGGTGATCGCACACACCGAGCGACGGAGGATCGGCGTGTGAGGAGCGAAGGGGACGACGGTGGCGTTGGCCGGGATCTCGAGCCTTTCGGTCGACGCCGCGGGCATCGTCCCGACCACGTGGACCGGCTCGCCGGCGAGCGCCTGCAACGCCACCTCGACCAGCCACCCGTCGTCCTGGAACTCACTCGAGGTGGTGACCAGGACGAGCGGCTCGTCGATCTCGTCCAGCCCTGGGAGTGGCTCGCCCGGCGGCTCCCACCCGCAGGGGCCGACCATGACGAGGTTGGGGGGCCAGGCGTCGCCCCGGTGCTCGAAGGGCGGCGCCGACATGTAAAGGTGCAACGGCGCCTCCGAAAGCGGCCCGGCGACGCCGAGGAGCCGGAGGGCGACCCGGACGGGCGGCAGCGGGAAGGGGCGGTAGCAGGACCAGGGCTGGCCGCTGGACGCGGCGGCGTTGAGCGCACCGGCGGCGAGGACGTCGACGATCAGCGCATCGGGATTCGTGCTCTCGATGGCTTGCAGGAGGTCCCGGGAGTCGTACGGGGCGCGGGTGCGGACCGTCCGCGTCGCCCGCAGTTGCGCCCCGGTCCCAGTCCGGGCCCGCCAGTCCTCCATCGGCAGCGCTTCGACCTCCCGGGAGATCGGTGCGGCGTCGAAGCCGCGAGAGCGCATCGTCTCGACTTCGCTCGCCAGCGTCCGCAGGACCACTTCGTGGTCGCGCCGGCGCAGCTCGTCGAGGACGGGGACGAGCGGATAGAGCTCCCCGCAGGAAGGGGCGGTGTAGGCGAGGATCCGGCTCAGGAACGTTCCCCCATCAGCGGTTCGATCAGCTCTCGCATTGCCAGCTTGGTCTGCGGCTTGCTGAGTTCCCGGTCTCGCCGCAGCAGCTTCCAGGTGTAGATGTCGGTTGCGGTGACGAACTGGGCCAGGCGGCGCTCCTCCGTCTTCCCCCGCAGTCCCGCGAGCGCGGGGGAGAAGGCCTGCCGGCACCACTGCAGGTGGTAGAGACGACCGGCATCGGCGAGGTGCTTCAGCATCGGCTCGCGCTCCTCCTGGGCCAACAACCAGAGGATCCGGTCGCCGAACCGCTCGTAATGGTCGACCAGGTCGTCGACGATCTTTTTCGGCTCGCCGATCGGCAGGGGACCGCGATCAGCCCCCATTTTCTCGCCGGTGTGCAGGTAGGAGGCGACGAAGAGATTCTCCTTGCTTTCGAAGTGCCGGAGGACCGTCTGCACCGAGACCCCCGCCCGCCTGGCGATCTCGGACAGGGTGATTTCGTCATAGAAGAGTTCCTCGAAAGCGACCTCGACCGCGTCCATGATCTTCTTCCGGGTCGCCTCGGCGGCCTTGGCCCGTGCTTTCATTCGGTACGGGCGCCTGGCCTCCCCTTTGCCGCTCATGGCGACACGGTATCCGCCCCCGTGGCCGTCGCTCAGCCATAGGCCCGCCCGTAGCCCCACGGGGCCGCGATCGAGAGCTTCCACTCCCCCTCGATCCGGCGCACGACCAGGACCGCGTCGGCGGTCTGCTCGAAATGATGCCGGGGCTGCTCTCCGGTGCGGATCCGCCAGCGTTGGTGAATGAGGAGCACCTCGCCGGCGCTGATCGAGCTGCTCAGCTCGACGCGGATCTCGGTCCGCCTGCGGACCATCTGGGCAAGCACGCCGCGGATGTGCTCACGGCCGTGGATCGCGGTGGCGTCGGGCGTGATCAGGCAGCCGTCGCGGGCGAAGCAGGAGGCGGCGCCCTCGAGGTCGCCCGCGTTCAGGGCCCGGGCGAAACGAGGGCAGACCAATGTTGAGCTTCGGGGAAGGGTGGTTGCGCTCTCCAGTTTCACGTGAGTAAGATTAACGCGAAATAGCGACACCGGCAAGCGGAGTCGCCGAGGGGAGGAGTCGGGAGATGAGAAGAGCAATCGCAATCGCCGCCGCGGTGCTGCTGGCCGGAGTGGCGGTAGTCGGCTTCGCGACCGCCAAGGGCAAAGGCCCGAAGCCGGTGGTGGTGCGCGCCGGAAACATGGTCCTGGTGCTGAATGGGGATGTCGAACCGAAAACGCTGCCCAAGCACGAGTTCGCCCCGCTGGGCTTCTGGGGCAGCGCACGGCTCTCGACCATCGACGGCTCTCACCCACCCGCTCTCGAAGAGAGTCTCTTCGACATAGACAAGGACGTGGTCGTCAGCGTCAAGGGTCTGCCCGCCTGCCGGATCGAGCAGCTGGAAGCGCGCGAGACGAGGACGGCCGAAGCGGCCTGCGGCGACGCGATCGTCGGCCGCGGCACCGCCACCGTCGAGGTGGCTTTTCCGGAACAGAAGCCGTTCGACTCGACCGGGCCCCTGATCTTCTTCAACGGCGGCGAACGGAACGGCGTGGTGAAGGTGCTGGCCTATGCATATGTGAGCGTCCCCGCTCCAACCGCGGTCGTCGCGATCTCGAAAATCAGGCGAGTGAGCAGGGGTGCCTTCGGCCTTCGCTCGGAAACCGAGTTTCCGAGGATCGCCGGAGGTGCGGGCTCGGTGGTCGCCGCAAAATTCAGCCTACGCCGCGTTTACACCTACAAAGGCAGGCGACGTAGCGTGATCTCCGCCCGTTGCCGGGACGGCCGGCTCCAGGCGCGCGGCGTCTTCAACTTCAGCGATGACACGGTGCTATCCGGCAGCGTCCTCCGCACCTGCACGGCAGTCGGCTGAGCCAGCCGACATGCTGGTCCCGACCGCCTCAGGCCGGGACCAGCTCGCGAAGCTGCTCGACTTCGGCGACCAGCGTCGCCAGGATCTCCTCCAGCTGCCGGGACTGCTCGGGGGAGAGCTCGAAGTGGCCTTCGCGGTAGAGGTCGGCGGCTTTCGCGACCGGCAGCTCCGCCTCGACGACGCGGCCGCCGAGGGCGCCAAGAACCTTGCGGGTCTCGGCCTGCGCCCAGACGGCGCCGAACATCCCGGTCGAGGCGCCGATCACGGCCGCCGGCGTCCCGTTGAGGGCGCTCTGTCCGGCTGGGCGGGAGGCCCAGTCGAGGGCGTTCTTGAGGACGCCGGGGATCGAGTGGTTGTACTCGGGGGTGGCGACGAGGACGGCGTCGGCCTCGCGCATCGCCTCGCGCAGCTCCGCCACCGCCGCCGGCGTCTCCAGCTGCTCGAGGTCGGCGTCGTAGGGCGGGATCTCCGCCAGCCGCTCGAACTCGACCAGCTCCACCCCGGCGGGAAGCCGCTCGGCGGCCTCCCGCAGCAGGGCGTGGTTGTAGGAGCCCCGGCGCAGGCTTCCGGTGATGCCGAGGACCCGCATGACTAGGCCTCCTCGCGGACGAGCTCGAGCTCGACGTTGATCGTCACCGCGTACTCGAGGACCTCGCCGCCGCTTGGCAGCTGGGCCTGCCAGTCGAGGCCGAAGTCGCGCCGGTCGACGGTCGCGCCGATCGAGAGGCCGACGCGGGCTTTCCCGTAGGCGTCCTCGCCGAGATGCGCGAAGCGGCCGCTGGCCTCGACCCTGCGGGTCTCGCCGTGGATCTCGAGGTCGCCGGCGACGCGGGCGCTGCCGTCCTCGCCGACGCTCAGCTCGGTTGAGGTGAATCGCAGCCGCGGGAAGCGCTGGGTGTCGAAGAACTCGGGGGAGAGGAGGTGGCCCTTCAGCATCTCCTCGTCGATGGCGATGCTTTCGACCTCGACCGTGCCCTCGAGCCGCGGCTGCTCGCCGCCGGTCAGGTGCGCCTCGTAGCGGTCGAAGCCGCTGCGGAAGGTGGTGACGCCGTTGTGGGTGACGGCAAAGCCGACCGAGGAGTGGACGGGGTCCACGGCCCAGGTGCCTGCCGGAATCTTCTGCTGGGTGATCGTCTCTGCGCTCATGCTCTCTTCTTTCCCGTGTGGTTGATGCTGAAACAGTTGACGTAGAAACAATCCTAGCAAGAAAGCTTTGCTTGTCAACTATTGTCAGATCAACCATCCTGTGGAAAGATGTTAGGTATGGCTGAGCAGGCAGCGGCAATCGCCGAGACCAACGGGAAGAGCAACGACTTCGATCCCCACCGCGAGGCGTGGATTGCGCTCACCCAGACGCACTCGGCGGTTACCGGGCGCCTGCAGGAGGTGCTGACCGCGGCCGAGCTGCCGCCGCTGCCCTGGTTCGAGGTGCTGGCGACCCTGGACCGCGCCCCCGAGCAGCGCCTGAAAATGGGGGAGCTGGCGGAAGCGCTGGTGATCACCCGTGGCGGCCTGACCAAGCTTGTTGACCGGCTGATCAAGGCCGGGTTGCTGGAGCGGACCTTCTGCGAGACCGATCGCCGGGTCAGCTACGCGACTCTGCTGCCCGCGGGCGTCGAGCTGCTGGCGGAAATGCGCCCCCTGGTGCGGGCCGAGCTCGCCGCCGCCTTCAGCGCCAACCTCAGCGTCGAGCAGGCCGAAGAGCTGCGCTCGATGCTGGAGCAGGTCCGTACCTCGGCCTGCGGGACCAGCTAAGGCGAAGCCGAAGCGCTTTTAAGCGAGGGCGGCGGCCCGCTCTTTGGCGGACTCGACGATCGCCAGGACAGCGGCCTCCTGGCCCTGGCGCAGCAGCTCGATCGGGTCGGGGTCGCCGTTGACGATCCCCTCGAAGAACTCCTTGCGGTCCTGGTAGGTCGGCAGCGT
>JBIOVP010000119.1:0-7286 GCA_044867815.1 Solirubrobacterales bacterium | reverse complement strand
ACATAGCTAGCACCTGTGCCTTAATCGGTTAAAGGGTCGGCGTTGTAAGCCGAAGATCCGGGTTCGAGCCCCGGCGGGTGCATTTCGAACAACAAATTCGAAGCAGAAAGTTCGGAATCACGGCTATGGGCGAGAACATCTTCACCAGGTTCAATCAGGTCGCGGCAGGCGAGAGCGGCCAGGCACTGTGGGCGGCGCGTGCTCCCTACCGGCCCGAGGCCGAGTTCGACCTGATGCTGATTCCGCGGTTGCCGCAGGGCACCGACTGGCGGGAGGACGACGCCGCCCTGGCGGCGCTGGAGCGGATCGAAGCCGAGGACTGGGTGGGCTCGGTTTCGCGCGAGGGCAAGCAGCCCACCGTGAAGCTCGACGACGAGTGGATCGAAGCGCGGGGAGAGGCGATCCGCTCTGGCGCCGCCGGTGCCGGCGAGTTCGGCGACATGGCCGCCGAGAACCGCTACGCCGTCTACTTCTGGGGCGCCAACACGACCAAGGCGCTGCACATCGGCCACCTCCGCAACCTCGCGGTCGGCAACGCGATCGCCGGCTCGCTGAAGCAGGCTGGCGCCCGGGTCGAGAACCGCAGCCTGATCTGCGACGTCGGCCGCAGCATGGGCGAGGCGATGGCCGGTGTCGCCACCCGCGCCGGCGAGGACTCCGGCCCCGACGCCGACGAGAAGAGCGACCACTTCGTCGGCTTCTGCTACGCCGACTACGTCACCGCCAGCCGCAACGGCGGTGGTGGCGACGACGGCGCCGAGGACTCGGTCGCCCGCGAGTCGACCCAGTACAACGACAAAGCCGACGAGATGATGATGCGGGTCCTGGGCGGCGACCAGAAGGCGCTGGAACTGTGGTCGAAGACCCGCTCCTGGGTGATCTCCGGCCAGCGCAAGACCCTGGCCCGGCTCGGCATCGCCTTCGACAAGGTGATCTTCGAGTCCGACTTCCTCCCCGAGGTCGCCGAGTACATGAACCAGGGCCTCGCCGCCGGCACGCTGACCAAACGCTGGGGCGACGACATGGTCATGTACGAGACCGAACGCGAGGAGCTGGAAGAGATGCCGTTGGTCCGCTCCGACGGCCTCCCGACCCAGCACATGCGGGCGCTCGCCTACTGGGCCGCCGCCGACGAGCTCGACGACGTGATCTCGATGCAGGTCTGCGGCAACGAGTGGGTCGCCCACGTCACCTGCCGCCGCAAGCTGATCGACGAGATGGGCCTGCAGAACGGCAACGGCAACGGCTCGGCCCGCGGGGGAGGCCCGCCGACCTACGACATCTTCCACGGCATGGTCGCGCGGGAGAACGAATCGATCAGCTCCTCGAAGAAAGGGGCGCTGCTGATCGACGAGCTGGTCGAGTGGCTGGAGGACGAGCTGAAGCAGAACCCCGAGTTCGCCGAGGAGATGGCGCGCCACCCGCACCCCGAGACGGTGCCGGGGCAGGTCGCGCTCGGCTACTTCCTCCTGCAGCCGACGACCAAGCAGGTCAAGTTCGGCAAGGAGAAGCTTCTGGTCGAAGGAAAAGGGAGCCTTGGCTGGGACCTGGCGCGCGCGCAGGCCCACCACGCCTCGGCTGAGATCCAGGGCGACCGTCCGGCGGAGGACCCGGACTACCGCTTCGCCGTGGTCCAGTCCGAGCACTACCGGGTGCACCTGCGCAGCGCCGTCGACGAGTTCGACGTCGCCCCGCTCTCCAAGTACCTCTCCCACTTCGCGCGCTGGTACCGAGAAGACGAGCGAGCACCGGAGGTCGAGGCGGTCGTGCAGCCGGTGCTCGAGCAGGGCCTGCGCGGCCTGGGACTGGAGGGAGCCTGAGATGAAAACGCTGCTGGTCGACAACCACGATTCCTACACCTACAACGTCTTCCACCTGCTGGCCGCGGCCTCGGGCGAGGAGCCGATGGTGGTCAACAACGACGCGGTCAGCTGGCGGGTGCTGACAAGGATGGACTTCGACGCGATCGTGCTCTCGCCCGGCCCCGGGCACCCCTCGCGCTGGCACGACTTCGGCGTCTGCAGCGACATCCTCCGCAAGAGCGAAGTCCCGGTCTTCGGGATCTGCCTCGGCCACCAGGGGATCGGCAACCTCCTGGAGGGGACGGTCAACCGGGCGCCGATGGCGATGCACGGCCGCCTCAGCCGGGTCATGCACGAAGGCAAGGGCCTGTTCAAGGACGTGCCGCAGGGCTTCTCGGTCGTCCGCTACCACTCGCTGGCGATCACCAGCCCGCCCGGGCCGGAAGGCAGCATCGTCGCCTGGTCCGACGACGGCGTCGTGATGGGGGTCGAGCACACCAAACGCCCGATCTGGGGCGTCCAGTTCCACCCAGAGTCGATCTCGACCGAGTACGGGCTGAAGATCGCCCAGAACTTCTTCGAGCTGGCGGCCAGCTACAAGCGACCGGGGGAGAGGCCGGCGGGACGGGCGACGATCGCGCCGCGGGTGGCGAAACCGGCGCCGCGGATCGCCGAGAAGGACGACGTAGGGGGCGAGCTGGAGCTGCGGATGCGGACGCTGGAGGGGCAGGCGCCGACCGAGCACGTCTACGAAAAGCTCTTCGCCGAGCACGACCCCTCCTTCTGGCTCGACAGCGCCGACGCCCCGACCTGGCTCGCGCAGTGCTCCTACATGGGCACCACCGCCGGCGCCGACCGCTGCTTCGTCAGCTACGACGTCGACGCCGGCGAGGTCTCGGTCGACCGCAACGGGGTCGAGACCGTCGAGCACAAGTCGATCTTCGACTACCTGCAGCGGGAGCTGGGCCGGATCGCGGTCGACCCGCCCGAGGGCGTCGACCGCGGTCTCGTCGGCGGCTACGTCGGCTACCTCGGCTACGAGCTGAAGGCCGACTGCGGCTCACCCAACGTCCACAGCTCCGACATGCCCGACGCGGCGCTGATGCTGGCCAACCGCGTCGTCGCCGTCGACCATACGAAGGACAGGACCTACGTCTTCGCCCTCTGCCGCGGCGAGGACCCCGAGGCCGGGCTCTGGCTCGACGCCGCCGAGGAGCTGATCGCGGCCGCGATCGCCGAGCCGCCGGCGGAACGGCCGCTGGCGCCGCCGAGCGAACCGGGCGCCCACGTCGCCTTCAGGTCCGGCCGCGGCCGCGAGCGCTACCTGTCCGACATCGCCAAAAGCCAGGCCGAACTGCTCGCGGGCGAGTCCTACGAGGTCTGCCTCACCGACCAGTTCTCGACCACGGCCAGCCCCGAGCCCTTCGACCTCTACCGGCAGCTGCGCCGCAGCAACCCCTCGCCGTTCGCCGCCTTCCTGCGCTTCGGCGAGTACGCGGTGGTCAGCTCCTCGCCCGAGCGCTTCATCTCGGTCGACCGCGAGCGCCAGGTGATGGCGCGGCCGATCAAGGGGACGATCTCGCGGGTCGCCGACCCGGCCGAGGACGCCGCCCGCCGGAAGGAGTTGGAAGAGGACGAGAAGACCTACGCCGAGCACCTGATGATCGTCGACCTGCTGCGCAACGACCTCGGCGTCGTCTGCGACGTCGACAGCGTCACCGTCCCCGACCTGATGGTCGTCGAGCCCTACGCGACGGTCCACCAGATGGTCTCGACGATCGTCGGCCGGCTCGAGGACGGCCGCAGCGCCGTCGACTGCGTCCGCGCCACCTTTCCCGGCGGCTCGATGACCGGCGCCCCGAAGGAGCGGACGATGGAGATCATCGACACCCTCGAGGAGGAGGCGCGCGGCGTCTACTCGGGCTCGATCGGCTACTTCGGCGCCGACGGCACCACCGACCTCAACATCGTCATCCGCACGATCGTGATGCGGCCGGGGCGGACGACGATCGGGGCCGGCGGCGCGATCGTCATGCAGTCGGACCCGCAGGAGGAGTTCGACGAGATCCTGCTGAAGGCGCGGGCGCCGATGGCGGCGATCGCCCGCACGGTCACCGGCTCGGACGCCCCGGGCGAGGCCTGGAGCGTCGAGCTGGAGCCGGCCGCCCGGCAGGCGGAGGCGGCGTGACCGAAGCGGCTGCCAGCGAGCTGACGGTTCGGGAGGCGGATGCCGGAGACGTCGAGGAGGTCGCCGCCGCGGTCGGCAGCCTCCTCGACGAGCTCGGCGGCCGCCGCCCTGGGCAGGACGAGCTTGAAACCGAGGTCCGCGCCCTGCTGGGGGATCCGGCAGGGGGCTCGGTGCTGATCGCGGAGGCCGACGGTGGGATCGTCGGCGTCCTCAGCGCCAGCTGGCAGCGGGCGATACACGTTCCCGGCGTCTACGCGACGATCCAGGACCTCTGGGTCGATGAGGCCTGGCGCAGTCGCGGCGTCGGGGCGGAACTGGTCGAGGCGGTCGCGTCCCAGGCGCGAACGCGCGGTGTCGGTCGACTCGAGGTCGGCCTCCCGCGCGAGACCTTCGCGGCGATCGCTTCGACCGAGTCCTTCTACAGGCGCAACGGGTTTGAGCACCTCGGGCCGCGGATGCGGAGGCTGCTCGCGTGAGCGCGGAACGAGCAAGCGTGCATCTCTGGTTCTTCGCGCAGCGAGAGGAGCGCGAAAGTCGTGTCTGAGCTCCTGATGGTCGAGCAGCGCCAGGGGTCAGGCGACGCCGCCTTCTGGGTGCGGGAAGGGGAACGGCTGATCGAAGGCCAGGACTCGAACCTGCGCCTGGTCGAGCTGCGCGCCGGCCTCGTCCGCCACTCCGGTGTCCGCCCGGTCGAGGCCGATGCCGCCGACGAGGACGTGCAGCGGACCCTGGAGGCGCTGCACGAGGCCGAGTACCTGCGGGCGCTGGCCGAGCTGAAATCCGAGGAGCCGGTGGTGATGCCGGACTTCGCCCCGCCCGGGCTCGATCCCGACATCCCCGTCAACAAGGCGCTGGTCGCCGCCGCCCGCGAGGGCATCCGCACCTCGATCACCGCCGCCGAGCGGCTGCTCGACGGGGCGCGGTTCACCTACGCGGTCTGCCGCCCGCCCGGCCACCACGCCGGTCCCGCCTTCCACGCCGGCTACTGCTACCTCAACAACGCCGCCGCGGCGGTGCGACGGCTGAACGAGGGTGGGATCAAGCCGGTCGGGATCGTCGACCTCGACCTCCACTACCCGAACGGGACCTCGGCCCTGGTCGAGCGGATGGGCCCCGTTGCCGCCCTGCACTCGCTGCACGCGGCGCCGGTGACGAACCTGCCGCCGGGGACGCCGCTGCCGCGGCTGGCCGGCGAACGCGCCGTCGCCTTCGCCGAGAGCCCCGCCGAAGACACCTACCTGCAGGAGGTGGCGCACTCGATCCACGACCTCTCGGAGATCGCCCGCGCCCTGGTCGTCTCGCTCGGCTACGACACCGTCGCCGGCGACCCCCACGGCGGCTGGAGCTTCCGGCCGGAGATCTTCACCGAGATCGGTCGGCTGCTGGCGCGCTCGGGCCTGCCGATCTGCGTGATCCAGGAGGGCGGCTACGCGCTCGACGAGCTCGCCGACTGCAGCCACGCCTTCGCCACCGGCCTGCTGGGAGGGGAGGGATGATGAGCGCCGACAACGGGCTCGAGCCCTTCCGCCGCCGCCTCGACGAGATCGACGACGCGATCGCCGGCCTCTTCGGCGAGCGCCTGCAGATCTGCCGCGAAGTCGCGGTGTACAAGAGCGAGCACGAGATCCCGATGATGCAGCCCGACCGGGTGAAGCTGGTGCGGGAGCGCTATCTCGCCCGCGGCGCCGAACACGACCTGCCCGCCCAGTTCTCCTCCGACCTCTTCGAGCTCCTGATCGGCACCACCTGCCGGCTCGAGGACGAGCTGATGGACGAGCTGGCGGCCCAGAACGGGAGGGATGCCGCGTGAGCGCATTGCCGTCCGGGCCGCGAATGCCCCGCTCGCTGCAGGCCGTCGGCTGGACGCAGCGGCCGCTGCCCTGGCTGGAGAAGTGCCACGGGCGCTACGGCGACACCTTCACGCTGCGAATCCGCCACTACGGCGACTGGGTGATCCTCGCCGACCCCGACGACGTGAAAAAGGTCTTCACCGCCGGCCGCGCGGTCGGCGTCGACACCGCCAACCCGCTGCTGGGGCCGCTGCTCGGCCCGCGCTCGGTGATGCTGCTGGAAGAACCGGAACACATGACCCGGCGCAAGCTGATGCTGCCGTCCTTCCACGGCCCCGCGGTGCAGGCCGACGCGGAGATGATGGCGACGGTGGCGCGGCAGGAGATCGAGCGCTGGCCGGTGGGGGAGCCGTTCGCGCTCTGGCCGCGGATGCAGGACATCACCCTCGACGTGGTGATGCGGGCGGTCTTCGGCCCCGACTCCGAATCGGCGCGCCTGCAGCCGCTGCGCGAGAGCCTGCGCACCCTCACCACCTGGATGAATGAACCGCGCAACCTGGCGATGCTCGCCGCCCTCGGTCCCGGCTGGGTGATCCGCAGCCGGGGCTACCGCGAGGCGATGGGCGCGGTCGAGGCGGCGGTGCTGGAGGAGGTTCGGCGGCGCAAGTCCGAACCGGAAGGCGGGTCGCTCGGCGTCGTCTCGATGCTGGTCCGGGCCGAATACGAGGACGGCTCGCCGCTCTCCGACCGGGACCTGCGCGACGAACTGGTGACGCTGCTCTCCGACGGCCCGACCTCGAGCACGCTCGCCTGGACCTTCGAGCGGCTGCTGCGCAACCCGGACAAACTTCACAAACTTCGCGAAGACATCCTTGGGGGCGACGGGAGCTATCTGGACGCCGTGGTCAAGGAGACGCTGCGGCTGCGGCCGCCGGTCCCGGTCGTCGTCCGCAACCTGCTGGAGCCGATCCGGCTCGGCGGCTACGACCTGCCGGCCGGGACGACCGTTGCGCCCTGTATCCACCTGATCCACCGCGACGAGCGGCACTACCCCGAAGCGCACCGCTTCCTGCCCGAGCGCTTCGTCGGCAAACAGCCCGGCACCTACACCTGGATCCCCTTCGGCGGCGGCGTCCGCCGCTGCCTCGCCGCCAGCTACGCGGAAATGGAGATGAAGCGGGTGCTGCGGATCGTCCTCGCGACGACCGAGCTGCGCGCCGTCGAGAGCGACGCCGAGCGGGCGCGCAAAAGCGCGATCTCCTTCGCCCCCGCCCAGAAGGGGCTGGTGATCGCCGAACCGAGGGAAACCGAGCCAGCCGACCCGCGACCGCTGGCGCCGGTCTGAGAGGGCGAGCATGAGCGAGAGCGACATCCTCGTCGTCGGCGCCGGGGCCAAGGCGGCCGCACTGGCCGCCAAGGTGCACACGATCAACACGCTCGGGCTGGGCGAAATCTCGATGACGGTGATCGAGAAAACCGAGCCCGCCGCCTCCTGGCTGGGGCGCA
>JBIOVP010000118.1:0-9012 GCA_044867815.1 Solirubrobacterales bacterium | reverse complement strand
GAGTTGTGGGGAGGCTCCTCCGGGGACCCCCCTGCCCCGCGCGGGCGGGGGTTGCGGGCCAAAAGGCCCGGTCGCCGAGGATCGCGAGGAGGGCTGGTAGAAGGGTGAAGGCGGCCATCAGCATCACCGCGATACCGATTGCCAGCACCGGGCCCAGCCAGTGGGTGGACTCCAGATCCGCGACCAGCAGGACCAGCATCGCGACGATGACGGTCCCGCCACTGGCGAGGATCGCGGAGCGGCTCTCCCGCACCGCCGTCGTCAGCGATCCCTCTTCTCGATATCGATGGATCAGCAGCAGTGAGTAGTCCGTGCCGGCGCCGAAGACGAGGACCAGCAGCAGCATCGTTCCCTCGGCGTTGACGACGATCCGGCCGGCCTCGATCAGCAGGTAGGCGATCCCGATCGCGACCAGGTAGGCGGCGGCGACGACGAGCAGCGGCAGCAGCGCCAGGATCGGGGCCCGGTAGACGAGCAGCAGCAGGATGAGGACGAGCCCGAGGGTGGCGATCAGCAGGGTCTGGGCGGCGTCGGCGGCGACCGCCTCGAGGTCGGCGGCGATCCCGCCCGGCCCGGTCACGTAGGCCCGCAGGCCCGGCCGCTCGTGCGCCCGCAGGTAGCGGCGAATCCGCTCGACGCCGGCGACCACGGCGCCGCGGTCCTCGGCGTCGATCGCCAGCACCAGCAGCGCCGCTTCGCCGTCGCGGGAGACCGGGCCGATCCCGTTGGCGAGCCGCGCCACCGTCGCCAGCGCGTTGCGGTGTTCGCCGGAGAAGGGGTCGACGATCGGCGTCGCCCCGGCCAGGCCGAGGCGACCGAGGCCGTCGCCGACGCGGCCGATCGCCCGCAGGTCTTCACGCTGCAGGCCGCCGGGCCGTTCGAAGACGATCACGACCGGCACGTCTTCCCGCCCCGCGGACGCGTCCTGGAGCTCGTCCAGCGCCCGCGTCGATTCCGAGTCCTCGGGCAGGAAGCTGCTCTGGCCGGCGGCGGTGACGTCGTCGATGTGGGCATGGGCGAGCAGCCCGGCGGCTCCGATCAGGAGCCAGACCGCGACCGTCAGCCAGCGTCCGCGGGGGCCGGTGATCACGGCCTCAGCCTAAATCCGCCCCCCGACTGATTTGGATTGCGCTAACCGGGTACGCAAATCCCACATGGGATTGAAGCCGCTGTTCGCCGCTGCCCTGGTCGCCCTCTCCCTCGGCCTTGCCGCTTGCGGGGACAGCGGCTCCGATTCCACCTCTGAAGCCGAACCAGCCGTGACCGAACAGGAAAGCGGCGGCTCGGAATCCTCCGCCGAGCAACCTGAATCGACGGAAAGCGAACCGGCCCCGAGCGGCGAGGCGGCGAAGTCGGAAAAAGTCGACATCGTCGAATTCACCTACCAGCCTGACCCGGTCGTGGTCCAGGTCGGGGGCAAGGTGATCTGGCAGAACCAGGACACCGCCCCGCACACGGCGACCGCCGACGACGGCAGCTTCGACACCGGCACGATCGAGAAAGGCAAGACCGGCTCGGAAACCTTCAAGGAAGCCGGCACCTTCACCTACTTCTGCGAGATCCACCCGACGATGCACGGCACCGTCGAAGTGGTCGAATAGCCTACCCCGCCTCAGATGCCTTTCTGGATAGCGCGCAAAGCCGCACCCCACCTCTGGAAGCGGGTGCCGTGGGCGAAAGTCTGGGTGGTCTCGCTCTGGCTCCTGAAGAAAGGGAGGGACCGGATCGAGCAGAACCTGACCCAGCGCGAACAGACCGAGTTCTGGAACCTGCTGAAGAAGTCCAAGGGCCGCCCCGACAACCTCAGCAAGCGCGACAAAACCCGCCTCAAGCACCTCGTCGGCAAGGCGATCCGCGGCTAACTCCGCCGACGGGACGAAAGTACCCCTATATGGAGGGTTTTCGGCCCGTCGACCTGGGAGTATCCCGGCGTGGCTGAGGAGCGAGACGACTTGGCGGAGCTGCTGGCGCGGCGGGCGCTGGCCGAGGACGCGGCGCGGCCCGAGGCGGTGGAGAAGCGGCACGCCGCGGGCGGGCGGACGGCGCGGGAGAACATCGAGGACCTCATCGACGCCGGCTCCTTCGTCGAGTACGGGCGCTTCGCGATCGCCGCCCAGCGCGGGCGGCGGGAACTCGAGGACCTGATCGCCCGCACCCCAGCCGACGGCCTGATCGGCGGCACCGCCCGCGTCAACGGCGACCTCTTCGACCCCGAGCGCGCCGCCTGCGCCGTCCTCTCCTACGACTACACCGTGCTGGCCGGGACCCAGGGGGCGCTCGGCCACCGCAAGAAGGACCGCCTCTTCGAGCTGATCGAGCGGATGCGGCTCCCGGTCGTCTTCTACGCCGAGGGCGGGGGAGGACGGCCCGGCGACACCGACTACCCCGTCGTCTCCGCCCTCGACACCCGCGCCTTCGCGCTCTGGGCGAAGCTCTCCGGGCTGGTGCCGCGGATCGCGATCGTCCACGGCCGCTGCTTCGCCGGCAACGCGGTGCTGGCCGGCTGCGCCGACCTGATCGTCGCCACCGGGGGGAGCAGCCTTGGGATGGGCGGGCCGGCGATGATCGCCGGCGGCGGCCTCGGCGACGTCCACCCCGACGAGGTCGGGCCGATCGAGACCCAGACCGCCAACGGCGTGGTCGACCTCGCCGTCGCCGATGAGGCGGAGGCGACGGCGGCGACCAGGAAACTCCTCGCCTACTTCCAGGGCGCGACCGCACCCGGCCCCGAACCCGACCAGGCGCGCCTACGCGAGATCGTCCCCGAGCGCCGCCGCCGCGCCTACGACCCGCGGCCGATCGTCGAGACCCTCTGCGACGAGGGCAGCGTCACCTTCCTGCGTGAGCGCTTCGCGCCGGAGATGGTCACCGCGCTGGCGCGGATCGAGGGGCGGCCGCTGGGAATCATCGCCAACGACACCCGCCACATGGCTGGCGCCGTCACCACCGAGGCGAGCGACAAGGCCGCCCGCCTGCTGCAGCTCTGCGACGCCTTCGGCCTCCCGGTCGTCTCCCTCGTCGACACCCCCGGCTACATGGTCGGCCCCGAGGCCGAGGCGACCGGGTTGGTCCGCCACGCCTCGCGCCTGCTCGTCGCCGGGGCGGCGCTGCGGGTGCCGCTGGTCGCCGTGGTGCTCCGCCGCGGCTACGGTCTCGGCGCCCAGGCGATGGTCGGCGGCAGCCTGCACGAGCCGCTGCTGACGATCGCCTGGCCCGGCGCCCACCTCGGCCCGATGGGCCTCGAGGGAGCGGTGCGGCTGGCGCTGCGCAAGGAGCTGGAGGCGATCCCGGACGAGGCCGAGCGCGAGCAGCGCGTCCGCGACCTCACGGCGCAGGCCGAAGAGAACGCGAAGGCGCTGAACGCGGCGGCGCTGTTCGAGCTTGACGACGTCGTCGACCCGGCGGAGACTCGGGGCCTGATCGCATCGACCCTGACCGCCGCTGCTGGCTCGACCCCGCCCGGCGCCCACCGCTTCGTCGACAGCTGGTGATCCAGCGGGCGCCGGCCGACCGAAAGGAAGACACAACCAACATGCCCCAGACCGACTACTCTGACCTCAAGGCGCTGTTCATCAACTGCACGCTGAAGCGCAGCCCCGAGACCTCGAACACGCAGGGACTGATGGACAAGTCGATCGCGGTGATGGAGGCGCAGGGGGTGGAGGTGGACTCGATCCGGGCGATCGACCACGAGATCGCGATCGGCGTCTGGCCCGACATGACCGAACACGGCTGGGAGCGCGACGAGTGGCCGGCGATCTACGAGCGGGTGATGGCGGCCGACATCCTCGTCCTCGGGATGCCGATCTGGCTGGGGGAGAAGTCCTCGGTCGCGACCCACGTGATCGAGCGCCTCTACGGCAACTCGCACCTGCTCAACGACAAAGGCCAGTGGGCCTACTACGGCCGCGTCGGCGGCTGCATCGTCACCGGCAATGAGGACGGGATCAAGCACTGCGCGATGAACGTCCTCTACTCGCTGCAACACCTCGGCTACACGATCCCGCCCCAGGCCGATTCCGGCTGGATCGGCGAGGCCGGCCCCGGCCCCTCCTACCTCGACGAGGGCTCGGGCGGCCCCGACAACGACTTCACCAACCGCAACACCACCTTCGCCGCCTGGAACCTGATGCACATGGCCCGCATCCTCAAGGACGCCGGCGGCATCCCCGCCCACGGCAACCAGCCCGAGGAGTGGGAGGCCGGCTGCCGCTTCGACTCGCCGAACCCGGAGCACCGCAGCTAGCTCACCAGAGCGCGTCGTGCTCCTCCATCACGCCCAGTCCCTCGGCCAGCTCGACCCCGCCCAGGGCCCCGCTGAAGCTGCCGAAGCGGTGGCGGTAGCGGGAGCGGATCAGGAGGTAGTTGTCGTTGTGGGTGTGTTCTGACTCGGCGTCGAAGCGGAGACCCTCTGCCCCGCCGAGCCCGATCTCGTCGGCGACGTCGAAGCTGACGGCGGGCGGCTCGGAGGGCTCGCCGTCGATCCAGATCGCCCGCTCGCTGCCGTTCGGCGGGTCGTTGATCCCGGTGACGAGGTTCCAGGCAGCAGGGCGTCCGTCGGTCGCGGTGCCGACGCCGGCCGACCAGTTCCAGCTGGTGTGGCGCTGGTGGTGGCCGGCCGATTCGTCGTCGACGCCGCGGCCGGAGACGTCCCAGCTCTGGCTCGGCACCTCAACGGTTCCCTCGATCGGCATCCCGACCCGCTTGCGGGTCCAGGCGGTGGCACGGCCGCTGGGGCAGGTGACCTCGATCGGCGCGATCTCACCGAGGTGCAGGGAGGCGCGCAGGTCCGGGGCGTCGATCTCCAGCCGCGGTCCCTCCATCGTCACCTCCCTGCTGCCCGGGCGCAGGGCGGTGTGAGACCACTGCCGACCGCTACGGCGGTCGAGGAGGACCCAGAACGACTGCGTCAGCGGTCCTATCTCCGCCCGCGCCGCGCAGAGCATCAGCTCCTCGGCGAAGACGCCGACGTAACGCCAGCGCTTGCGCAACTGGCGGCGTTCGAAGAGCGGAAGGGAAGCGGGTTCCACGGGGCGACCGTACCCGCTCAACGGCTTCGTCCTGCTCGAGGGCGTCTGGGCCGTGGTCTCGGCCCGGGGACTCGTGTCGCTTTATTCCTCCCCGTCGGGGAAGAAAGCGCCACGCAGTTAGGCGTTTGCCTCCAACCTCTCGGCGAGTTTCTTCATCCCACGCGCCCGCGCCGCCTCGGCGGCGCCGTGCCAGTCGGTCGTCCGGTCCTTCGGTCGTTTGACCTTGGCGTCGCGCAGGGTCGCGATGTCCTTGAAGACGAGCAGGTCCTCCCTGCCCTCGATCAGCGCCCCGCGCAGCGCCGGCCGCCGCTCGCGGATCGCGTTGTCGAGGATCGCCTCCAGGGAGCCGTGGGTCCGCAGTAGCTCGGCCGCGGTCTTCGGTCCCACGCCTCTGGCGCCCGGCAGCCCGTCGGAGGGGTCGCCGCGCAGGGCGATGAAGTCGGGCACCAGCTCGGGGCCGATTCCATAACGCTCACGCACCTCCGCCGGGCCGACCTCTTCGGCGCCCACGCCTTTGCCGCCGGTGCGGACGTAGAGGACGGTCACGTTCTCGTCCGCGCACTGGTACATGTCGCGGTCGCCGGTCAGCAGCAGCGCCCGGCCGCCGGCATCCGCCTCCAGCTTCGCGTAGGTCCCGAGCAGGTCGTCGGCCTCGAGGTCGTCGGCGACCGCCACAGTCCAGCCGAAGGCCTCGAAGAAATCGCGCGAGTCGGCGAACTGGTGCGGCAGCTCGTCCGGCATCGCCTCCTCCCGCTCGGCATGGTAGGCGGGGTAGAGCTCGGTCCGGTAGGCGGCGGCATCGGGACCGAAGCAGAGCACCACCGCCCGCGGCCGGTGCATTTCCACCTCGCGCAGGATCAGGTTCGCCGAGCCCAGCAGCGCGTTCACCGGCCGCCCGTCCGGCGCGACGATCTTGCTCGGCAGCGCGTAGAACGCGCGGAACAGCATCGAGGGCGCATCGACGGCAAGCAGCGGTGCAGGTGCGGGCACGCTGCACTTATATGTCACCTCACTGCTTAAGATCCCCAGATCAAACGCGTGCTCCTCCTCACCGCCTTCGCCGCCGCAGTTATCGCCCTCACGTCGCCGCCGGCGGCGCAGGCGCTCGACTACGACTGCGCCGACTTCGCGAACCAGGCGGAAGCGCAGGAATACCTCCTGCCGGGCGACCCCTACCGGCTCGACGGAGACGACGACGGCGTCGCCTGCGAGGACCTGCCGTGTCCCTGCTCGACCGCCGCCCCGGAAAACCCTCCGCCGCCTCCGGCTGAACCCCCGGAAGAAGCCCGGCCGCGGATCCGCGCCTACGTCGCCTGCGGGTTGAGCAAGTACGCGCGCCCGGCCCACGAATGCGGCCACCGGCGCCCGGTCGGCGCCTTCATCCGCAGCAGCCAGCCGGTGACCTACACGGTGTGCATCACCTTCCCGACGAAGCGGCGCCTCTGCGCCAGAGGCCAGGAAGCCGAAGCGGAAACGCTCTACGTCAACAAGATCACGAGTTCGGTCGTCGGCTGGCACAAGGTCGTCTGGTTCGCCGACGGGCGCCGCATCACCTGGCGGTTCTGGCGCCGCTGAAGAGGTCCGCGCCCGCCGCTGGCTAGAGTCGCCTTCGCATGAAGGCCCTCGACGTCAAGGATCTGGAGAAGCGCTACCCGAACGGGGTGGAGGCGCTGCGCGGCGTCTCGGTCGAGATCGAGGAGGGGGAGTTCTTCGGCCTGCTCGGCCCCAACGGCGCCGGCAAGTCGACGCTGATCCACTGCACGACCGGGCTGGCGCAGCCGACCGGCGGCTCGATCGAGATCTTCGGCAACGACGCGATCGACCACTATGCGGAGGCGCGGCAGGCGGTCGGCCTTGCCCCGCAGGAGCCTAACGTCGACTGGTTCCTCACCGTCGAGGAGACGCTCGACTACCACGCCGGCTACTTCGGGATGCCGCGGCGCGAGCGTCGCCAGCGCACCGACGAGCTGCTGGAGACCTTCTCCCTGACCGAGAAGAAGAACGAGCGCACCCGCACCCTTTCCGGCGGGATGAAACGGCGGCTGATCCTGGCGCGGGCGATGATGCACCGGCCGCGGCTGCTGATCCTCGACGAGCCGACCGCCGGCGTCGACGTCGAGCTGCGGCTCGAGCTCTGGCACTACGTCCAGAAAATCAACCAGGAGGGGACGACGATCCTGCTCACCACGCACTACCTGGAGGAGGCCGAGCAGCTCTGCGACCGGATCGCCTTCATCGCCGAGGGGCAGATCGTCGCCGAGGGGACCAGCCCGGACCTGGCCGAGCGCTTCGACGTCCCCAACCTCGAGGACGCCTACCTGGCCCTGGTCGGCCGCAAAGAGCTCTCCCGCTCGCACATCGAGACGGCGCCGGAGGTAGAGGCATGAGCACCGCGCAGATCCGCCTGGCGACGCTCTGGCGCCGCGAGGTGAACCGATTTCTGAAGATAAAGAAGCAAACCATCGGCGCGCCGCTGCTGGAAACCTTTCTCTACATCTCGGTCTTCGGCGCCGCCCTCGGCTCGCGCATCGACAAGCTGCACGGAATCGACTACGTCGTCTTCGTCATCCCCGGCCTGATCATGATGGCCTGGGCGACCAACGCCTTCTCCAACAACTCCTCCTCGATCCTCCAGCAGAAGTTCCAGGGCGCGATCCAGGACCAGCTCTCCTCACCCGCCTCGCCGGCCGAGCTGCTGCTCGCCTTCTCGCTCGGCGGCTTCATGCGCGGCCTGATCGTGGCGACGCTGACCTTCCTCGTCTCGGTCGTCCTCGTCGGCCTTCCGGTCGACCACCTCCTCGTCCTGATCCCGTCCCTCTTCCTGGTCGGGTTCTTCTTCTCCCAGCTCGGGGTGCTGATCGGCGTCCGCGCCGAACAGTTCGACGACGTCGCCTTCGCCCAGACCTTCGTCCTCACCCCCCTGATCTTCCTCGGCGGCGTCTTCTACTCGGCCGCCCTCCTGCCCGAGCCCTACGAGACGCTGACCCACTTCAACCCGATCTACTACATGATCAACCTCGTCCGCTACGGCTTCGTCGGTTTCACCGAAGTCAGCATCGCCCTCTCGCTGCTGGCGCTAACCGCCGCCACCGCGGTTCTTTTCGCGATCAACCTCCGCCTCTTCAGTCGCGGCTACCGCCTCCGCGCGTAGCCGCGGTACTACCCAGGGTCGGCCACCGGGACGCCGGCTTTGCCACCGTCCTCGGGCAGGACGAGGATCGCACCCTCGCCGGTGACGTAGGCCTCCTCGCCGTGGTGGGTGACGTCCATGCCCAGGGCCTCCTCGCGCTCGTCGCCGCGCAGCGGCCAAAGCGCGCCCATCACCTTCAGCAGCACGAAGGTCATCACGAAGGCGTAGGTCGGCACCGCCAGCACCGCCTTCGCCTGGTCCCAGAGCTGCTCGGCGTTGCCGTAGATGAGCCCGTCGGAAATCCCGTTCCAGGACTCCTGGGCGAAGAAGCCGATGAAGAGGATGCCGACGAGGCCCGCGGTGCCGTGCGCGGCGAGCACGTCGAGCGTCTCGTCGACCCTGGTCCGGGTACGGAAGACGATGATCGCGTAGCTGATCGGGGCGCCGATCACTCCCAGCAGCATCGCCCAGCCGGGGCTGATGAAGCCGCCGGCGGGGGTGATCAGCACGCAGCCGACGATGATCGCGGTGGCCGCCCCGATCGCGGTCACCTTGCGGCCGCGGAGCAGGTCGAGGACGAACCAGGTGATCAGCGCGCAGGCCGGCGTCAGCAGCGTGTTGGTGAAGGCAAGCGTGCTGTTGGCGCCGGTGTTGAAGCCGCTACCGCCGTTGAAGCCGAACCAGCCGAACCACAGGAGGCCTGCGCCGATCACGGCATAGATCGCGTTGTGGGGGAGCAGCGCCTGACGGCCGTAGTCTTTGCGCGCGCCGACCACCAGGGCCGCGGCCAGGGCCGAGAACCCGGAGCCCATCTCGACCGGGACGCCGCCGGCGAAGTCGAGCGTGCCGCCC
>JBIOVP010000117.1:0-18973 GCA_044867815.1 Solirubrobacterales bacterium | reverse complement strand
TGCCGCCGATCGCCGCCGAGGCGCCGAAGGCGACGTGGCAGGTGCCGAGGATCTTCTCGTCCTCGAGGATGTTGCCGGTGAGGATCGCCTCTTCGTTGGTGCCGATCCCGAGCTCGGCGACGTTGGTCCCGTCCTTGCCGTGGGCGGTCAGCAGCTCCATCAGCCGGGCGCCGTCCTCGCCGCCCGCCTCGACTAGGTGGCCTTCGCGGACGGTCAGGCTGACCGGGGACTCGAGCAGGCCGATTTCGGCGATCGAACCGTCGACGACCAGCGTTCCCTCGGTGGTCCCCTCCAGCGGGGCGATGAATCCCTCGCCGCAGGGCAGGTTTCCGAAGGCGCCGAGGTTGCCGAGTTCGCCCGCGTCGACGATCCCTATCCGGCCCTCGAGCCCGATCCGCAGGTCGCTGCCGTGGGGGCAGGTGATCCGCACCTCCGAGGCACGGTTCAGCGCGGTGACGATGGCCCAGCCGCGGCGGCGGATCTCCTCCAGGTCGCCGGTCATCAGCCGGCCCAGCATCTCCTCGGTTACGCCGGGAAGGGTGCCGATGCGGACGCCGGCCTCGCTCGCCGCTTTGCGCGCGGCGGTGTGGGAGAGCGACTGGATCGTCGGCGCCAGGACGACGTCGGCCGCGGCCATCGCCGCCGCCACGGCCCGCGGCGGCTCGGCGGCGGCGGAGTCGCGCTCGGAGATGACGGCGAGGGTGGCGTCGGCGCCCTCCCCCTGCGCCTCGATCCGCATCAGCGCGCCGATCTCTTCGGTCACCGGATTGCAGACGACCAGCACCTCCTCGCCCGGCGAGATCCCCATGCACTGCCGGACGACCGTCTTCACCGCCCTGTCCAGTTCCGCGGTCACCGGTCAACCCTACCCGTGCTGCGGGGAAGCTGCACCAGTTTCCCCTGCAAGTCCCCCATTTGCAGGGCATTAGAAAAGTGTCCGTGATTAATGAGCAGGCTCCTCGTCTCAGCCATCGTCGCGCCGGTGTCCAATAGCCCAGATCTCGAACCAAACCAACCCGACCAGCACGACCCCGAAGCCGAGAAACGGCGGCACCCACCCATCCGGCCGCAAAACCACCAGCGACCCCACCGCAAAAGCATCCGCAAACAAGAGGAAACCGACCAGCACCGGCCGCATCGCCGACCAGCCACTTCGGGGAGATCCGTGGGGCTCCCGCACCGCTACCATCCTCCTCCCCGCCGGAGTAGCTCAGCTGGTTAGAGCAGCGGAATCATAATCCGCGTGTCGGGGGTTCGAGTCCCTCCTCCGGCATCCCTCAGCGGGGAAACGGGACGATCTTGAGGCCGAGGCGGCGTGGCTGTGAAGGCTGGCCGGTGGGGTCGGTGGCGACGATGGTGGCTCGGTAGCGGCCAGGGGCGGCGGGCTTCCTGCCGATGTGGCCGTTCCAGGGGGTGGCCTGGTGGCCGGAAGGCTTTTGGGCGGAAAGAGTTTTCTTGTTGACGAAGCGGGTGCATGGCTTGCCTTTGCGGCGGTTGGCGGGGGTGAGCTTGACGCAGCGGGACCTGGTGCCTTTGCCGAGGCGGCGGCCGGGGAGCTTGCGGGCGATGACGATCGCGATCCGGACAGGCTCGGAAAGGGTGTAGGTGAAGCGGGTCCCGCGCTTCACCTTGCGGGCCGAGGCCTTGGCCTTGGGGGATTTGCCGGTAGGGGCGAAGACCTTGTTCGTAATCCCGAAAGCGGAAACGGTTGGCGGCGGATCGGGACAGGCCGCCTCCTGGCCGGTGACCTCGAAGGCGCCGAGGTCGGGGACCGCCTGACAGTCGCGGTTGCCGTCGAGCGCGCGGGGGGCGCCGAGCAGGTCCTGCTCGCCCGCCTGCACGACGCTCGCGTCGCCGCGGTCGATCAGCGGCGAGCTGTTCTGGAGGACGTAGACGTCCGCGGCCGGGTCGGCGAACCCAGGGTCGCCGGCGAGGTTCGAACCGCTTCCGGGCGCGCTTACGGAGCCGCCGTTTTCCTCAACCCGCGTCTCGAAGTTCGAGTAGGCGGCGTCGATCGTGCCGCCGTCGGCCAAGAGGTCGGCTCGAGGGACCAACTCCAGCGGCGGGTAGTGGCGGACGATGGAGTTGCGCAGGCTGACGGTTGCCGCCTCCTCGCCGGCCTCGTGCTTTGCGAAGACAGCCGCCGTGCCGTGGGAGACCAACGTGCTGCCAAAGATCCTGGCGACCGCTGGCGATTCGCTCTCTGATTCGAGGAACAGCGCTTCCGAGCTGTCGGAGATGACCAGGCTGTCGAACAGCTCCAGTTCGGGGCTTTCTTCCGAGCTGGGATAGACGTACAGGCCCCAACTTTCGCTCCGCAGGTGACTGCGTCTGATCGTGAGAACGCCGTCGTAGATCCCCGCGGCCTCACCGTTCGAACGGATGTCGACGTCATCGAGAACTACGTGGGCGTCGCTCCCGACCGCCACCCCGGTGCCGAAGCTGTCGTCGTCGTTGACGATCTTGGCGTCGGTGATGGTCGCCGTCGACGTCTCACCGTAGATCCGAACCGCGGTGCCCGGGGCGAGGCCCGCCCCGCCACTGAAGTCGCTACCGGTAGCGCTCAAGGCAACCGGACCCGGCCCATCCCTCATCTCGAGCCCCTCGCCCCCGGGGCCGATGATTTCGGTTCCCGGCCCGCCCGAGCCGCCGATCGCGACGACGTCCTGCAGGACGAGGCTCGTCGCCACCGCGGTGTTCGAGTCGTACTCGATGCCGCTTCCCCCCAGTTCACCCTGGCTGCCTCCGCTGCCGCCTTTGCCGCCGACCGCCCGCAGGGCGCGGATGGTGCCGCCCCGGCGCAGCTCGAGCGCGTTTTTGCCGAACTGGAACGCCGACCCGGCGGGCCCCTGGATCACAGTCGTGCCGAGGCCGCCGGGGAGGGACCCGCCACCTTGTCCAACGAACGCAAGCACCTTTTCGGTGCTGACGGCCTCGGTGAAGGTGCCGGCGCCGATTTGGATCGTGTCACCTTCCCCCGCCTGCCCCACGGCGTAGCCGACCGTCGCGCAGGGTGCGGCGGAGTTGGTGCAGTCGGAACTGTCGCTGCCGGTTTTCTCGACGAAGCGCGTCGCGGCGTCGGCCTCTGCGGCGCCGCCGAGCACGAGGGCGAACACCAGAAGGGCGGCGAGGCGGGACGAGCGCATGGAGGTCGATTATCTGCGCCTCCCTCGTGTGATGCAACCGGCCGTACCCGGAAGTACGGCATTGCGGCGGCGAAAATACGGCAACTTCACTGATGCGAGGCCTCTTTTTCGCCCATACGTTGGGCTGGCAACGTCAAAGCACACGAATGGAGGCATGAAATGCAGCTCTACGGAATTCTTCGTCGCAACGGCTGGCGGACTCCGGCGGACCTGGAAGCGGCCGGGAAGAAATCGGCCGAAGTGGGCGACGAACCGGGCTCGGGGGTGCGGTGGATCCGCAGCTACGCGCTCGGCGAGGAGAGCGGTGAGATCGGCACGTTCTGCGTCTACGAAGGCGAGAGCCCCGAGACGGTGCGGGCTCACGCCGAGGCCTCGGGCCTGCCGTGCGACGAGATCGTCCCGATCCTCGACACGGTCGTCGTCCGGCCCGACCCGGTCCCCGCGACGCACTAGGCGCCAACTCCCACGGGCGGGGCGCTTTCGTGGACCCCTGGTTCACCAAAGCGCCCCAGTTTCGCGCCTAGACTGACCTGATGAGCGAGCGGACTCTCCTGGTCGGGCGGGCGGACGAGCTCGCCCTCTTGAGCGAGGCCGCCGAGCAGACTCGGCTCGGCCACGGCTCGATCGTCCTCCTCGCCGGCGAGGCCGGCGTCGGCAAGAGCAGCCTCGCGGAGGCCGCAACCCACGGCTTCGAGGTGGTCCTGCGGGGCGCGGCCTCGAATGGGGTGACCGTCTCCTACGGGCCGATCGTCGACGCGCTGCGCTCGCGGCTGCGGGTCGATCCCGACGCCCTCGACGACTGCGGGCCGCTCCTCCCCCACCTCGCCCTCCTCCTACCCGAGCTCGGCGAGGCAGCCGCCGAGAGTGAACGCACCACGATCTTCGAGGCCGTCCGCTGCGCCTTCGCGCACCTCAGCGCCGAGCAGCCCGCGGTCGTCGTCCTCGACGACCTGCAGTGGTCCGACGAGACGACGCTGGAGCTGCTGGCGGCGCTGGCGGAGCCGCTACGGGAGATGCCGGTCCTGGTCGTCGCCGCCTATCGCTCCGACGGGCTGCCGCGCGACCACCGGCTGCGCTGGCTGCGCAACGAGCTGCGCCGGGGTGGCAACCTGCGGGAGCTGGCGCTGGAGCCGCTCGACCGCCCCGCCGTCGGCGAGCTGATGCGCGAGCTGCTGCCGGACGAGCCCTCGCCGGCGCTGGTGCGGACGGTTCACGACCGCACCCTCGGCTCCCCCTTCTTCGTCGAGGAGCTGATCGGCGCTCTGAAGACGCGTGACGCGCTGCGCCCGGGCCGGCGGGGGCTCGAGCTGGCCGAGCAGGACGAGCTTCCGGTGCCCGACTCGATCCGCGAAGCGGTCCTCGTCGGCATCTCCGACCTCTCGCCGGAAGCCCGGGAGGCAGCGGAGACCGCGGCGGTCCTCGGCCCCCAACTGGACCTCGGTCTCGCCGCCGACTTCGCCCCCGCCGCCGGGCTCGCGGAGCTGGTCGACGCCGGCCTGCTGGAGGAGCAGGAGGGCGGGCAGGCCTGCTTCCGCCACGCGCTCGCCCAGGAGGCCCTCTACGCCGAGGTCCCCTGGATCCGGCGGCGCGACCTCCATCGCCGGCTCGCCGAGGCGCTGGCAGCAAGCGGCGGGACCAGCCTCGAGATCGCGACCCATTGGCGGGGCGCCGGCGACGAGGCCCACGCCCGCGAGGCGCTGGTCCGGGCGGCGGAGGAGTCCGAGGCGGTCCACGCCCACCGCGACGCGGTACGGGCGGCGCGGGAGGCGCTCGAGCTCTGGCCCGAGGACGAGACGGAGGAGTTGCGGCTGGAGACCCTGCGTCGCTACGGCCGCTGCGCCGAGCTGGTCGGCGAGCTCGGCGAAGCGACGAAAGCCTGGCGGGAGATCGCCGCCGGCTGCGATCGCCGGCGCGACGGCCGCGGCCACGCGGAGGCGCAGCGGCGCCTCGCCGCCGTATACGACCTCGGCGGCGAACGTGAGCAGGCCTTCGCCGCCCGGCGGCTCGCCGCCGAGGCCTTCGCCGCCGCCGACCGCCCGGCCGAGGCGGCCCTGGAGAGGCTGGCGATGGCCGACCACCACCGGCGCGGTGGCCGCTACAGCGAGGCGATCGAGCTCGCCGAGCTCGCCCTCGCTGAGGCCCGCGCCGCCGAGCGGATCGACGTCGACGCCCGGGTCCTCGGCCTGCGCGGCGTCGTCGAGGCCAAGAGCGGCGACTTCGACCGCGGCCTCGAGTCTGTCCGCGCCGGCCTCGCGCTCGCGCTCGAGCACGACCTGACGCCGGTCGCCGCCGAGCTCTACCAGCGCCTCAGCCTGGTCCTCTACGACGGCGCCGACTACCGCCGGGCCGAGGAGGCGCTCGACACCGCCCTCGACCTCTGCCACACCGACGGCGACACCGGGACCGAGGTCGCCTGCGTCACCTGCCTCGTCTACGTCCTCCGCGAGCGCGGCGAGTGGTCGCGCGCCTCTGAGCTGGGACGCGAGCTGATCGAGGCCGACACCGCGGTCTGGGTCGCCGAGGGTCTGCTCGGGGCGATCCACGCCTTCGAAGGTAGGCTCAGCGCCGCCCGCCGCCTGCTGACCGCCTCGCGCGCGGTCTCCTCCGCGGTCGGCCACTACAACATGTACGTCGACTCGACCACCGGCCTGGCGATCGTCGCCGCCGCCGAAGGGCTCGACGACGAGGCCGCCACCCACTGCCGCGAGCTGCTCGCCCGCTGGGAGGAGAGCGAGGACCACCACTACGCGGTCTGGGGCGTGCGCTGGGCGACCAGCTGGTTCGCCCGCCGGGGCCGGCGCAAGGAGGCCCAGCTCTGCGCCGCCGCGCTCGGCAGGATGGCGGCCGAGGGCGGGCACGATGACGCCGTCGCGGCGCTGGCCCAGGCGGTCGGCGAGCTGGCCCTGCTCGAAGGGGACGCCACCTCGGCGGCGGAGAACCTCGCCCGCGCGGTCGAGCTGCAGCGCAACCTCGCCACTCCGCACGAGCGGGCCCAGGTCGAACTGCGCGCCGGCGTCGCCCTTGCCGCCGCCGGCGAGCGTGAGGCGGCGCTGGAGCGGCTCTCCGACGCCTATCGCTGCGCCGCCAAGCTCGGCGCCCGGCCGCTGGCGGCGGAAGCGGCGAAAGAGGTGGCGGCGCTCGGCGAGTCGGTCGCCCAGCGGCTCGGCAGCCGCGCCGCCGCGGCCTCCGACGGCGTCCAGCTCACCCGCCGCGAGCTCGAGGTCCTGCGCCACGTCGCCGTCGGCCGCACCAACCGCGAGATCGCCCAGGAGCTCTTCATCAGCCAGCGCACGGTCGACATGCACGTCCGCAACCTGCTCGGCAAGCTTGACTGCCGCTCCCGGGTCGAGGCGAGCCACCGCGCCGGCGAGCTCGGCCTGCTCAGCTAGGAGTCAACTCAGACAAGCGGGTTCACAAAGCTGCGGCTAGGGTCGGGTGGAAGATGCCCGACTACTCGAACATGCCACTGCAGGACTGGGGCGAGCTGATCTCGTTCTCCCCGAGCACCGTCCTGCGGCCGACCAGCATCGAGGAACTGAAGGAAATGCTGGAAGGGGTCCACCGCGGCGAGATCGGCAACGGCCGCGTCCGCGTCCCCGGCAGCCTCCACTCCTGCTCGGAGATCGCCGTCGGTGAGGCGGTCATCGACGTCTCCACCCT
This sequence comes from Solirubrobacterales bacterium, assembly GCA_044867815.1. Taxonomy (GTDB): domain Bacteria; phylum Actinomycetota; class Thermoleophilia; order Solirubrobacterales; family 70-9; genus VAYN01. The sequence continues at coordinate 12,167 of JBIOVP010000117.1, read as the reverse complement.
GCCGCGGAGCATCGAGTTCGAGAGCGGCGACACCGCCGTCACCGTCACCGCCAACCACTCCCTGCACGAGTTCCTCTCCGAGCTCGGCCAGCGCGGCAAATCGATCACCGCCACCGGCGGCACCGACCACCAGACCCTCGCCGGCCTGATCTCCACCGGCACCGCCGGCGCCAGCAGCCGCCACGCTCTCTACGAGAAGCTCGAGTGGGTCGAGCTGGTCAGCGTCGACGCCGCCGGCCAGGCCGTCGAGCGCCGGATCTCCCGGGGCGAACCCGACTTCCCGGCGGTGATCTGCTCGCTCGGCCTGCTCGGCGTCATCACCCGGGTCCACTTCCAGCTTGTCGACGAGCTCTACTTCGACGTGGTAATGAAGGTCGTCCACCTCGACGACGTCCTCACCGACCTCGACGCGACCTCGACGCGGTACGACTTCTGGCGCGTCAACTGGCTGCAGAAGAGCGACAAGGCGCTGCTGTGGGCGGCGACCGCGGTGCCGGCCGCCGCCTCCAGGCCCGACGGCGACTACCCCGAGGAACGCTCCGAGCAGGTGCTCGACTTCGTCTTTGAGGCGATGGACGAGATCGCCGACACCGGGCCGCTGCTGAACCCCGTCCTCGAGGGCATCTACAACGTCCTCGCCCTCACCTACGACGAGTCCCGCTTCACCGGCCCGCTGCGCAACATGCTCCCGGTCGACCGGCGGGCGCCGCTGCGGGTGTCGATGGCCGAGTGGAGCTTCCGCCCGCGCGACCTGCAGCGGGTGATCGGCGAGTGCCGCGACTACTTCGACGATGCCGGCTGGCCGAACATCCCGACCGAGATCGAGCTGACCAGGGTCGACGGGGCGCTGATGTCGGCCTGGAGCTGGGACGACGTCCCCTACATCGTCAAGTTCAACTGGATGCACCTGACCGAGGTCTGCCGCTCACCGGGCGAGAAGGAGGAGATCTACGCCCACCTGCGCGGCCTCTGGGAGCACCTGCGTCGCGAAGGCATCGCCTTCAAGGCGCACTGGGGCAAGATCAACTTCATCGACCCCGAGTTCGTCCGGCAAAACCACGACTGGGACCGGTTCCGGCCGCTGGTCAGCCCGACCTTCTTGAACGACTACCTGGAAGAGAGGCTGGGACCGCTATGAGCGACGGCACGACGGCGCCCGAGTTCCCGGGGCTGGTCGACATGCACGCTCACCCGGGGATGAACGCCTTCTTCTGGGGCCGCGACCTGCGCCGGCACTACTTCGCCGGCAGCACCTTCAACCCGCTGGCCAGCCTCACCGACTTCAAGATGCTGAAGAAGGGCGACGTCAGGGTCGTCTGGTCGATCTCGCACGTGCCCGAGCAGGAGCAGCTCCACAACCCCGTGCTCCGCCTCCTCGCCCGCCTCACCCCGGGCGGGCGCAAGATGCTGAAGCACGACGCCTGGGAGATCACCCTGCGGATGATGGACGCGATGGAGCAGCAGGTCGCCCGGGCCGAGGACGAATTCGCGATCGCCCGCTCCAACGCCGAGCTCGACGCGGCGCTGGCGGCCGGGAAGCGGGTCTTCGTCCACACGATCGAGGGGGGCCACCAGCTCACCGCCGGCCTTCCCGAGGGGGACGTCCAGAGCCGGCTCGACCGCCTCCAGGTGCTGGCAGACCGCGGCGTCGCCTCGCTGATCCTCGCCCACCTCTTCCCCAACGACATCGCCGGCCACAGCGAGTGCATCCCGGCCAGCCAGCACAAGATCCTCTTCTGGAAACTCGACACCAGGGTCGACGACTCGCGCGGCCTCACCGAGGTCGGAAAAGCGGTGGTGAAGAGGATGGCCGAGCTGCGGATGGTCCCCGACCTCACCCACAGCTCCCCGGCCTCGCGCCGCGACGTCTACGACCTCGTCGGCGACCAGATCCCGATCGTCGCCACCCACATCGGCGTCCAGGCGCTGAATCCCGTTTCCGTCAACATGAGCGAGTACGACGTCAAGGCGATCGCCGCCTCCGGCGGGGTGGTCGGCGTCATTTTCATGCCCTACTGGCTGGAAGCCTCCCACCCCGGCCCCGGCCTGGAGGCGATCTGGCGGACGATGGAGCAGATCAACGAGTGGAGCGGCGGCGAATGGCAGCACGTCGGCATCGGCACCGACTTCGACGGCTGGACCGACCCGCCCGACGACTGCAAGAGCGCCGGCGAGCTGCCACGCGTCCGCGAGATGCTCGAGAGCAAGGGCCTCGGCCGCCCCGAAGTCGAGGCCGTGCTCGGCTCTAACGCCCGGCGCGTGCTGCGCGACGGCTGGCGGTAGATACTCGGCACTGCCTGCTGCGCGAGTTGCCGTGTCGAGCGACATAGAGACCTATGCCGACGCCAGTCAGCACTGAGATCAAGCAGAGGGCGGCAAATCCGGCCTCGGGGCCAGCGTCGACCTGGTTCAACATGATCGCCACCAGGGTCAGCACGACATAAGGCAGAGCGAACAGCAGCAGCCGCAGCACAGTCCGAGTGTAAGTCACGGCAATACCCTCCAGAATCAGGTTCAGTTCTACGGGACCGACCCGGCCAAACGGCCACACGCGGTTGCGGGCGTCGGCGATCGCGGCGCCTACGAGCACACCGCCAGCTGGATCCCCGCCTTCAGCATCCTCTACGCGGTTCGTGGCAACAGGTGGGTGACCGTCTCCTACGCGGCGCGCGGAGTTCCGAAACCCGCGCGTGAGGCGCGCGCCGCCGCACTCGCCCGCCGGGCCTTCAGGCCGACCGCCCGTTGGGCGGAACCTCGAGCATCAGCGTCACCGGGCCGTCGTTGACCAGGGCCACGCCCATGCACGCCCCGAAGACGCCCTTCTTCGCCCCCAGCCGCTCGCAGAAGCGGTCATACAGCGGCTCCGCCAACTCCGGCCGCGCCGCCTCCACGTAGCTGGGCCGGTTGCCGCGGCGGGCGTCACCGTAGAGGGTGAACTGGCTGACGCAGAGCACCTCGCGCTCGCCCAGCGGCTCGTTCATCCGCCCTTCGGCGTCGTCGAAGATCCGCAGCTTGCGCACCTTCTCGGCCAGCCGGTCGGCCTCGTCCGCCCCATCGCCGACTCCGACCCCGAGCAGGATCAGCATCCCCGGTCCGATCTGGGCAACCCGCGTTCCCTCGACGTCGACCGCCGCCTGACTGACCCGCTGGACCAGAGCCTTCATCGCGCTGCGAACCTAGCGCAGCCGCTTTGTCTCAGCCGCGCAGGAAGCGGGCGACGGCCACCCGCGCGTGCTCGCGCGGGAGCGGCGGCTGCGGGCGCAGGGAGTGATGGTGTTTGCGGTGCCGGTGGTGTTTGCGTTTCTTGACGCAGCGCACCTTGCCTTTGACCCGCTTCTTCCTGAAGCCTTTGCGGCATTTGCGTTTGCGCGGCGTCGCGACCGGCGGCGTGACCGTCGGCGGCGGCGTCACCACCGGACCGGCCGGCGCCGGCGGATTGCCGAGCTGGGCATTGATTCCCCCGAGCGCCTGCCCGGCCGTCAGCGGAATCACGTTGGCCGCTGCCAGCGTCGTCTGGTTGTCCCAGAACTCGGTCGGGAACCCGTCCTCTTCTTCTTCGAAGATTTCTTCCCCGAACCACTCGTTGAAGTCGATCGAGAAGACGACCTTGTACTGGCCTTTGGAGAGGAACGGCAGGGTGTATTCGCCGTTCGGTTCGGTCCCGGTGCAGGTCCAGAGCTGGCCGGTGTTGGCGTCGATCGAGCAGACGGGGATGTTCCCGAGGAACCCCCCGCTGGCGGCGGAGGAGACGGTGCCACTGATCGCCGCTCCGGGATCCAGCTCGGCGCCGATTTCCGGGGTGAATTCCTCCGCTGCCACGGTGACGATGTCGGCTTCGCTCCAGCGATCGCGGTGGTCGTACACCTGGTAGGCCAGGTTCTGACCGCTTTCGGCGGCCCAGAATTCGACCTTGTATTCACCGGGATCGAGCTGGATCTGGTACTCGCCGGAGAAGTCGGTCCAGCCGCAGCCGGCAAATTCTTCCGTTTCGGCTTCCCAGGCGCAGACTTCCACTTCTTCGACCGGTTCCCCGTCGGCGCTGCGCGTCACCGTGCCCGCGATTCCTCCGGCGCGGAGCAGCTCCGCGTCGATGCCGGTGCCGGGTTCGCTGCCGACGGTCACCGGATCGGCTTCCCACCAGTGTTCCCTGCCGTCGTAGGACTGCGAAAGGTACTCGCCGGTTTCGTCCCAGAATTCGACTTCGTATTCGCCGGCCGGCAGGTCCGAGACGGTGTAGATCCCGTCGGAGCCGGTGTAGGCGCATTTGATCCAGAATTCTTCTTCTTCGGCCGGTTCTTCCAGTTCGAACACCCAGGCGCAGACTTCGATCCCTTCGAGCGGTTCATGGTTGGCGGCGTCGGTGACGGTGCCCGCGATCGAGCCCGCGAACGCGGAGGCGGGCGCGAAGGCCGCCAGGCACAGCAGGGCCGCGAGCGCCAGAACCGCCGCCCATCCCCTGCGGATGGAGATTTCCCCAGAAGTCAAGGCGCGGCAGTATAGAGAAACCTCGGACGTACCTATTCGCCTTCGAGCGCCTCGACCAGGGAGCCGGCGTCGTAGGCGCCGAAGAAGCGCACGCCGTTGACGAAGAAGGTCGGGGTGCCGGTGGCGCCGCTGGCCTCGGCCGAAGCGAGGTCGCGGGCGACGCGGTCGCGGTGGGCGCCGGAGTCGACCTCGGCCCGCATCCGCTCGACGTCGAGGCCGAGACCTCGGCCGACGTCGAAAATGAAGTCGGACGAGAGGCGGGGCTGGTTCGCGTAGAGCTCATCGTGGAACTCCCAGAACCTGCCCTGTGCCGCCGCCGCCTCGCTCGCCTCGGCCGCCAGCGGCGCCAGCGGATGACGCTCGGGAATCGGCAGGTGGCGGAAGCCGAAGAGGAGCCGGTCGCCGAGCCGCTCGCGCACCCGGCGCAGAACCGACTGCGCGCCGAGGCAGAAGGGGCACTGGAAGTCGCCGAACATCACCAGCTCCAGCGGCGCGCCCGGCCCGCCGCGCACGTGGTCGAGGTCCTCCAGCGGCGGTGAGAGCAGGTCGTCCACGTCGCCCCTGATGTTATGTGCGCGTGCACGACATCGAGTCGATCCTGGTCCTCGTCCTGGCCGCCGCCCTGCTGGTCCGGCTCGCCGACCTCGGCCGGATCCCCGCCCCGATCGTGCTGGTGATCGGCGGCCTCGCAATCGCCTTCATCCCCGGCCTGCCCGACGTCGAACTCGACCCGGACACGATCTTCCTCGTCTTCCTGCCGCCGCTGGTCTACGCCGCGGGCTGGCGCACCTCGCCGCTGGAGCTGCGGACGGTGATGCGGCCGCTGGCGCTGCTCTCGGTCGGGCTGGTCTTCGTCACCGCCGGCGTCGTCGCCCTCGTCGCCCACGCGACCGTGCCGGACCTGAGCTGGGCCGAGGCGGCGGTGCTCGGCGCCGTCCTCGCCCCCACCGACACCGTCGCCGCGACCTCGATCTTCCGCCGCCTCGGCGCCCCCGAGCGGGTGCGGCTGCTGGTCGAAGGTGAGTCGATGATCAACGACGGGACCGCGCTCGTCCTCTACCGGATCGCGGTCGGGGTCGCGACCGGCGGCGCCTTCAGCCTCGGCGGCGCCGCGCTCGAGTTCCTCGGGGTCGCCGCCGGCGGCATCGTCGCCGGGCTCGCGATCGGCTACCTCTCCGACCGCGTCCTCGCCCGCCTCAGCGACTCCGACCTGACGATCATGCTCTCGGTCCTCACCGCCTACGGCGCCTACATCGGGGCCGAGGAGCTGCACGTCTCCGGCATCCTCGCCGCGGTCGTCGCCGGCGTCTACGCCGGCTACCGCTCGCCCCACACGCTCGACGCCGACGTCCGCCTCAACGCCGTCGCCTTCTGGAGCGTCCTCGTCTTCGGCCTCGAGATCACCCTCTTCGTCCTCCTCGGCCTGCAGCTGCCCGAGATCGTCGACACCCTGGAGGCGAGCCCGACGACCGGCGTCGCCGAGCTGCTGCCGCCGGTGGCGGCGATCGCCGCGGCCTCGCTCGCCGCCCGCCTCGCCTTCGTCTTCGCGATGCGCGGCGACGCGGGCGAAACCGCCGGCCAGCGCTTCGCCGTCGGCTGGAGCGGGATGCGTGGAGCCGTCTCGCTGGCCGCGGCGCTGGCGGTCCCGCTCAGCGTCAGCGGCCGGCCGCAGATCATCTTTCTCACCTTCGCCCTGATCCTGGTCACGATCGTCGGCCAGGGTCTCTCGCTGCCGTTCATCGTCCGGGCGCTGGGCCTGGAAGAGCCGCGCCGCTGGTCGGATGAAGAGGCGGTGGCGCGGATGGAGGCGGCGCAATCGGCGCTCGACCGGCTCGACCAGATGGAGTCCGACGATCGCGCCAGCGAGAAGCAGCTGACGCGCCTGCGCGACCTCTACCGCGCGCGCTTCCGCATGTGCCAGGCGGTGCTCGGCGGCGAGGACCCCGACGTCGCCGCCCGCGAGCAGCGGATCGCCGACTACGGCGAGCTGCGGCGCGAGCTGATCGGGGTCGAGCGCGAGGAGCTGCTCAGCCTCCGCGGGATGGGTCGCCTGAGAGACCAAACGCTGCGCCAGATCGAGCGAGATCTCGACCTTGAAGAGGCGCGGATTCGGACTTGAGCGGGGGGAGGGGGTCGGGTGCCCCTTTTCGGGTACTCAGCATGGAGCCGAGCCAGGAAGTCTGGGGCGACAGCAGGTGGACGCTCCTCTCGGCGGAGGTGCTCCCGGGAAGGGGCACCCGGCCCCCTCCCCTCCAGCTACCCGAAGAACTCGCGAGCCCGGTCTGCGACCAGATCCGGTCGCTCGTCGGCGATGAAATGGCCGCAGCCAGGGACCAGCTCCAACCGCATCTCCGGGGCGTGCTTCTCGTAGCCGGCCAGCATCGAGGGACGGAGGACGAAGTCGTCTTCGCCGAAGACCATCAGCGTCGGCACCTCCAGCCGGGCGTCGGCGTAGCGGCCGCGGGCGATCTTCGGCGCCTCGCGCCAGTTGAAGACCCGGTAGAGCTGGACCGCCGCGTGCGCCCGCGCCGGCTCGGCGAGGTTGTCGGCGAAGGCCATCAGCTCCTCTTCGCTCCAGGTCGATTTGATCGTTGAGCCGCCGACGAGGATTTTGCGGATGAACTGGCCGCCGCGGTGGAGCCGGTAGCCGACGATCGGGGTCAGCACCACCTGCTGGTACCAGAAGCGCCAGGCGTGGCCGACGATCGCCCGAAGGTTGACCCAGGGCGGAACGATGTTGAGGACGAGGAAGCGTGAAAAGCGCTGTGGCGCCTTCAGGCAGAGCAGGAACCCGATCCAGCCGCCCCAGTCGTGGCCGACCAGCTTCACCCGTTCGATCCCGAGCTCGTCGAGGACGGCGAGGACGTCGTCGGCCATGTTCTCCTTCTCGTAACCGTCCTCCGGCGCGTCCGACCAGCCGAACCCGCGCAGGTCGAGCGCGATCACCCGGTGGCGGTCGTCCAGGGCCGGCATCAGATGGCGCCACTCGTACCAGTGCTGCGGCCAGCCGTGGAGGCAGAGGACGACGTCGTCGCCGCTGCCCGCTTCGGCGTAGTGGAAGCGGATGCCGCGGGCCGTGACCCAGTGGTGGGTGACGCCCTCGATGTCAGATGGCTGGCTCACCAGCCAAACACACTAATGATCTGGTGCTGACGTGAGGCGGGCAGGGCGGCCGGCTGCGCGCCGGGAGTCGCGCCGGTCGCCTGCCCCCTTCCGCTCAGCGCAGCGCGGCCGCCGCTGCCGCCTGGCGAAAGTCGTTGAGGATCTCCTCCATCGCCCCGACCTCGCAGGGAACCCCTTCCGGCCAGTCCTTCTCGGGATGCTCGTGCAGCGTCTTCAGCCCGTTGCCGCTGATCACGGCGACGACGGTCTCGGCCGGGGCGATTTTCCCCTCCTGGGCGAGACGGGCGGTCGAGGCGATCGTCGTGCCACCGGCCGGCTCGGTGAGGATCCCCTCGGTCGCCCCCAGTAGATCGATCGCGCCCCAGATCTCCTCGTCGGAGGCGGTCGCCGCCGAGCCCTGGCGCGAGCGCACCGCGTCGACCACGAGGTTGCCGTCGCCCGGCGCCCCGATCGCCAGCGAGTGCGCCGCCGTCTCCGGCGTCTGGGTGACGATCTCGCCGCCGCCGGTGATCGCGGTCGCGATCGGCGAGCAGCCGCTCGCCTGCGCGATGTCGATCTTCGAGTGAGCCGTGTCGGCCAGCCCGACCTTCTCCAGCTCGACCAGGCCCTTGTGGACCCGCGAGGAGAGGGTGCCGCCGGCAGCCGGGATCACGAAGTGGTCCGGCGCCTGCCAGCCCAGCTCCTCGACGACCTCGAAGGCCATCGTCTTCGCCCCCTCGGCGTAGAACGGCCGCAGGGTGATGTTGGCGAACTCCATCCCGGTCTCCAGCGCCAGCTCGCGGCAGGCGCGGTTGGCCTGGTCGTAGTTGGCGTCAAGCTGGATCACCCGGGCTCCCATCGCCCGGCAGGCCTTCGCCTTCCCCTTCTCCATGTTGCCCGGGTAGAAGATGTAGGGACGGGCGCCGGCCTGGGCCGCCAGCGAGGCGACCGCGGTGCCGACGTTGCCGGTGGAGACGCAGCCGACCTCGTCCTTGCCGAGCTCGAGCAGGCGGGCGATCGCCATCCCAACCACCCGGTCCTTGTAGGAGAGCGAGGGACGGTTGGTCGAGTCGTCCTTCAGGTAGAGGTTGCTGAGGCCGAGCTCGGCGCCGAGCCGCTCGGCGTGGATCAGCGGCGTTTTGCCGGCGAACCGGGCGACCCGATGCTGGGCGCGCAGGTTGAGGATGGGAAGCAGCTCCTCGAAGCGCCAGACGTTCCAGGGGCGCTCCTCGGCGGATCGCTCGGCGATCCGCCGCTTCGCCAGCTCGTAGTCGTAGTCGACGTCGAGCCCTTCGCCGCAGGCCGGGCACTTGAATGCCTTGTCCAGAAGCGGCGTCCGGTAGCCGCACTCGCGGCAGGTGAGTTCGGTGGCACAGGAACGGGTCCGGAGCCCGTAGGGCTCGGTGCGATGCGGGTCGACCGCGTCACTCATGACTCCTCCTTTGCCGCCGAGACCTCGGCGTCGTTCCAGTTGATCTCACGGGTATAACACATGGTCCGTCACCGCTCAACGGTTTCTGCGCATACCCGCGGAGATTCCCAAGCGGATTCATCTCAGGAAGGTAGCGGAACCCGGTGCGGGCGCAAGGGGGTTGCAGCCTCTCGTCTGTAGAGTCTCTGTCCGCAGCCATGAAGGATCGAGAGCAATGACCCCGCAGGAGCGTTTTGCCGTGAACCTCCGAAAAGCCCGCGTTGCGGCGGGGATTTCGCAGGAAGAGCTCGGCTACATGTGCGACCTGCACCGCACCGAGGTATCCCTGCTGGAGCGGGCGGGGCGGGAGCCGCGGATGGCGACGATCGTCAAGCTCTCCGGCGCCCTGAAGACGACCCCGGGCGAGCTCTGCACCGGGATCGGCTGGCTGCCGAAAGCGAAGCGCTTCGACGTCAAGCGTCCGCCGCGGAACTGACGGCGCCGAGCACAGCGCCGCTACGCGGCCGGCAGCGATCCCCAGTCGCCGCCTACGTACCCCCGATTGAAAGAAGTGAAGGGAGGCGGGGCGACGTCGGCCGAGCCGACGTGACCAGGATCCGTCATGACGATTTAGATCCTGGCTTAGGATTGGTCCTCCTTTGCCACCCCAAGGCGGTTTCCCATATCCGAGAGCCCCGCCTCCTTCACCGGTTGATCGCCCGGCAGGTGCATTCATAACAGAGTTGTATGTATCAATCAAGGGTGTTTGCTCAATCGCCTGGAATTGAGCGTAGCGCGGCTCAGGAAGTCGGGGTGACGCGAGGCGCAACGGGAATCCCGGCGGCCTCGGGCCACGCCTCCAACGCCTCGGCGGCGTCCTCCACCCCGCTCGCGACCAGCAGTTCCTCGGCCACGTGGGGGGCAAACGGGACCAGCGTGCGGGCTAAAAGTACGAGCGCGGCAAGCTGGGCCTCGGCGTCGGCGCGATCGAACTGACCGCGGCGGGCAACGACGCGTTTCTCGAAGTCCTGGATCCGCTCGAAGAGGCGGGTGATGTTGCGGATCGCCTTGTGCATCTGCAGCTGCTCGACGTCCTCGGTGATTTTCGCCAGGCCGTTCTCGCACCATTTGCGCAGGCGGTCGCGCATGTGCTCGGTGTCGGCGGCGGCCTCGGGGTCGTGCTCGATCCCCTCGAGCCCGGCGATCCGCTCGTGGGTGTAGTTCCAGAGGTTGCGGAGGAAGCGCGAGGCGAAGCGAACCGCGCCGTCGCTCCAGCTCAGCGTCTTCGCCGGTCCGGCGGCGTAGAGGACGGCGACGCGGACGGTGTCGGCCCCGTGTTGGGCGACGAGCTCGTCGGGGTTGACGACGTTCCCCAGGTGCTTGCTCATCTTGCGGCCGTCGGCGATCACCATCTCGTGGAAGAGGCAGCCGGCGAACGGCTCGCCCTCCTCCATGAAGGCGAAGGGGCCGATGTCGCGCAGGGCCTTGGTCACGACGCGCTGGTCGAAGACGAAGCCGCCACTGTCGTTGCCGGCGACGAGGCGCTCCGACGGCAGCCACTCCTGCAGCTCGGGGTGGGTGAACATCTGCTCGGCGCGGCCCTCGGGCGGGACCGCGGCCGGGACCCAGAGCCAGAGCGCGTCGAAATGGCAATCGAGGGTGTCGGTCTCGCGCTTGGCGGCACCGCCGCACCTGGGGCAGTCCACGTCGACGAAGTCGGGGCGCTCGGCCAGCGGGTTCCCCTCACCGGTCGGCCTGAGGTCGCGCGGGAGCATCACCGGCAGGTCCTCCTCGCGCACCGGCACCGGTCCGCACCGCTCGCAGAGGATGATCGGAATCGGGCACCCCCAGGCGCGCTGGCGCGAGATCGAGAAGTCGTTGGCGCGATAGCGGGTGGCCTCGCGGGCGTCCGCCGCCGGCTCGGCGGCGGGAGCCTCCTCCCCATCCTCGCGGGGCTCGGGCGCGGCGATCCGCTCCAGCCGCTCGGCGATGTCGCGGTCGGCCTCGTCGACGGCCGGGATGCCGAGGGCGGCGGTGGGCCCGAAGCGGGCGTCGACGATCGGCGAGACGACCACCGGCAGCTCCGACCCGTTCGGCCCCGCGATCGAGGCGCCGGTGTCGACCAGCGGGACCGAACGGGCGTCGCGGGCACTCCGCTCCCAGCCGCCCGAGCGCATCTGCTCGAGCTGCTCGCGCACGCCCTCGTCGGCGATCCAGGCGTCGACGTCGGGATGGCGCGGCGAGAGCAGAACGAAGCCCGCCAGGCCGGCGAACCTGCGGTGGGGCGTAAAGGCGGTGAGAGCCCGGGCGCCGTCGCCGAGGTCGACCTCGACCCCGTCGCTGCGGCCGAGGATGTAGCGCTGGGTCGCCAGCGAAAGGTCGTCCCACCTGCCGCTCTCGGCAAGTTTGTCGGTCTTGTGGTCGTTCTCCTCCAGGTAGGGCGTGATCCGCAGGAACCAGGTCGGGCGCCGGATCAGCCGCACCTCGTTGTGGCAGCGCCAGCAGCGGCCGTCCTCGACCTGGATCGAGGCGAGCGTGGTCTGGCACGTGTCGCACCAGTCGACGGTGGCGTCGGCGCGGTAGATCAGGTCGTGCTCGAGAAGAGTGATGAAGAGCCACTGCGACCAGCGGTACTGGCCCTCGTCGGAGCTGTAGAAGACGCGGTCGAAGTCGAAGGAGAAGCCGAGGCGCTTCATCTGCCCCAGCATCCGCTCGCCGCACTGCTCGACCCACTCGGCCGGCGTGATCTGGCGCTCGATCGCCGCCAGCTCGGCAGGCAGCCCGAAGGCGTCGAAGCCGAAGCTGAAGAGGACCGCGTCGCCGCGGCCGCGGCGGAAGCGCGCGTAGGCGTCGCCGATCGAGTAGTCGCGGACGTGGCCCATGTGCAGGTTGCCCGAAGTGAACGGGCTCGAGGGCTTCACATAGACCCGCGCCTGCCCATCGGCCGGCTTCGGAGCCTCGAAATCCCCGCGCTCGACCCAGGCGGCCTGCCGGCCGGCCTCGATCCGCGCCGCGTCATAGCTTGGCTTCCCCGCGCTCATCTACTCAAGGCTACTGAGCGACGGAAGGGCTCAGGTGAAGGTCCAGAGCTTGTTGCCCAAGAAGTTGAAGGGCATCGCGGCCGCCACCGCGATCGCCTGGGCGGTCAAGTCTCCGACGCTGCCGGAGG
>JBIOVP010000116.1:0-5026 GCA_044867815.1 Solirubrobacterales bacterium | reverse complement strand
CTGGGGCGTGTTGCTGGGCGCCAATGTGGTCTCAGGAGCCTTCGTGAGAGGGGCAGTGGACCCTCTTACCCGCTACGATCCCGCGTCCGATGGCTGTTCCTAAGAAGAGAACTTCGAGTGCTCGGCGCGACAAGCGGCGCGCTCAGCACAAGGCCGGCAAGGCGACGCTGAACAGCTGTCCGCGCTGCCACAGCCCGCGGCTGCCGCATCGCGTCTGCCCGACCTGCGGGACCTACGCCGGGCGCGAGGTCGTCGCGAAGCGGATCGCCGATCCTGCGGCGCCCCACACGCACGAGTAGCCGTGGCGCAGGACCGCGCGGTGACCGTGGCCCTCGATGGCTACGGGGCTGAGCAGGGCTTCGACGTGCTCGCGCAGGGCGCGCGGCTGGCGGCTGCCGACGGGATCGGGGTGCGCGTCTTCGGGCCGGAGCGGGCGCTCGGGCTCGACGGAGCCGAGGGGGTGGAGGTCGTCGAGACCGAGGACCACATCGCCAACGAGGAGGACCCGGTGCCGGCGGTTCGGGCGAAGAAGGAGGCCTCGGTGGTTCGCGCGGCCGCCGATGTTGCCGCGGGCCGCTCGGCCGCCCTCGTCAGCTGCGGCTCCACCGGGGCGACGATGGCCGCCGCGACCTTCGGTTTGCGCCGGCTCAAGGGGGTGCAGCGGCCGGCGCTGGCGGTCCGGCTTCCGGTCCCCGGCAAACCCGTCCTCTTCCTCGACGTCGGCGCGAATGTCGAGGTCCGCGCCCAGCACCTGGTCCAGTTCGCCTTCCTCGGCGCCGCCTTCAGCTCCGCCGTGCTCGAGGTCGAAGACCCGACGGTGGGCCTGCTCACCGTCGGCGAGGAGTCGGGCAAGGGCCGGGAGGAGGTGGTCGAGGCGCACCGGCTGCTCAGCGCGGCCCCCGGGATCAACTTCGCCGGCAACGTCGAGGGACGTGATTTACCCGCCGGGGAGGTCGACGTCGTCGTCACCGACGGCTTCACCGGCAACGTCTCCCTGAAGCTGCTCGAGGGCACCGCCAGGACCCTCGCCGCGGCGGTTGGCGACGCCGCCCGCTCGAACCCGATCGCCGCTGCCGGCGGCCTGCTGATGAAACCCGCCCTCAACGGCCTGCGGCGCGAGCTCCATCCCGACACCACCGGTGGCGCGATCCTGCTCGGCCTGCGCGGGATCGCCGTCGTCGGCCACGGCAGCTCCGGCACTGAGGGGATCGCCAACGCGGTTCGCCTTGCAGCTCGCTGCGCCGAGGTCGACGCGGTCGGCCGCATGGCGGCGCTGCTGGCCGAGGGCGGCGCCGGCCGCGGCGCCCTCGCCGGTGACGGCGATGCGTAACGGCCGTGATAACTCCGTGATAAACAGGGCCGGTAGATGAACCGCGACCAAGTACTGACCCTGGTCCGCGAGCACCTCGCCGAGGAGCTCGAAGTCCCGATCGAGCGGATCGAGGAGAACACCCGCTTCAAGGAGGACCTCGACGCCGACTCGCTTGACCTCTACGAGCTGGTGATGGAGCTGGAGGACAACTATGGCGTCACCGTCTCCGAGGAGCAGGCGACCCACATCAAGACCGTCGGCGACGCGGTCGGGTTCGTGCTGGAGCACGCGCCAGCCTGAGCCGGTGGCGCCGGACCCGGACTCTCCCGTCGCGGCGCTGGCAGCCCTGGTCGAGGAGCTGCCGGACGATCTACGCACGCAGGCGCTGACCCACTCCTCCTGGACCGAGCGCCGCGTCGACTCCTTCGAGCGGCTCGCCTTCCTCGGCGACAGCGTCCTCGGCCTCGCCGTCGCCACCCGGGTCTACGAGCGCTTCCCGAAGCTGGCGGCGGGTGGCCTGACCAAGGTCCACAACCAGGCGGTCAGCGGCGTCTCCTGCGCCGAGGTGGGGGCGGTCCTCGGCGTCCCCAGGATGCTGGAAGAGAACGAGCCCGAGGGGGTCGTGGCGGCGATCCCGGCCGACGTCCTGCTCGACGGCGGCCGGCCGCTGCCGGAGGCGACCGAGGCGCTGATCGGCGCCTGCTACGTCGCCTTCGGGTTTGAGCGCACGTCGGCAGCGGTGGCCGAGGCGTTCGAGCCGCGGATCGAGCTCGCCTCCGAGACCCGGATCGATTTCAAGTCCGCTTTGCAGGAGCTTTTGGCCCAGCGGGGAGCGCGCGTAACCTATGAGGTGACCGCGGCGACGGGTCCCCCGCACCGGCGAACCTTCGAGGTGGCCGCGGTCGTCGACTCCGAGCGGGTCGGGACGGGGAAAGGGCGGAGCAAGAAGGCGGCCGAGCAGCTTGCCGCCGAGGAGGCTTTGGCGCATCTTGGGCATTAATCGAGCGGCCGTCGCGTCCGAGGGGACCGGGAGCATTTGGGCGATGCGAGGTGCCCGCGCATGTACCTGAGGTCGATCTCGATGAAGGGCTTCAAGTCCTTCCCAGAGCGCACGACCCTGGAGTTCTCGCCCGGGGTCAGCGTCATCGTCGGCCCCAACGGCTCCGGAAAGAGCAACATCACCGACGCGGTCCTCTGGGCGCTCGGCGAGCAGAGCCCGGGTGCGATCCGCGGCGCCTCGATGCAGGACGTGATCTCCGCCGGCGGCAAGGGGATCAGCCAGCGCAAGGCGGCCGAGGTCGAGGTCGTGATCGACAATTCCGACGGGCGCGCCGCCACCGAGTTCTCCGAGATCGCCGTCGAGCGCCGGCTCGACCGCTCCGGCGACAGCGGTTACCGGCTGAACGGCGCCCGCTGCCGCCTCGCCGACGTCACCGACGTCCTCTCCGACACCAACCTCGGTCGCGAGATGCACTCGGTGATCAGCCAGGGCCGGGTGGAGACGATCGTGCACTCGAAGCCGCGCGAGCGGCGGCTCCTGGTCGAGGAGGCGGCCGGCCTCGGCAAGCACCGCAAACGGCGCCGCCGGGCCGAGCTGAAGCTGCGCTCGGCGCGCGACAACCTCGATCGCGCCCTCGACGTCGAGCGCGAGGCGCGGGGGCGGCTGCGGCCGCTGAAGCGCCAGGCGCAGGCGGCCGAGCTGGGGGCGCGGATCGAGCGCGAGGAACTGGGACTGCGGGCGCAGCTGGTCTCCGAGGAGCTGCGCTTCGGTGCCGACCGCGCCGCGGCGGCGGAAAAGGCGGCGGCGAAGGCGCGGGGTGTGCGCGGGAAGCTCGAGGAGCGGCTGGCCGAGGTCTCGAAACGCCGGTCGGCGGCCGAGGAGCGCTTCGCCGCCCGCGACCGCGAGCGGACCCAGGCATGGGGTCTGCTGACGAAGCTGCGGGGAGAGCAGGAGCGGGTCGCGGTCCGGGTTGCCAACCTATCCAGCCGCGAGACCGAGCTGGAGGGGGGGCTGGAGAACCTGCGGGCCGAGCTGGGGCCGCTGACGCTGGACGTGGGGCCGGGCTCGTCTCCGGGCGAGCGGGCGCGGAAATTGGAAGAGGAGCTGGGGGAGATCGACGCCGGCCTGCGCACGGCGACCGGGGGCCTCGGGGTCGCGCGGTCCTCCGATGCCGCGGAGTCGGCCCGCGAGGCGGCGCTGGGCCACGTCCGCGAGGGCGCCGAGCGCGCTTCCCGTCATGCCAAACGCGCCGAGGGCCTGCTCGGCGAGCGCCATCGCGAGCGGATGCGGGCGCGGCTCACCGCCGGCGAGGCGCTGCTCGACGACGTGCGGAGCGCACTGAAGGCCGCCGAAGGCGCCGGCGAGGCGATCCGCGGGCGGGTCGACCGGATCGAGCGCAAGGTCGTCGGCGGCCAGGACGACGGCGATGAGATCGCCGAGGAGCTGCGCGCCTGCTCGCAGCAGGAGTTCGAGCTGCAGGCGCAGATGAAGGAGACCTCGGATGAGCTGACCCGGGCCGAGGTCGAGGCCGCCCACCTCGGCGACCGCCGAGCCGAGGCCGAGCGCGAGCTGGCCGCGATCGCCGAGCGGCTGGGGGAGGAGATCCGGCCCGCCGAGGAGGCCCTGACCGAGGAGGCGCGGGCCGAGATCGACCGACTGCTGGAGCGGCTGGAGCGGCGGCGGGCGCAGATCGGCCCGGTCAACCCGCTGGCCGAGCAGGAGTACGACGAGGCCCGCGAGCACGTCGAGAGCCTGCAGGCCCAGCGCGAGGACATCGAGCGCTCGATGCGGGAGCTGGAGTCGCTGATCCGCGACATCGACGAGGAGATCGAGCGCGCCTTCGAGCAGACCTTCGAGGCGACGGCGAAGAACTTCGAGGAGATGGTCGAGCACCTCTTCCCGGGGGGCCGCGGGCGCCTGCGCCGGGTCAGCCTGCGGCCGGTCCGCGACGATGAACGGCCGGCCGGCGAGCAGGAGGCGCCGACCGACGCCGAGCCCGAGCCCGAGGAGGAGGAAGAGCAGCGCGACGAGCTCGGGGTCGAGATCGAGGTCACCCCGGCCGGCAAGTCGACGCGCAAACTGCAGCTGCTCTCCGGCGGCGAGAAGTCCTTGGTCGCCTTGGCCTTTGTCTTTGCCGTCTTCCTCGCCCGGCCCTGCCCCTTCTACATCCTCGACGAGGTCGAGGCCGCCCTCGACGACGCCAACATCGACCGCTTCCTGCAGCTGATCCGCCGCTTCTCCGATCGCGCCCAGTTCGTCATCGTCACCCACCAGAAACGGACGATGGACGCCGCCGACGTCCTCTACGGGGTCAGCATGGGCGGCGACGGAGTCACCAAGGTGCTCTCCAAGCGGCTGCCGCGCGAAGCGGGCGGGGACGCCGAGGAAGAGGACGAAGCTCCGGGGCTTTCCGCGGTCGCCTAGGGAGAGGCGGGTACCCCTCTCCCGAAGACCGTCGCGCAGCATGGGGCGCGGTCGTACTGCGGAGCGTGGTCTCAGGAGCCTTCGTGAGAGGGGTACCCGCCCCTCCTAACCGGGCCGCTACCTTTCTTCGTCATGGCTACGAGTTGGCAGGAGATTGTTGATCTGGGGGGTCGGAGCTCAGCCGCGGTTGCTACCGCTGAGGAGGCGCCTGAGGAGAGGAGAGGGGTCTTCAAGCGGCTGCGCGAGAGCCTCTCGAGAAGCCGTCAGGCGCTGACCGAGGAGATCTCCTC
>JBIOVP010000115.1:0-21334 GCA_044867815.1 Solirubrobacterales bacterium | reverse complement strand
TGTAGTGCTCGATCGCGCCGGTCTCGGCTTTGATCACGCCGCGGATCACGTGGACGACGTCGACCTGGTGCTCGGGCGGCTGCAGGAAGCTCTGTTCGGCGCTGAAGCCTTCGGAGCCGGGGACGACCCCGTAGAGCTCCTTGATCCGGGTGGCGAAGGCTTTCGCGTGGCCGAGCTCCTCTTCGACGTCTTCGGCCAGGGACTCGCGGATCTCCTGGGCGCGGACACCGTCGAGGTTGGTGGAGGCGGCGATGTAGCTCATCACAGTCTCGATCTCCATCCAGTAGGCCTTGGTCAGAAGCTCGACGATCTCTTCGCGGGTGCCGGAGGCATCGCCGCTGAAGATCCCCTTGTCGAGGCTGCTGGTCTCCATCTCGTTCACTCTCCCTCTGGTCGTCTGGTCACTGGTCGGGTCGCCGGTCGCCCATGCCTGGCGGCTACCCCAGGGGGTGAGCGGGGAAACGCGCCTTCCCGGCGCTTCATGGCTAGGCTGCCGCGCCATGGACACGATCGATTCCCTGCTCGAGAACAACCAGGCCTTCGCCGCCGGCCTCGCGGAGCGGCACCTCGACGTCGAACCGCAGCGCCACCTGGCGATCGTCACCTGCATGGACTCCCGCCTCGACGTCTTCGCCGCCCTCGGCCTCGACCACGGCGAGGCGCACGTGCTGCGCAACGCCGGCGGCATCATCACCGACGACGTGATCCGCTCGCTGGCGCTTTCGCAGCGCCGGCTGGGTACCCGTGAGGTGATGCTGATCCACCACGACGACTGCGGCATGCAGAAGATCACCGAGGACGGCTTCCGCATGGAGCTGCAGGAGACGACCGGGATCGCCCCCTCCTTCGCGATCGAGGCCTTCGCCGACGTCGAGGAGGACGTGCGCCAGTCGATCCGCCGCGTCCGCTCCTCCCCCTTCCTCCCCCACCGCGACGTCGTTCGCGGCTTCGTCTACGACGTCGACACGCACCGGCTGCGCGAGGTCGAGGCCGAGGAATAGATGACGACCGTCGCCCCCTACGGCTCCTGGTCCTCGCCGATCGAGGCGGAGACGGTGGCGCGGGCGGGGCGGCGGCTGGCGTTCCCGGCAATCGCTGAGGACGGCGCGGTCTGGTGGGCCGAGGGGCGCCCCGACGAAGGCGGCCGCGTGGTCCTGATGCGGCGATCGCCGGGGGGCGAGCCGGAAGCGGTGACGCAGCCGGGGGCCAACATCCGCACCCGGGTGCACGAGTACGGCGGCGGCGCCTGGTGCCTGGTCGAGCCCGACCTCGTCGTCTTCGTCGACTTCGGCGACCAGCGGCTCCACCGGCTGCGGATCGGCGAGGAACCGGTGCCGATCTCACCTGCGCCGCCCGAGGGCGGAGCGCTGCACTACGCCGACATGCGCCCGGCGCCGGACGGCGAGCGGATCGTCTGCGTGCGCGAAACCCACGGCGAGGGGGAAGCGGTGAACGAGATCGTCTCGCTCCCGCTCGACGGCTCGGAGGAACCGCAGGTGCTGGCCAGCGGCCGCGACTTCTATTCGTTCCCGCGAATCAGCGCCGATGGGACCTGGCTCGCCTGGACCTGCTGGGACCACCCGAACATGCCCTGGGACGGGACCGAGCTCTGGGTGGCGCCGCTGGATGACACTGGCGAGGAGCGGCTGGTCGCCGGTGGCCCGGAGGAGTCGATCTTCCAGCCCGGGTGGGGACCGGACGGGCGCCTGTACTTCGTCTCCGACCGCGACGGTTGGTGGAACCTCTACCGCGCCCGCGAGCCGGGGAACGAGCTGAGCGGCGAGGAAGGGCCGCTGGTGCAGCTGACCGAGCAGGAGGCCGACTTCGCCCACCCGCAGTGGCTCTTCGGCGGCGCCACCTACGCCTTTCTGGAGAGCGGCGCGATCGCCTGCGTGTGCTGCGAGCACGGCGAAGAACGACTCCTCCTCCTCCAGCGGGGCGGCTGGGAGCCGACCGACCTCGGCCTCCCGTACACCTCCTTCGGCTACCCGGTGCTCTCGGCACACGGCGACGCGGTCGCCTTCGCCGCGGCGAGCCCCGAGCGCGAGACCGCGATCGTCGTCTACGACGCCGGCAGCGGCGGGTGCGAGATCGTCCGCGACTCCAGCGAGGAGCCGGTCGATCCCGCCTACGTATCGCATCCGCGCCCGATCGAGTTCCCGACCGGCGAGGGCGAGGTCGCCTACGGCTTCTTCTATCCGCCGGCGAACCCGGACTTCTTGGCGCCGGACGGGGAACTGCCGCCCCTGATCGTCGAGAGCCACGGCGGCCCCACCTCCCACGCCACCCCGGCGCTCAGCCGCGAGTACCTCTACTGGACCAGCCGCGGGATCGGGGTCGTCGACGTCAACTACCGCGGCTCCAGCGGCTACGGGCGCGAGTACCGCAACAAGCTGCGCGGGACCTGGGGCGTGGTCGACACCGAGGACTGCGTCAACGCGGCGCGGCACCTGGCCGAGGAGGGCCTGGCCGACGGGGCGCGGTTGGCGATCCGCGGCGGCTCGGCCGGCGGCTACGCGGCCCTCTGCGCGCTCACCTTCCACGACGCCTTCGCCGCCGGCGCCAGCTACTACGGCGTCGCCGACGCCGAGGCGCTCGCCGGCGACACCCACAAGTTCGAGTCCCGCTACCTCGACTCCCTGATCGGCCCCTATCCCGAGCAGGCGGACCTCTACCGGGAGCGCTCGCCGATCAACCACGTCGAGCGACTGCGATCGCCGGTGATCCTCTTCCAGGGACTGGAGGACGAGGTCGTGCCGCCGAACCAGGCGGAGACGATGGCGGCGGCACTGAAACGGAACGGGGTCCCCCACGCCTACCTCGCCTTCGAGGGCGAGCAGCACGGGTTCCGCAAGGCCGAGACCAACATCCGCTGCCTCGAAGCCGAGCTCTACTTCTACGGGCGGATCATGGGCTTCGAGCCGGCCGGGGACCCCGAGCCGGTCGAGATCGTCGGCGAAAAACGGTGAGTTGGCCCGCGGCTAACTCACCACGCAGTTCTTGGAGCCGCCCTCGGTTTCGCCTTTTTCCGGGAAGGCGTGGGCGAGCGCCAGCGCGATCAGCTGGGCGCGGGCGGCGTAGCCGGGCGAGGTGAAGTGGATGCCGTCTTCGATGAACCAGTCGTCTTTGACCTCGGAGGCCCAGTCGTAGACGCGCATGTTCGGGTAGGAGTCGCAGGAGGCTTCGAGTTCCTCGTCCCACTTCTCCATGTTTTCCTTCGAGTAGGGGTCGCCCTTTTCGACCAGCGAGCGGACGTTGACCCAGAGCACCGGTTCGTCGCCGATGATCGCCATCATTTTTTCGATCCGTTCGCGCTCGCCGACGGTGGAGCCGGCGGCGACGTTGGCGGCCTCGTTGGTCCCGAGCGCCAGCACCCAGCAGCCTTCGAACCCTTCCGCCTTCCAGGCGGCGGCGACTTCCTGGGCGTTGGGGTTGCCTTCGAACTGCTCTTCGATCGAGGTCGCCCCCTGCACCTCCATGTGAACTTCTTTGGCGCCGACTTCGGCGTAGCGGGCGGGGATGCGCTGGCCTTCCTCGGGCAGGTATTCGGCGTTGTCGAGGCCCTCGGAGGTCGAGTCGCCGATGTGGACGATCGCTTTGCATGCGGATTTGGTCGAGTCTTCAGCCTGCGCTTTGGTCAGCGGCGGCGGCTTCGTCGTCCCCTCCGCCCGCGCCTGCTCGACGCGGATGTTTTCGCCTTCGGCCGAGCTCGAGTTGAGGCCGGCCATGCCGGCGGTGGCAACGAGGAGGACGACGCCCATGCTGACGATCGCCACCCTCATCCCCGGCGCGAAGGTCTCCCACTGCCAGCCGACCGCGCGGCGGCGGGCGAAGAAGCGGCCGATCGCGCCGTGGCGGATCGGCTCCTCGATGAAGCGCCAGGAGAGCGCGGCGATGGCGAAGATCGCCGCCACCTGGAGGAGGCTGCGGACGAGGCTGTCCTGGTGCTGGGTGCCCTGGGGCGTGGTGATGACGATTACCGGCGTCTGCCAGAGGTAGATCCCGTAGGAGCGGACGCCGACCCAGCGCAGGGGCGGCGCCCCGAGGACGGCGCCGAGGCGGCAGGCGGGGTGGGTGAGCGGCATCAACGCCATCACCGTCGCCAACGAGAGGATCACGAAGCCACCGCGGTAGAGGAAGGGCGAGAGTTCGCCCACCCGCCAGATCATCAGGGCGATGATCAGGAGGCCGGCGACGCCGATCGCGTCGAGGGTGTTGCGGGCCTCGGGGGTGATCCGGCGGTTCAGTTTGCGGCTCGGCCAGACCATCGCCAGCGCCGCCCCGAAGAGGAGGCCGCCGGCGCGGGTGTCGGTGCCGAAGTAGAGCCGGGAGGGGTCGAAGCTGGGCTCGTAGAGGACCGCCATCAGGATCGAGGAGGCGATCGCGCCGGCGATCGTCAGCAGGGCCAGCCGGGGGCGGACGCCGGAGGGCAGCGGGCGCTCGTGGACGAGCTTGACCCCGAGCAGCAGCAGGAACGGCCAGACGATGTAGAACTGCTCCTCGACCGAGAGCGACCAGAGGTGGTCGAGCGGGCCTTCGGCTTCGAAGCGGGCGAAGTAGGAGACGTCGGCGAAGATCTGCTCCCAGTTGTTGACGTAGAAGATCGCCGAGACGACGCCCACCCGGAACTGACCAGGTTGAGCGGGGCCGAAGATCGTCACCCAGGCGACGACGATCGCCAACATCACGAAGAGGGCCGGCAGCAGGCGGCGGGCGCGGGCGAGCCAGAAGGCGGTCAGCCTGATCCGGCCGCGGGCGTTCAGCTGGCCGAGGAGGATGTCGCTGATCAGGTAGCCGCTGAGGGTGAAGAAGACGCCGACTCCGAGCATGCCGCCGGGGGCCCAGTCGAAGCCGAGGTGGAAGAGGATGACGGCGATCACCGCGATCGCGCGCAGCCCGTCGAGCCCAGGCATGTAGCGCTGGTTGCGCTTGACGGGTTCCGGCATCGGTGGCGGGCATGCTACGGATCGGCGCTGATAGGTTTCGAGCCCGTGGGTCCCGTCCGAGCCTCCCGCCACCGCTTTTCCGCCGCCTTTGCGGCAATGGCTGTCGCGGCCGTGGCACTTCTGTCACTCGGAAGCGGTTCCGCCTCGGCGGCAAGCTGCCCGAGCTTCCGGGTTCTGCACGACGACCGCATCGGCCCGGCGGTGCTGCCGGCGGGCAATTACGAGATCGGCGTCAAGGCCGGGATCAGCTGCGAGGAAGCGTCGAAGCTCTTCGCCCGCTTCCTCCAGGACTGGGACGGCAGGCTGCCCAGCCCCTGGCGCGTCGTTGCCGAAGAGAGCGGCAAGGCCTCCTTCGAGCGTGGCAACCTGCCCGGCTTCACCGTCGAGCGCATCGGCGGCGGGGGCGGCGGGGGCAACACCGAACTCGGCAAGCTTTGCCCCGGCACCTTCACCGTCAACGCCGGCTCGGACGTGGGTCCCCTCTTCTTCGCCAAGGGCCAGTACCTGGTCTACATCCCGGCGAAATCAGGGATCACCTGCCGGCGGGCCTCGGTGCTGTTCACCAGGTTCCTCGGCGCGCCGGGCGGAGCGCTGCCCGATCCGTGGCAGGTGACGACGCAGACGGCGACCTTCTACAAGCCGGCGCACCCGCTGCGGTCCGCGTTCCGGATCGAGCCGGCCAACGGGGTTTAGCTCAGCAGCGCCCGCAGGTCCGCGGCGATCGCCTCGGGTTCATCGTCGAGCTGGTTCCAGGTGAAGTGGATGACCGAGTAGCCGGCGACTTTTAAACGGCGGTCGCGGGCGCGGTCGTCGCGGAAGGCGCTCTTGGTGCCGTGAGCCTGCCAGCCGTCCAACTCAACGATCTGGCGGAGGTGCCGCCAGTGGCAGTCGACCTGGTAGCGCTTGCCGTTCGGGAGGAGAATCCAGTCGTTGTAGCGGGGTAGAGGGAGGTGGTGCCGGCGGAGGAAGGGGCTGAAGCGTTCCTCGAGGCGCGAGCGCTTGCGACCGACCGGGTCTTCCTCGAGGCGATCCAGTGCCAGCCGCACCTTTCGCACGCCGCGCCGACCGGGGTAGCGATCGACCAGGTCCGGGAGCGAGAGTCGGTCCCATAGCTGCCGGAATTCCATCTCCCGCAGGAGGCTCTCGACAACGTCGAGTGGCTCGACAGCCGCCAGGTCGAAGATCGTCCGCGGCACGCTCGTCACCGGTATCCCCTCCTCCAAGGTGACCTCGTCGGCAGGCAGCGCTTTGTGATGCCTCTTGATCCCGTCCCAGGTCCTGCTCTTGTGTGGCGTGGTGACGTCGATGATCGACCGCGAATTCGGCCGAATCATCCAGAGAGCCGCGGCGGAGTGGTGACTGAGCACTGCATCGGGACCGGTAGCGAGCACCGCCGCCATCCACCGGCCCTGACGCGAGACGACTCCGTGCCCTACGCGGTAGACGCCCGCGTGGAGAGGATGCAGGCGCCCGCGGCGAATCCGCCCTTTGATCGCCCCGCCACTCCACCCTGATTCGACCAGCTGCCACCGCCCCACCAACCCGTACTGCCGCTCCGCCAGCGCCGCCAACCATCGATCGTCATCGCGAGACCGCAAAAAGGGCTCTTGGAGAACCCTTTTCGCGGTCTCGGCGGGAGGGGCGGCGGGCATGGTGCTTCTCTTAGGGTTTGGGGGCTCGGTTTCGCCCCGGCTCACGCTTGGGTACCTGCGGTTTATGTCGAGTGCTGCGGATTTTTTGCCCTCCTCCCGGTCTTTGAAGGCGCTTGGGGAGGCGGTGCAGGGGTGCCGAGGGTGCCCGCTCTACAAGGACGCGACGCAGGCGGTGTTTGGGGAGGGACGGAAAAGGGCGGAGCTGATGCTGGTCGGGGAGCAGCCGGGGGAGAAGGAGGACCTGGCGGGGGAGCCGTTCGTGGGGCCGGCGGGGCGGTTGCTGGACAAGGCGCTCGAGGAGGCGGGGATCGACCGGTCGGCGGCTTACGTGACCAACGCCATCAAGCACTTCAAGTGGAAACCGCGGGGGAAACGGCGACTGCACCAGACGCCGCGGGTGGGTGAGATCGAGGCCTGCAAGCCGTGGCTGGCGGCGGAGGTCGAGGCGGTGATGCCGCGGGCGGTGCTGGCGATGGGGGCGACGGCGGCGCGGTCGCTGTTCGGGACGAAGGTGAAAGTGACCAAGGACCGCGGGCGGCCGCTGGCGTCGCCGCTGGCGCCGGTCGCGGCGGTGACGATCCATCCCTCGGCGATCCTGCGCCTGCGCGAGGACGACGAGCGGGAGGCCGAGTTCGCCGGCTTCGTCACCGACCTCGAAGGCCTCGCCAGCGCACTGCAGGGCGACAGGTGAACGCGACCGCAACCGCCCCGCGCCGTGGCCGACTGCGCCGGGCGGACTGCGCGGGCCCCGGGATCAGGCGCATCCGCCGCGGCCGCGGCTTCTCCTTCGAGGACGGCTGCGGCGAGAAGATCGCCGACGAGGAGACGCTGGAGCGGATCCGCCAGCTGGCGATCCCACCCGCCTGGAAGGAGGTCTGGATCTGCCCCGACCCCTTCGGCCACATCCAGGCCACCGGCTACGACGAAGCCGGGCGCAAGCAGTACCTCTACCACGAGCGCTGGCAGCAGCGGCAGGCGGAACGGAAGTTCGAGCTGGTGCGCGAGTTCGCCCTCGAGCTGCCGAAGCTGCGCCGCGCCGTCACCGCCGACCTGCGCCGTCAGGGGATGCCCCGGGAGCGCGCCCTCGCCTGCGCCGTCCGCCTCCTCGACCTCGGCTTCTTCCGCATCGGCAGCGAGGTCTACTCCGAGGAAAACGAGAGCTTCGGGCTCGCCACCGTGCGCCGCGAGCACGTCACGGTCGGCAGGTCCGAGGTCGTCTTCGACTTCCCCGCCAAGAGCGGCCAGCGGCGGGTGCAGTCGATCCGCGACGCCGCCGCCCGCCGCGCAATCGAGGCGATGTACCGGCGCCGCAGCGGCCCCGAGGACCTGCTCGCGTACCGCGCCGGCGGCGAATGGGTCGACGTCCGCTCCGACGAGATCAACGAGTACATCCACGGGAAGATCGGCGAGGAGTTCACGGCGAAGAACTTCCGCACCTGGCACGGGACCGTGCTAGCCGCGGTCGCCCTCGCCGGCGAGGACCCGCCCCGTTCCGAAGCCGCCGCCAAGCGCGCGATCTCCCGTGCCGTCAACGAGGTCTCCGAGGCGCTCGGCAACACCCCCGCCGTCTGTCGCGCCTCCTACATCGACCCCCGCGTCCTCGACCGCTACCGCGACGGGGTGACGATCCGGCCGGCACCGAGCGCCAACGGCCGCATGACCGCGAAGCAGCGGCTGAAGATCGAGCGCGAAGTGGTCGAGCTCGTTTCGTAAAGGCGCTCGCGTTTCGTCTCGCACGGCAGCGGGGAGCTGAGAACTCCGTAGAGCCAGGGAAGGGCAACCACCATGAGCACGCAGCAGAGGCGGCCGTTCGCGGTCGTGACCGGGGCGTCGAGCGGGATCGGGTTCGAGCTCGCCAAGGTCCTCGCCGAAGAAGGCTTCGACCTCCTGGTCACCGCCGACACGGAGATCGCGGCGGCGCAGCGGGAGCTGAACCAGCTCACCGCCAGCGTCGAGTGCACCCGTCTCGACCTCTCCCGCGAGGAGGAGGTGGCGCGCCTGTACGAGCGGATCCAGGCGACGGCGCGACCGGTCGACGTCCTCGTCCTCAACGCCGGGATCGGCGCCGGCGGCGACTTCGTCCGCGAAAACGACCTGCGCAGGATGCTGCGGCTGATCGACCTCAACGTCCGCTCCACCGTCCACCTCTGCAAGCTGGTCGCGCAGGACATGGTCGCCCGGGACGAGGGCCGCGTCCTCTTCACCTCCTCGATCGCCTCGACGATGCCGGGCTCCTACCAGGCCGCCTACAACGC
Source organism: Solirubrobacterales bacterium (assembly GCA_044867815.1). Classification (GTDB taxonomy): domain Bacteria; phylum Actinomycetota; class Thermoleophilia; order Solirubrobacterales; family 70-9; genus VAYN01. The sequence goes on along the minus strand of JBIOVP010000115.1, from coordinate 12,481 downwards.
CTCCAAGTCCTTCGTCCAGTCCTTCGCCCTGGCGCTGCGGAACGAGCTCAAGGACACCGGCGTCACCGTCACCTCGCTGATGCCGGGACCGACCGAGACCGAGTTCTTCGAGCGGGCCGAAATGGAGGACACGCCAATCGGGGAAAGCGGGAACGACGACCCGGCCGAAGTCGCCCGCCAGGGCTTCGACGCGCTGATGGCCGGCAAGGGGAAGGTCGTCGCCGGCTCGCTGAAAAACAAAGCCCAGGCCGCCGCGGCGAAAGTCCTGCCCGACTCGGACAAGGCCGAGATGCACCGCAAGCAGGCGCAGCCCGCGACCGCGAACGAGAGGAGCGAGTAGATGAAAGCCGCCGTCTGGCACGGCCCCCGCGACGTCCGCGTCGACGAGGTCGAGGACCCGAAGATCGAGGAAGCCACCGACGCGATCGTCCGCATCACCTCGACCGCGATCTGCGGCTCCGACCTCCACCTCTACGAGGTCCTCTCTCCGTTCATGGAAGAGGGCGACGTCCTCGGCCACGAGCCGATGGGAATCGTCGAGGAGGTCGGCCCGGAGGTGACCCACATCGCCCCCGGCGACCGGGTCGTGATCCCCTTCAACATCTCCTGCGGGCACTGCTGGATGTGCGACCGGGAGCTCTTCGCCCAGTGCGAGACGACCCAGAACCGGGAGGAGGAAAAAGGCGCCGCCCTGTTCGGCTACACCAAGCTCTACGGCCAGGTGCCGGGCGGGCAGGCGGAGTACCTGCGGGTGCCGCAGGCGCACTTCGGGCCGATCAGGGTCCCCGAGGGGCCGCCCGACGACCGCTTCCTCTACCTCTCCGACGTGCTGCCGACCTCCTGGCAGGCGGTCGACTACGCGGCGATCCCGGAGGGCGGCTCGGTCGCCGTCTTCGGCCTCGGCCCGATCGGCCAGATGACGGCGCGGATCGCCGCCCACAAAGGGGCGCGGGTGATCGGCGTCGACATCGTCCCCGAGCGGCTCGAGCTGGCGCGGAAGTACGGCGTCGAGGCGCTCGACCTCGAAGAGCACGACGACGTCTCCGACTCGATCCGCGAGATGACCGAGGGCCGCGGCACCGACGGCGCGATCGACGCGGTCGGGATGGAGGCGCACGGCGCCCCGGTCGGCGAGTTCGCCCAGAAAGCCGCCGGCCTGCTGCCCGACGCGATCGCCGAGAAGCTGATCGAAAAAGCGGCGATCGACCGGATGTCGGCGCTGTACTCGTGCTTCGACACGGTGCGCCGCGGCGGCACCGTCTCGATCAGCGGCGTCTACGGCGGCATGGTCGACCCGATCCCGATGATGCAGCTCTTCGACAAGGGCGTGCAGCTGCGAATGGGCCAGGCGCACGTGAGGAAATGGATCGACGAGATCATGCCCCTGGTCACCGACGACGCCGACCCGCTCGGGACCGAGGAGCTCGCCTCCCACAAGATCGGGATCGACGAGGTCCCCGACGCCTACGAGACCTTCCAGAAGAAGGAAGACGGCGCGATCAAGTTCGTGATCCAGCCCAACGGATCCAACGGAGCCTGAGCATGCGCGTCGTCGTCACCGGAGCCAGCGGCAACGTCGGCACCAGCGTGCTCGAAGCGCTGGGCCGCGAGGACGAGGTCGAGGAGGTCGTCGGGATCGCCCGGCGGGTGCCCGAGGTGGAGATGCCGATGGTCCGCTGGGTCGGGGCCGATGTCACCGAGAGCGAGCTGGTCCCGGTCTTCGCCGGCGCCGGCGCGGTCGTCCACCTCGCCTGGGCGATCCAGCCGAGCCGGGACGAGTCGACGACCGAGCGGATCAACGTCGAGGGCAGTCGGCGGGTCTTCGACGCGGCAGCGCGTGCCGGCGTCGGGACCGTCGTCCACGCCTCCTCGGTCGGTGCCTACAGCCCCGGACCGAAGCAGCGGCAGGTCGACGAGTCCTGGCCGGTCGACGGGATCCCGACCTCGTTCTACTCCCGCCACAAGGCCGCGGTGGAAACCATCCTCGACGCCTTCGAACGCCGCGAGCCGGAGGTCCGGGTCGTCCGCCTCCGCCCCGGCCTGATCTTCAAATCCGAGGCCGCGAGTGAGATCCGCCGCCTCTTCGCCGGCCCGTTCCTGCCCGGCTTCCTGGTCCGCAAGCAGCTTGTGCCACTGGTCCCGCGGGTGCCGCGGCTGCGCTTCCAGGCGGTCCACTCGCGTGACGTCGGCGAGGCCTACCGGCTGGCGGTCGTGCGCGACGTCCACGGCGCCTTCAACATCGCCGCCGAGCCGGAGATCGGGGTCGAGGAGCTGCGCGAGTTCTTCGGCGCCCGCAGCTTCCCGCTGCCGGCCGGCGCGCTGCGCGCTGCCGCCGACCTCACCTGGAAGCTGCGCCTGCAGCCCTCTTCCCCCGGCTGGATCGACCTCGCGCTCGGGGTGCCGATGATGGACACGACGCGGGCGCGCACCGAGCTGGGCTGGGAGCCGAGCGCAACCGCACTGGAGGCGTTCGACGACCTACTGCGGGGGATGCGCAATGCCGAAGGGGCGCCGACGCCGCCGCTGGCGCCGACCGCCGGCGGGCCGCTGCGCGCCCGCGAGGTCGCGACCGGCGTCGGGCAGCGCCAGGGCACCTGACGTTCCCCGCTCCAGCGCGCCAAATCCGCCAGAAAGAATTACCCCGCCTTTATCCCAAATTCGGGGAAGGTTCAGCGTTTTCGCGTCGAATGCAGGGGTACCCAGAACCTATGGCGAGCTCCAATCTAAAAACCCTTCCTAAACCCGGCGAGGTCTGGCTCAGCTGCCCGCCATACCTGATGATGGCTCGCATCGTCGCCGTCGAGCTCGACGGCGAGATCCCCGTCGTCAGCTACGAGCTGCACGATGACGACGGTTCGCTGCTGCAGGCGGTCGAGCACGCCACACTCGACCATGGCTGGTGGCGCACCTTCCAGCGCCTCGAACCGCGCTTCGGCTGAGGCTGTTTCCACCCCCGCGACGGCGGCCCGCTACTAGGCGGGCGGCCCGCCGAGGGCGGCGATCGCCTCCTCGGCGCTGTCGAAGACGAGGCCGTTGGAGGTGAGGCCGGTCATCGAGAGCACCCGCTGGACCTGATCGGTGGGCGCGTAGACGGCAAGCCGGTTTCCTTCCTCCTCCATCCGGTTATGGGCGCGGAGGATCACCGCAATACCCGAGGAATCGATGAAGGCGCAACGTTCCAGGCCGACGAGGACGCGGCTGCACTCGCCCGCGGCCGTGGTGAGAACCTCGTCGAGCTGGCCGGCGACGGCGAGGTCCAGCTCGCCTTCGACCTGGATGTCCCGGCAGCCGGGGTGCGGGTCGTTCTCGGTGATTTTGAAGCGTTCCATCAGGAGGAATCGTACGCGGAGATCGTAAGGGCCGGCGCGATCCTAGCTTAGGCTCGCGGTCGTGTCCCCTCGCCGACAACTCCCGTCACCCGAGGAGGTCGTGGCCGCAATCGTCGCTCTCGCCGACGACGGGTTCTGCCGCCGCAGCGAGCTGGCGCGGAGCTTCCCGCGGCTGGAATCGCGCGACCTGCGGCGCGCGGTGCGGCGCGCCGTCGCGCAGGGGCTCGTGATCGAACGCCGCGACCCCGAGGGGGCCTTCCACGTCGCGGCCAGCAGCGAGGGTTGGAACCGTTACCGCACTGGGTAGCAGAAAGCGATGAACCCAGAGGACGGATCGGCCCTGAAGACCCCGGTGGAGGCGGTGGCCGGCTACGCCGAGCCGGGTAAACGCCCGCCCTTCCTCCCCTACCTCGCCTTCATGAGCATCTTCGGCGCTCTCGTCAGTGCGGCCCTACTCGTTGCCAGGCGACACGGTCGCGAGCTGCCGGCGAAGGTGAGCCCCGGCGAGCTGCTGCTGGTCGGTACCGCCTCCCACAAACTCAGCCGCCTGGTCTCCAAGGACAAGGTGACGAGCCCGCTGCGGGCGCCCTTCACCGAACTCGAAGGAAAGGGCGGGCCGGCCGAGCTGGAGGAGAGCAGCCGAGGCACGGGCACGCGGAAGGCGATCGGAGAGCTTCTGATCTGTCCCTACTGCCTCGGGCTCTGGGTCGTCGCCGGCTTCTCAATCGGACTGGTGTTCGCCCCCCGCGTAACCCGCTTCGTCGCCTCCCTCTTCTCGGCGCTGACGATCTCGGACTTCTTCCAGATCGCCTACAAGGCCGCCGAGGAGAAGGGGCTCGGTTAGGAGCGCCCGCCCGCCGGTGCTCGACGTCGAAGAGGTCGCCCGCGGGGTCAAGCTCGGCGCCGCCCCGGCACCGGGCAACGTGCTCGAGAGCCACGGCCCCTACGCGCCGGCGGCGGCGGCGCCCTCCGCGGCCATTTCAACAGGAACTCCTGAGGTTTACCGCGACCGCCGACGGGGGTACCCTCGGCCCAACATGCAGGAGAACCGCCTGGCATGGATATTTGGCTCGTCCCGCAGCGGCAGCACCTGGCTGTTGAAGATGCTCTCCGATCTCGACCCGGTGGTCCCGATCGATGACCCGCACCTCGGCCATCACCTCGGTGTCTGGCGGCCGATCCCGCTCGCCTGGGCGGCCTGCGAGGACCCACCGCGGCTCAGCACCCTGCTTGAGGTCAAGGCCGGAGAGCCCGGCTACTTCTTCGCCGAGAGATACCGCGACGCCTGGGAGGAGCCGCTGCGGGAGCTGATCCGGGCGCGGTTCGAAGCGCAGGCCGAGGGCGACGTCGACGCCGCCGAGGCGGCCTTCGTCGTCAAGGAGCCGGGCTCGCACGTCGCCCCCTTCCTGGCGAAGATCTTCCCCCGCTCGAAGGTGATCTTCCTCCTCCGCGATGGGCGCGACGTCGTCGACTCCTGGCTCGACGCCTACAGCGAGGGCTCCTGGGCGATCCCGGGCGGCGCCTTCCCGGTCTCCGAGGAAGGGCGGATCCCGCTGATCCGCTGGCTCTCGGAAGTCTGGGCGTTCCGCAGCCGCGAGGTCCGCAAGGCCTACGAGGCGCGCACCGGGGAGGACCGGATCCTGATCCGCTACGAGGAACTGCGGGACGATCCCGAGAGCTGCCTGACCCGGATCTGCACGATGGTCGAGCTCGACCCGCGGCCGGTGCCGGAGGTGGTCGAAGCGCATCGCTTCGAGAGGCAGCCGCGCGCGGTCCGTGGCCGCCAGCGCTTCATCCGCCGCGCCCAGCCCGGCGGCTGGCGCGACAACCTCAGCCCCGCCGAGCAGGACGCGATGCACGAGGTGTTGGGCGGGACCCTGGCCGAGTTCGGCTACGAGGTCGACAGGGCGCTCGCCGCTGCCAGTTGACTGCGTCGAGCGCTAGGACCTGAGCCAGTCGACCAGCCGGCGGCCAGCACACGCGGATCGGGAAGGATGGGCACGTGATCGCGATCATCTCCGACACCCACATGCCGAAGGGGAAGCGCCGTTTGCCGGACGGTCCTTCGAAGGGCCGTCTCCCCCGCCTCCGCGCCTGCTTTCCTGACGCCGACGCCGTGGTCTTCGGCCACAGCCACCAACCTCTGCACGAAGAGGAGGATGCGGTTCCAGATCTTCAACCCGGGCAGCCCGACCGAGCGCCGCCGCGCTCCCCGCACCTCGATGGGCCTCCTCCATCCCACCGCCGCCGGCCTGCGCTTCGAACACCTCTGGCTCGGGTAGGGAAACGGCATCCTGCCAACCCATCCGGAGGAGGAATAGACGATGGCCGAGTTGACGACCCTGGAGGAGAAGCTGGCGGAGGTGATCGGGCTGGCCGAAGCGGCGCGGAAAGCGACCGAGAAAGTCGAGGGGCTCGTCGCCGACGACAGCGTCGCCTCGAAACTGCGGCAGATGCGCGAGGAGGCCGAGGAGACCGCGCGCCGCGGCACCGAGGTCGCCGAGCAGCGCGACGGTAAGAAAACGGCGATCCTCGAAAAGGCGCAGGAGACCAAAGGCGAGGCAGCCGAGATGATGGACACCTACCTCGGCGACGACGCCGACGGGCTCGACGGCTTCGAGTTCATGACGATGGCCGAGGCCGGCGAGGTCGGCCACTGGGCGGTGCTGAAGAAGCTCAACGAGCAGGCCGGCGAGGAACAGGTCTCCGAACTGGTCGAGTGGGCGCTGCCGATCCAGGAACGGCACTTCAGCGAGACCAAAGAGTGCGCGCTGCGGCTGGCCGGCGAGAAAGACCCCTACGAGGAGGCATAACCGCTGCGATGGCCCAGAGCGCGGACCCGGATCGGCTCCTGGCCATCTACCTCAACGACCACCTGGCGGGGGCCGCTCTCGGCGTCGAGCTGGCCCGCCGCCTGCGGTCGAGCAACCGCGGCGACCCCGAGTTCGGCGAGCCGCTGGCGCGGATCTGCGGCGAAATCGAAGAAGACCGGGAGACGCTGATCCGGCTAATGGAACGGCTCGGGGTCGAGCGTAAGAATCTAAAACCAGCGCTCGCTGTCCTCGGCGAGCGGCTCGGGCGGCTGAAGCTGAACGGCCAACTGCGCGGCTACTCGCCCCTGAGCCGCGTGCTGGAGCTGGAGGTCCTCGCCTCCGGAATCGGCGGCAAGATGCAGCTCTGGAACGGGCTCGAGCAGAGCTTTGGCGAGCGTCTCGACGGCTTCAACCTCCACGCCCTCGCCGAACGCGCCGACCGTCAGGGCCAGCAGGTCGAAGACCTCCACCTGGCGGCCGCCCAGCGGGCGCTGCCGAGCGCGACGGCCAGCAGCCAGGGCGTTCCTTAGAACGAATCCGTCTACGACGGATTCAGACCGACATCGAGACCGGCCACTGGTCGGCGACCGATTTGGCTGCCGCCTTCTCCTCGGCGAGGATCGACTCGGCGAGGCTGACGGTCTCCTCGTCGCCGGCGCGCCGGGCGACGCGGAGCAGTAGCTCGTAGGCGGCGACCTCGAGGTTCTCGACCGCGTAGGCGAAGCCGGCGAGCTTGGCCGGGGTGTCGGGCTGGGCGGCGAAGAAGGCGCCCCAGTTGAGGGCGCCGAGCCGCAGCATCGCGTCCTTGATCGCCGAGGGGGTGGCGCCGCGATCGTCGAGCCGGCGCTCGATTTTCTCCAGGTGGCCTTCGGTCTCGGTCAGGTGGTGGTCGAGGGCTGAGCGGAGCGCCTCCGGCACGTCCAGCTCCCGGCTTTTCTCCAGCAGCTTCCTCGACTGGCCCTCCAGCGCGTGGACGTCAACGAGGTAGGTGTTGAGCGTGTCGCCGAGGTCGTCGGGTTCCACCCGCGCCAGGGCTTGCTCGACCGCTTCGTCCCAGCAGGCGGCGATTCGGCCGGCCATCTCGCGCTCCTCCTCGGCGATCGTCGCCGCCATCGCCGCGGTCTCCCCGTCGCCGGCTTCGCGGGCGGCGATCCCCAGCAGCTCGTAGGCGGCGACCTCCATGTGCTCGTAGGAGAAGGCGTGCATCGCCAGCTTCCCCGGCGTGTCGGGCTGGGAGCGGGCGAAGAGGACCATGCCGAAGCCGCCGGCCGTCCCAGCGAGGTCCTTGACCTTCGAGGGGGAGGCGTCGTGCGCCTCCAGGCGCTCGCGCACGCGCCGCTCCTGGGATTCGGTTTCCCCGAGGTGGCGCCGGAAGGCCTCGGCGAAGGCGCCCTCGACGAGCTTCGGCGCGCGTTCCATCTGCACTCGCGCCTGTTCCTCGATCGAGTGGACGTCGGTCAGGTACTTGACGAGCTGGGTCCGGGGATCGTTGTCAGGCATGTGCGCCAGTTACCCGTGGCCGGCGGATGCCACGCCTTCGCTCCTAGACGAAGGCCATCTCCGGCGCCAGCGCGTGCAGGCGCACGGTCGTGCCCCGCTCGCCGGAGCGGATCTGGAGCAGGTCGCAGAGCTTGTTGGCGAGCCAGAGGCCGCGGCCCCCCTCCTGGGAGATGTCAGGGCGGAGGCGGCCGACGAGCGGGTCCTCGATCCGGCCGCGGTCCTCGACCTCGACCAGCAGCCGCCCGTCGTCGCGCCAGAGGCGCAGGGCGCCGCCACCGCCACCGTGCATGACGCTGTTGGCGGCGAGCTCGCTGGTCGCGGTGACGACATCGGCCACTCGTTCCGAGTCCATCCCGGCCTCCTCGGCCGCGGTGGCAACCCGGCGGCGAGCCTCGCCGAGCCCGGCCACGTCGAACTCGAAGACCGCGGGCGTGGCCGCAGGCGGCGGCAGCTCGCCGGCTAAGCAGTCGGGGTCGGCGTCGTAGCTGGCGCTCGGCTCGCGGCGCCCCCCGCGCTGCAGGCAGGGGTGCGAGTGCGCCACCTTCTCCATGATCTCGTCGCCGATCGCGGCGGCGTCGTAGGGACAGAGCAGGTCCCAGGCGGGGCCTCCGTCGAAGGCGACGTTGAGCAGGGACTCGTGCCGCCGACACTCCTCCAGCGCCGCGTCGCTGCGGGAGGCCCAGACCGGTTCGCCGATCCCGCGCACCCGCGCCCCACCGGCGTCATCGACGAATTCCCGCCAGAGGGGGATGATCGTCGCCGGGTTGCGGCCGACGTCGCACATCTCGACGAAGCGGACCCGCTCCCCGTCCTCGCCCAGCTCGCGCCGCAGCAGCTCGGTCTGATCGGGCCCGACCGCGACCAGGACCTGCTGGCCGGACTCGATTCCGGCCTGGATGAAGGGGACGGTCCCTTGCAGGTACTCCGCAGAGCCGTCGTAGATCAGGGCTTGGTGTTGAAAACCGACGTGTTTCACTTGCGCAACCTCTTGCCGCTTCGTCTTCCCGTCCCGGCGTCGATCAAACGGCTTTGTGCCCAACATCACTCCTCCGCAACCGGAAGAGGTTTGTGGATCGATGCACTGGGTAACCAGACTTTTGGCACAACCGTCACAGCGCGGTTTGTGTCGGGAGGAAAACCTGCTCACTTCTCACGGCATCGCACGGAGATTGGGAGAGGTACCAGGTCACCCAATTTTTCCCAAAGCCGGAGGAAAGAAATGCCCACCCCAGTCCCCAGCACCCAGACTTCGACCCAACCCCCGGACGAAATTCGCGGCCCCGAGCTCGGACCCGCTCCGAAACGCGACAGACTGCTGCAGCGGGTCCGCGCTGCGCGGAAACGACTTTCGCCAATTCCCAGCACGGTGCCGAGACTGCGCTAGCATCATCAGACGGGTCCTGCCGGTCCGCCAGTACCGACCGGCTGACACTTCAGCATCAAGGTAAGACCGTGGGTGCCCATCGTGTGGCGTTTCGGGACTTCCAAAATTCCAAGATGGAGGTCCCCCAGTGTCCCCTGATTCATCCGTACAAGCCGGCTTGTTGACCGTCGACCAGTTTGACGAGGGCCGGCGCCTCCGCATCTGCCTTCGCGGGGAGCTCGACCTCTCCAATGCCTGCACGGCGGAGCTGAAGCTGGAGGAAGCGCTCAACTCGAAACGACCGGTGCTGATCGACCTCAGCAGGCTGGAGTTCCTCGACTCGACCGGCATCGCCCTGCTGATCACGGCACTTGGACGCCCGGACGCGCGCCAGCTCGAGTTCGTCCCCAGCGAGACGCCGGGAGTGCGCCGGGTGTTGAGCCTGACCGGGCTCGAGGAGAGGCTGCCCTACGCCTCGCTCGAGGACGGCCGGGCGATGCAGCCCGCCGCCTAGCTCTCGACCGGAGCCGGCCTGACAGGCCGGCGCTGCAGCTGCCGTTCCGAATGCGCGGCGAGGGGGATGACCGAGTCGCCGTAGCGGACGCCGCCGAAGCGGAGGCGCTGGAGGACCGCGAGCCAGGCGCAGACGCCGCGCTCGAGGATCCAGACGGGGGCCAGCAGCGAAGAGGAGGCAGGGAAGTAGGCCCTGCCGCCAGCGCGGCGACGCCCCCGCTCGGCCATCGCAACCGAAAGTACAGCCGCTGCCACCCCAAAGCGAGGTCGACGGGACGATTCCCCTCCATATAGGGGTACTTTCGTCCCGTCGGTAAGGCTACGGCGCCAGTTGAGCGCCAGCAACGGCACCACCGCCAACCACAGCGCCATCCGCGGTGGCAGGGCGAAGTCGTCGTAGGCCTGGCGGGTGCGCTGGCCCCGGAAGTGCGCGGCCGAAGGGGGAACCCGGGCGACGTAGAGGTCCAGCGGGGCGGCCTCGCTGCCACCGTCGGCGCGGACGGTGCGGATCAGCTCCAGGTTCTCGAAGAGGACGTCGCCGTCGTAGAGGCCGACCGCCAGCAGGCGCGAGCGCCGCACCGCCAGCGTGCCCGGGTAGTCGCGGCCGAGGCAGCGGTTGAGCAGGGTCCGGGCGGTGTCCCAGCGGGCGTGCCAGGGCAGCGGGCTGAAGTAGTTCTGCGGCCGCACCAGGTCGTGGGCGTCGAGTAGGGCCGCCGTCCGCCGCAGCACCCCGAGGTCGTAGCGGACGTCGTCGTCGGCGATCACGACCCGCTCGTGCGAGGCGAGACGGACGCCGGTGCGGACCCCGGAGACTTTCCCCATCAGCCAGCGCTCGTCCTTCAGCGGCGCCACGTGGGTGACGAAGCCACCCCAGGCATCCGCGTTGGCGGCGAACACCTCCTCCGGGGAGCCATCGACGACGATCACCTCCGCGCAGTGCGGGGCGAGCCACTCCAGGTAGGCAGCCAGGTCCTCTCGCTGCGCCCCGTCCCGCCAGCGCACCGGCACCACGTAGCTGAGGTCGAGCGGGGCGCTCACGCGGCGAGGGGAACCAGGGGCGAGCGCAGCGACGTCTCCCCCCGCTCCCACGAGTCCATCAGGTGGCCCGCCCAGCGGGCCTCGACCCGGAGCAGCGCCCGGGCGCCGAAGAGAATGTCGGCGGCCACCTGAGGCTCCTCGGCGGCGAGCCCGCCCGCTAGGTCCCAGGCGGCGATGTTCTCGTGCACGGCGTCGGCCTCGACGTGCTCGTCGTAGAAGTGCGTCACCTCCCGGCCGTAGCCGAGCCGGCGCAGGGCGTTGCCGTAGCGGCGGTTGGGGATCGAAGAGGTCATCTCGAAGCCGGCGAGGTGGCCGACGAGGGCGCCGCGGCGGCGCCGGTGCATCCCGAAGTTGGTGATCAGGTTGACCGTCGCCAGCGTGATCCCCGGCCAGCGGTCGAGGTAGCGCCCGTAAGTCGGGTCGAGCCCGAGCCCCGCCATCGTCTTTGCGAACAGCGCCGAGTGCATGCCCTCGGCGCTGCCGCCCCCGTACTCGTCGAACTGGACCTCCAGCAGCGCCGCCTTCGGTCGCGGCCCCAGGCGCGGGATCGCCCACGAATGCGGGTCGGCCTCCTTCAGCTGGTAGGCGGAGCGGTGGACGACGTGCTCGAGCATCTGCTCGCGGCTCCCCTGGGTCTCCATGTAGCGGGAGAGCAGCGGGCCGGGGTCCTCGGCGACGATCGCCTGCAGGGCGGCGCCGACCGACTCCAGCTCGGCCGCTTCGGCCGGGGCGACCAGCGCCACCACCGCTTCTTCGAAGGGTCGCTCCAGCGCCCCGCGGAAGGAGAGCAGCGAGGGCGACCACTCCCAGGCCTCGTCGACCCCCTGGATCGAGGTGTAATGGAGCTCGTAGGCGACGTAGAGGGCGAGCTGGAGGTCGTCGTCGGCCAGCGGGTCGACCGGTTCAATCAGGCCCGGGCAGGCGAGTCGCGTGTGCGGCGGTCCTTCCAGCGCCTCGAACAGCTGCTCGCTGAGGGGGCCCCGCGGCGGGGGGAGCTCGATCAGGCGCCCGGCCATGGCTCCTGCCCGCTCGGGGCCTTGAACCCGATCAGTTTGTGGGTGCCGTCGCAGAACGGGCGCATGCGGGACCTGCCGCAGCGGCAGAGCGCGATCGTCCGCCGCTCGACCGGCAGCTCGTTGCCGTCCTGGTCGGTCACGGCGAACTCGCCGCGGACCAGGTAGGGGCCGTCGGGATAAGGGGTGATGGTGGCTGGGGGCGACTGGTCTGGTGGCATGGCCGCGTTTTCGACTACCCGCGGTTTAGGTTGATAAATCGTCGCGGTCGGGGGGTATGGAATCGACATGGCACAGGAACAGACGATGGAGCCGCAGAGCGGCGACCACAACAACAGCTTCGAGTCGATCCGGGCGGAGATCTCGCGCGAGATGGTCCGCCTCTACAAGGAACTGTTCGGGCGCGGGCCGACGAAAGCGCGGACCGAGTTCGCCGGTCCCGACATCGTCATCTGCTCGCTGGAGAACACCTTCACCCCGGCCGAGCGCAGCCTCGCCGAACTCGGCGAGCACCAGCGCCTGCGCGACACCCGGATGTACTTCCAGGCGGCCACCCACGACAGATTCACGGAGATCCTCGAACGGCTGACCGGGCGCAGGGTGCGCGCCTTCATCAGCGGCCTCGATGCAGAAGAGGACGTCTGCGCCGAGGTTTTCTACCTCGAGCCGAGGGAGTCCCTGGAGCGCGAAGGTTGAAACTCCCGGTCCCGGCGATCCGCACCCGTGCCTAAGCCTCTTCGCCGACGCGGTCGCTGATCGAGGCGACCGCCTCGGCGTCGAGCGGCTCGACTGCGACCACCCGCTCAGGGAAGACCAGCAGCGCTCCGTGATCGGCGTCGAGGTCGCAATCGTCGCCCAGCCTCCCGGTCAACTCGACCACGACTTTGCCGCTGGGCTCGGAGTCGTGTTTAC
>JBIOVP010000114.1:0-6789 GCA_044867815.1 Solirubrobacterales bacterium | reverse complement strand
TCCCAGTGGCAAACGAGATCGAGCGCAACGAACGGATCTTCAATCTGATCAATGCCTGGTACGAAGGGGAACCCGTTGCCAGAGCGTCATGGGAGCGCTGGGGGGTGCCATTACGGCCAGCCGATGTGGCTGAGCTGGAATACCGCCAATGGTTCTATGACCTCGACGCGGAACGGATCAATCGCTGGGTCGAAGAAACGAGCCCGAGCAGCTTCGGCGGGTACTACATCGACCACCGGGCCGGAGGGATCATGCACATCGGCTTCACCGCCAACCAGGCTGAAAATCTCGCGAGCCTTGTGGCGTCTCTGTCTCTCGTGGGCGGGGAAAGGCTGCAGGTCTACCCGAACACTCCGACCTCCTCCTATCTTTCGGTGCAGGCATCCGCCGAATCGGTGCTGGGTGCAATCGAATCTAATTCCGCTCTGAGAGAACAGGTCGTCAGCGTGGACACCGACGAGGCTGGAGGGGCCGTCCGTATCGGCACGCCGAACGTAGCCCAGGTTGAAAGCACCCTGCACCAGATGTTCGGTGCGAACGCACCGATCACGGTCGAGTTCGAAGAAAAAGAGGGGGACTTGCTGGGAGGCCGCTACCGCAATACTGGCCGGATGCGAGCCGGGGACGGGATCTTCACCCGCCACTACACGGCAGATTACCCACCTGAGCATGACGGCAACTTCACGTGCACCGCGGGCTTCGGCGCCAAAGACCGAGCTGAGGACGTTCCAGGCAAGCCATGGCGGCTGTTCGTGCTCACCGCTGGCCACTGCAACAAGACTGTGTGGGAAAAGCGTGTCTACCGGTCGACCGATTCCAACAACCTAGATGAAAGTCATTGGAGAGAAGTGGGGGAAGTGACGCGAAAAGCCTACCGTGCGCTCGGCGAATCCCCTACCACCGACGCAGAGGCGATCAGGGTCGAAGACACCCAAGTTGTGCCTCAAGGAATATGGGGCTCCGACGGCGGCCTATTGCCGACCGAGCCGGCGGGGACGGCAAAGAAGGGCGACACCCTCTGCTTCTCCGGTGTCATCACCGGAGTCTCCCACGGTCAAGTGATCGGGCGCACGTCATTCTGGGCAGGGGCGCATGATGGAGAGGCGCGCTACGGTTACTGGGTGCATTTCAACCATCACGCCGAACCTGGCGACAGCGGCGCTCCCGTCTACAACTGCGCCTCCGGCCGGTCGATCGGCCTGGTCTCGGCTGGTCGCCACAAATTCACCCAGACCCTGGTTCAACCGTTGCTGACGCCGCCGGGGATGAAAGTGGGCAAGGCCCCTGGTGTTCTAGACAATCCGTACATGCGGCCCCTCAGCCTTAAGCTCGGCGGATGAGACGCCCCGGCCCTACCGCAGCGCGCAAGAGGCAGGTACTAGCTGCCTGCCTAATCATGCTGATACTGCTCCTTTCCGCGACCGCCGTCGCCGGCTGCGGCTCTTCGGCGACCACGAGCCCAGCCGAGGCCAAGGCGGTCGCTGTTGCCGAACATGAGTTTGGCGCGGCGAATCGCCGTTTGGTTGTCGATGCTAGGGCCCAGTGCTCTAATAAGGGCGGCCAAGCTGCGGAAAGCTGCTACCAAAAGCTCATTGAACAAGGGGAAGAAAAACACAGAGAGATCTTCCGAGCGACCGTCGAAGAGCTTCTCGAAAGCGGGGTAGGTCCCGAATGCGCGGAGGCGATCGAAGAAGCCTTGTCGACCATTATCGAACCAGTGTTTTTTCCTGAAGCTGCCTCGGTGTGCCAGGTAGAGAGTCGAGATTAGGTCTGTTCGCTCCGTGGCGATGAAGTCGGTGTCGGGGCGGGTCAGCTGGCGCTCAAGCACGGCCCGTGCGGTCACACTGACCCTGCTGCTTTCCGCGACTGCTGTCGCCGGCTGCAACTCGTCCGCGACCACGAGCCCAGCCGAGGCCAAGGCGGTCGCTGTTGCCGAACATGAGTTTGGCGTGGCGAACCGCCGTGGGGTTGTCGCCGCTAGGGTCCAGTGCTCGAAGAAGAGCGGTCAAGCTGAAGAAAGCTGCTACCAAAAGCGCGTTGCGCTACAGGAAGAAAAACACAGGGATGCATTCAGGGCGACCGTCGAAGAGCTTCTCGAAAGCGGGGTGGGTCCCGAATGCGAGGAGGTGCTCGAAGAAGCCTTGTCAACGGTCGGTCCCACCCTGTTTCTTGGCGGAACCGCCTCATCTGCCTCGCAGAGAGTCAGGATTCGCGATGAGGAAGGCAATAAGCGTTCTGGCAATTGTGATGCTTGCGGGCGTGGCCCTGCTAGGCACCGGATGTGGCAGTGACGACGATGGGTCCGAGCGGGCGGTTGAGTGGAACGTCTACCCGCCGGTCGGGCGCAAGTGGGTTCGTCTTGGTGCCACGGTTGAATGGTGCTCCGCAGAGTTCCCGCAGATCGAAGACCCGATCATCGAGTACGAGGGCGACCGTGTCGAGATCGAACTTCGTGTGACCGCCGAAGAGAAGAAGGAGGGACAAAATGGCTGCCTCCTTGAGCTCTTGGGCCTTTACAAGACGATCACCCTCAACCGAGACCTGGACGAACTCGTCCTCTACGACGCGAGCACCGATCCGCCGGAGAAGCGCTGGCCGATTGAGAAGCCCTGATCTAGGTCCGCGCTCGCTCCGCGGCGGCGAAGTCGGGAGCGAACTCGGTGTCGGGGCGGGTGAGCTGGCGCTCGAGCACGACTCGGGTGCCGTGCTGGGGTGCCAGGGTGATGTTGCGGATCCTCACCTTCTCAGGGGCCGAAGGCCTCAGGCCGAGGCCTGAACCACCCGGGTGCCCTTGGCCGGCGCCAGGGTGATGTTGCGGACGCGGACCCGTTCTGGCTCGGGGTCGACCGGGCGCAGCTCGGCTCGCTCGACGAACTCGCGCAGGATCAGTCGCATCTCGTATTCGGCGAAGGCGGCGCCGATGCAGTGGCGGACACCGCCGCCGAAGGGGATCCAGGCGTAGTTGTCGGCCTTGCCGTCGAGGAAGCGCTCGGGGCGGAACTGCTCCGGCGCGGGGAAGAGGTCCTCGCGGTAGTGGAGGGCGGCGATCGCCGGCAGGACGAACTGCCCTGCCGGCAGCTCGTAGCCGCCGACCGTCGCCGGCGCCTTCAGCTTGCGAGCGACGTCGACGATCACCGGCCGCGCCCGCAGCGTCTCCTTGACGGTGGCGCCGAGGTAGTCCTCCTCGCCGGCGGCGAGGGAGCCGCGCAGCTTCGCCAACACCTCTGGGTTGCGGACCAGCCGCTCGACCGCCCAGGCGAGGCCGGTCGCGGTCGTCTCGTGGCCAGCGCCGAGGACGGTGACCAGCTCGTCGCGCAGTTCCTGGTCATTCATCGCCTCGCCCGCCTCGTCGCGGGCGCCCAACAGCAGCGAGAGGACGTCCTCGCGCTCCTCGTGGCCCGGTTCCGACCGCCGCAGCCGGATCTCTTCGTAGATGAACTCGTCGAGCGCGGCGCGCGAGCGCAGGAAGCGCGGCCAGGGGCTGCCGGGGCCGAAGCTGCGGCGCAGGACCGGGAAGGAGGTGATGACGCCGACGCGCCTGGAGAAGTCGTCGATCAACCGCTCGAAGCGGTCGAGCCGCGCCTCGTCGTGGACGCCGAAGACGGCGCGCATGATCACCGCCAGGGTGATTCGCTGCGTGTGGGGTCGCAGAGCGAACGGCTCGCCCACCGGCCAGCTCTCCATCTCACGCCGGGTCATCTCGACGATCAGCTCGCCGTAGCGCTGGACCCGCTCGCCGTGGAAGGGAGGCAGCAGCAGCTTGCGCTGCCGCATGTGCGGCTCGTCGTCGAGCGTGAGGACCGAGTTCGGCCCCAGCGCCGGCTCCAGCACCGTCGCGTTCGCCTCACCGGCGTGGAAGACCGCCGGCGACCCGGTGAAGACCTCTTTCACTAGGTCAGGCCGGGCGACGTAGACGACCCGCCCGAAGAAGGGAAAGTTGACGCTGAAGATGTCCCCGTAGCGTTGCTGCCGCTTGGCGAGGAACCCGAGCGGATCGCGGGCATAGCTGATCGCCTGGGCGATCGCCGGGGCGCGGGAGCCCGACGGCAACGACCGCGCACCGGCAGCGCGAGGTTGGGGGAGGGTCGCCTGCTCCATCGGCCCGGAGGTTACAGAAAACTGGCTGGCTGGCCAGTTTCAGAAGACGATCGTCCGCTCGCCGTCGAGCAGGACCCGGTCGTCGAGGTGGGCCATCACCGCGCGGGCCAGCACCAGGCGCTCGACGTCGCGGCCGAGGCGGATCATGTCGGCGGCCTCGTCGCGGTGGTCGACGCGGGTGACGTCCTGGGCGATGATCGGGCCGGCGTCGAGCTCGGCGGTGACGTAGTGGGCGGTGGCGCCGATCAGCTTGACCCCGCGCTCGTAGGCGCGGTGGTAGGGGTCGGCGCCGACGAAGGCGGGGAGGAAGCTGTGATGGATGTTGATCGCCGGGGCGCCGAGGTCGCGGAGGAACTCGGGGGAGAGGATCTGCATGTAGCGGGCGAGGACGAGGAGGTCGACGCCCTCTAGGAGTTCCAGCGCTTGGCGCTCGGCCACGGCGCGGTCGTCGGCGTCGACGGGGACGTGGTGGAAGGGGAGGCCGACGGCTTCGGCCTGATCGGCGTGGTCGGCGTGGTTGGAGAGGGCCGCGACCAGCTCGCCGCCGAGGTCGCCGTTGCGCCAGCGCCAGAGCAGGTCGGAGAGGCAGTGGTCCTCGCGACTGACCATGATCGCCACCCGCTTCGTCCGCGCCGCGTCGTGGAACTCGTAGTCCATCTCGAAGGGCTCGCCGATCTCGCGGGCGAAGCGCTGCTCCAGCGCCTCGCGTTCGGCGTCGGGCACGTGGTCGAAGACCATCCGCATGAAGAAGCGGCCCTCGGCGCTCGAGTGCTGGTCGACGTCGACGATGTTGAGCCCGGACTCGGCGAGGAAACCGCTGACGCGGGCGATCAGCCCCGGCTGGTCGGGGCAGGCCAGCAGCAGCCTCGAGGTCGGCGCGTCTCCCATCCGTCGATGATCGCGGATAGATTGCCCCCGATGCGGCTTGGAGCGATTCCGGACGGGGCGGTGGAGCGGATCGGGCTGATGCTCGGCCAGCTGCCGACGCCGATCGGCGAGGCGATGTACTCGATGCCGGTGGCGCGCTCGCTGCAGGTGGCGCAGCGGACCGGGATCCTCGGGGCGCTGGCGGAGGGGCCGCGCGAGCCGGCCGAGCTGGCCGAGCACCTGGGGCTGCAGCCGACCGGCACGGTCCGCGTCCTCGACGTGATCGCCTCCCTGAGGCACGTCCGGCAGCGGCCGGACGGACGTTACGAGCTGACCAGGAGCGGGCGCAAGTGGCTCGACCCGCGCTCGGACACCTACCTCGGCGACTTCCTCGCCGACACCGCCCACTACTGGGACTGGTACGCGGGGTTGGAGGAGCTGGTGCGCGACGGCATGCACGTCGAGCTGCACGGGAAAGGGCCGGACGACCCCTACTGGCGGTCCTACATCCGCGGCCAGTACCAGCTGGCGCGCCTCTCCAGCGCCGAAGTGGCGAAGGCGATCCCCCTGGCCAGGGGGGCGCACTCGATCCTCGACGTCGCCGGCGCCCACGGCGAGTACTCGATGGCGCTCTGCCGCCGCCACGAGGGGCTGCGGGCGACGATCGTCGATCTGCCGGGGAGCGCCCGCGTCGGCGAGGAGATCGTCGGCGAGGCCGGGATGCGCGACCGCGTCCGCTACCTCGTCGGCGACATGTTCGAGGTCGACTACGACGGCCATTACGACGGCGCGCTCTGCTTCAACATCATCCACCACCTTTCTCCCGAGCAGATCCGCGCCCTGTTCACCCGCATCCGTGCGGTGTTGCGGCCGGGCGCGCCACTCTGCGTTCTCGACCTCTACGACCGCCCCGGCGGCCAGCGCGCCAACCTCGCCTCGATCCTCGGCCTCTTCTTCCACCTCACCTCCGGCGCCGACACCTACCCCGTCGAGGACGTCTCCCGCTGGATGGGGGAGAGCGGCTACGGCAGGGCCGAGGTGAAGTCGTTCCGGAAGCTGCCGGACCTGCGCCTGCTGATCGCAAAAGCGGTCTAGCCGCAAATTTGCAACCAGAGTCACCCTGCCCGCCGTGCGGTTCGTGCGTGAGTTCGTGCGGATCGGTGCGAGCGGGGCCGAAAGTGTGATGGCGACCACACACGAGATTGGCGCGAGCCCTCACGGTTTTGCGCTTGCTCACAAAACGCAAACACTTCACCCCGATTTTGCTCATCCTCCTTGCTTTCCCCGCGGCCGCGCTGGCTGCCGGTGGGGAGGAGGTCAAAGGACCCCGCATCGACCAGGCGGAAGTCGCCCCCGCCGGGGCGCTGAAGCGGCCGGTTGCGGGCTTCCACCGCATCGTCAAGACGATCGCCGCTGACATCCGAGCCGACGAACGGGCTGCCGAGCGGCGGCGCGAACGCGAACGCGAAGAAGCCTTCGCGGAGCTGCCCGGCGGCGTCTCGATGGCGACGCTGGAATCGATTGCCTCCTGCGAGTCCGGCGGCGACCCGACCGCGGTCTCCTCCGACGGCACCTATCGCGGCAAATACCAGTTCGACTACGGCACCTGGGAATCGATGGGCGGCAGCGGCGACCCCGCCGCGGCCTCCGAGGCAGAGCAGGACCACCGCGCCGCCCTCCTCTACGCGGCCTCCGGCTCCAGCCCCTGGCCCGTCTGCGGCTGAGCCTACGATCACGGCGTGACTGAGGACCAGGTCCCGGCGCCAGATCCAAGCGGCCCACAAAGAAAACCGCCGGCGGAGGCGATCGCCGAGGCGCGGGTGC
>JBIOVP010000113.1:0-8076 GCA_044867815.1 Solirubrobacterales bacterium | reverse complement strand
CGCGCCGAGGACTTCAGATTTGGCCCGCTATTTGATGAATTCGCGGACCTGTTTGTAGACTGTTTCGTCGCTGACCAGCGAGAGGTGCGACATACACGCGGTTTTCGTGTTCGTCGCGCCGCTCAGGATCACGCTCTCATCGGGGTTGATGAATTCGTCGCAGGGCGACCACCAGGTTCCGTAGTTGACTTCCCCGGGGGTCTCGTCGCCGGCGTTGAGTTCGCCCAGGAACGTCGAGTTCTGCCTCATCTCGATGCAGGGGGTGGTGAAGCAGATGTTGGCCGCGGTGGTCCCGTGGTTCGGACCGCCGAAGGAGACCCAGTCATCCACCTTGGTGTCGCCGCCGAGGAACTTGATGTACCAGCGGCTGTTGAGGCTCCCCATCGAGTGGGCGAGGATGTCGATCTTGGTCGCGCCGGTCGCTTTCAGCAGGGCTTCCACCCGCGGTTTCACATCGTCCGCGGCGATTGTTTTGTTCGATCTCGAGCTGCTTTCGTAGGTGTAGGTGCTCAAATACGATTTCGGGTACCCGTCTTTTTCGAACCGGGAGACCATCGTGTTCCAGTTCGAGGCGCTCCCGTTCCAGCCGTGGACGAAGAGGATCGGGTCGAGAGCCAGGGCGCCGGCGGGCGAGAAGGCCGCACCGGTGATGCAGAGGGCGATCGCGCTGACGAACGCCGTCAGTCTCTTGCGAGCCATGTCTACCTCCTTAAGGCATGGGACGGGACCCCGGGACGTGGCCAGGGTCCCGCCAGCTCCAACGGTCTATTTGATGAATTCGCGCACCTGTTCGTAGACGGTTTTGTCCGTCGTCAGAGCGGTATGCGACATGCACGCGGTTTTGGTGTTGGTCGCGCCGGAGAGCGCAACGCTCGAGTCCGGGTTGATGATTTCGTCGCAGGGCGACCACCAGGTGCCGTAGTTGACGGCGCCGGGCGTCTCGTCGCCAGCATTCAGTTCCGCGAGGAATTTGGAGCCGACCCGCATCTCCACACAGGCGGTGCTGAAGCAGAAGTTGGCGGTTTCGGTTCCGTGGTTGGGGCCACCGAGTGAGACCCAGTCATCGGTGTTCGCTTCTCCGCCGCTGACGAACTTGATGTACCAGCGGCTGTTGAGGCTGCCCATCGAGTGGGCGATGATGTCCACCTTGGCCGCTCCGGTCGCTTTCTTCAGAGCTTCGACCCGGGATTTGACTTCGGTTTCGGCCAACGTTTTGTTCGAGGTCGAGGTGTTGTAGCTGTAGGCGCTCAAATACGATTTCGGATACCCGTCTTTTTCGAAGTTGGAGATCATCGTGTTCCACAGCGATGAGTTCTCCGACCATCCGTGGACGAACAGGATCGGGTCCAATGCCATCGAGCTTGCGGGTGCGAGTGCGGTACCGGTGATGCAGAGGGCGATCGCACAGACGAACGCCGTCAGTCGCTTCCTGACCATTTTCTCTCCTATTTGTTGAGCGCAGGCGCCTCCCTAAGCGCGCTGCTGGATGACCCGAGCAGACCGGTTAAGTACTCGGGAGCATCTGAGTAAATCAGAGATCAGGCTGGCGCGCCAGGTTCGGCGGTTGACGGAGCCTTGATCTCGCGCTTGAGGATCTTCCCCGTCGGTCCCTTCAGGAGGTCGTCCATGAACCAGACCAGGCGCGGGTACTTGTAGGCGGCGATCCGCTCCTTGACGTACTCGCTGACCTCCTCCGGGGCCAGCTCCTCGCCCTCGTGGAGGACGACGGCGGCGCCGATCTCCTCACCCCACTGGTCATGTGGAATGCCGAGCACGGCGGCTTCGCGGATCTTCGGGTGCTCGTAGAGAACCTCCTCGACCTCGCGCGGGTAGACGTTGTAGCCGCCGCGGATGATCATGTCCTTCTTGCGGTCGACGATGAAGAAGTAACCCTCCTCGTCGACCCGCGCCATGTCGCCGGTGTGGAACCAGCCGCCGCGCATCGCCTCCGCGGTCGCGTCGGGCCGCTGCCAGTACCCCTTCATCACGTTGTGGCCGCGGATCACGATCTCGCCGACGTCGCCCTGCGGCACCTCGTTGTCGTCCTCGTCGACGACCTTCATCTCGACTTCCCGCAGCGGGGTCCCGATCGAGCCCGGCTTGCGGGGACGCCCGGGGTGGTTGGTGCTCGACACGGGGGAGGTCTCCGAGAGGCCGTACCCCTCGAGCACTTCACAGCCGAAGGCCTCCTCGAAGCCGCGCAGGACCTCGACCGGCATCGCCGCACCGCCGGTGATGCAGATCCGCAGCGACGAGGTCTCGAAGCTCTCGCGCTCGGGGTGGTGCAGGAGCGCTCCGTACATCGTCGGCACCCCGTAGAAGTGGGTGACCTGGTCGCGCTGCATGATCTCCAGCGCCTCGCCGGGGTCGAATTTGGGCAGCAGGGTCAGGGTCGCGCCGACCCGCATCGAGGCGTTCATGCTCACCGTCTGCCCGAAGGAGTGGAAGAGCGGCAGCGAGCCGAGGACCACGTCGCCCTCGTTCACTCCAGCGGTGGTATCGCCGGTGATCTCGGCGTTGCGGTGGAGGTTGAAGTGGGTCAGCTCGGCGCCCTTGGGCTTGCCGGTGGTACCGGAGGTGTAGAGGATCACCGCCGTGTCACCCTCGTCGGTGGCGGCCAGCTCGGCGGTCGGCTCGCGGTCGCCGAGCAGCTCGGCGAAGGACTCGGGCTCGACCTCGATCAGCTCGGCGCCGGCTTCTGCAGCACCGGCCCGCGCCTCCTCACCGAATCCGTGCCAGGCGAGCAGCAGCTTGGCGCCGGAGTCTTCGAGGTAGAAGGCGATCTCCCGCCGCTTCAGCAGGACGTTCATCGGCACCACGACGCCGCCGGCGCGGAGGACGCCGTAGTAGGAGATCGGGAACTCGAGGACGTTCGGCAGCATCACCCCGACCCGGTCGCCCTGCCCGACCCCCCGCTCGCGCAGTAACGTCGCCAGGCGGGCGCTGCGCTCGTCGAGCTCGGCATAGGTCAGCTCCAGCTCGCCGAGGCGCACGGCCACGGCCGCCGGTTCCCCGGCGGCGCTCCCGGTGACGATCGAAGCGAGGTTCAGGCCCATCTCTTCCTCCCGGACGAAGTTGCTCCCGGCGGCCAGTCTAGACTGCGAAACGGGTTCGCTAGGCTCGCCCGCGATGGACGACCTCGGCCACCCCATCTCCTACCTGGTGGCGAAGCGGGGGATCCCGGTCTTCTCCAACGACGGACAGAAACTGGGCCGCGTCATCCGTGTCCTCGCCGCCCCCGAGGCGCACTTGTTCGACGGCGTCCTCTTCGACACGAGCCGGGGCCCGGGCGGCCGCCGCTTCGTCGATGCGCCCGAGGTGGGCGGAATCTACGAACGCGGGATCGTTCTCAAGATCGACGCCGAGGCCGCTGCCGAGCTGCCAAGGCGGCGCTACTGAACTGAGCGCGCATATTTGCGCAACGCTTTTACTGGCGATATGGGCGAGGAGTAGCCAGGGCTTTGACCATCGCCTAGGATCGCGCCGATGAGGAAAGGTTTCCTGACTATTTTGGCGATTCTCGCGGGGGCGCTGATCGGATGTGGAGAAGGCGCCGACTCGACCGCGAGCGATCTTCCCGCTCGCAACGTCAGCCAGATGACGCTCGACAAGCACGGTCTGGTGGGTCGGGAGCCGAAGCCCAAAATCCCCAAGGGCCAGCCCCCGAAGTCCCTTGTGGTGGAAGACCTGATCGAAGGCGACGGGCCGGTGGCACACGAAGGGGACGTCGTCACCATCCAGTACGTCGGAGCCGACTACAAGACCGGGAAAAACTACGACTCCTCCTGGGAATGGACACACCCGTACGTCTTCAAAATTGGAGCAGAAGAAGTGATGAAGGGCCTCGAGCAGGGAGTCAAAGGGATGGCGGTCGGCGACCGCCGCGGGTTGGTCATTCCTCCGGCGCTCGCGAACCCCGACGGAAGCCGGTCCGGGATTCCGGAGAACGAAACCGTCGTCTATGTGGTCGATCTGCTCAACGTCGAATAGCGACCGCCGGACGTCGATGAAGAAAGCTCCGCGGCTGGTCCTGGCGGCGGTCATGCTTGCCTTTGTGGGCTGCGGGGGGGATTCGGAATCGACCAACGTTGCGGCCGAGGGCGGCGAACCCGGTGGATCCCCCGTCGTCGCCCGGCCGATTGAGATCACCGACAGGCCGGTCCCGGTTCGGCATGTCAAGGACATGAAGCCCGATGCGGGCGGACTGGTGGGATCTGAACCAAAACCAATCTTCCCAAAGGGTCCGCCGCCTCCCTTTCTCGCCTATCAGAATTTGATCAAAGGAGACGGTAAGGAGGCCCACTTCGGCGATTCCGTCAGCATCCAGTTCGTCGGGGCCGAATACGGAAACGACAGGGTGTACACGTCGCGCTGGGACTGGAATGCGCCCTATGAATTCGAAGTCGGTAACGCAGGATTGATCAAGGGCTTCAACCTGGGCGTCGCGGGAATGAGGGTCGGGGGCCGTCGCGAGCTGATAATCCCACCGGGTTTCGCCGACCCCACGGGCGTCATCGGTGGGATACCGGACAAGGAAACGGTCATCTACGTCGTAGATCTGCTCTCCGTTCAATAAGATGCCGCCGATGCGGAGACGGTTGCTGATCTGTCCTGTGGTTTTGGCGCTGGCCCTTGGCGGCTGCGGCGGCGACGATTCTTCGACGACCTCCTCGTCCGCCGGCGAAGAAGCGACGGCGGAAAAGCAGGCCGAAGCACCGGAGAAGAAGACGAAGCCGCAGGTGAAGACGCAGAAGGGAGCGCCGCCGAAGCAGCTGGTCACCAATGACCTGGAAGAAGGGAGCGGCGCCGCCGCGGTGGCCGGCGACGAAGTGATGGTCCAGTACGTCGGCGTCAACTACAAGAGCGGCAAGGAGTTCGACGCCTCCTGGGACCGGGGCGAACCGTTCACCTTCGCCCTCGGGTCCGGCATGGTCATCCCAGGCTGGGAAGAAGGCATCGAAGGAATGAAGGTCGGCGGCCGCCGTGAACTCGTCATACCGCCCGAACTCGGCTACGGCGCGGCTGGCTCGCCGCCGGCGATCCCGCCGAACGAAACGCTCGTCTTCGTCGTCGATCTCGAAGCGATCAACTAGCACCGCGACGCGGCATCATCGGTTTGTGCCGCGCGCTCCGATCGCCGAACGCCTGACCGCCCAGGCCCTCGCGGGTGAGCCGCTGCGCTCGCCCGAGGCGGTGGCGGAGCGTTTGCTGGCGGTGCAGGGACAGGACCCGCGCGGGGCGCGGCTGGCGGTGCGGGCGCGCACCGCGGATGTCAATGCGAGCGACGTCGACCGGGCGCTGAGCGAGGACCGATCCCTGCTGATCACCTGGCTCAACCGAGGCACCCTCCACCTCGTCCGCAGCGAGGACTACCCGTGGCTGCACGCGCTGACGGCGCCGACCCACCTGGCCAGCTGCAGGCGGCGGCTGCAGCAGGAGGGGATTTCCGAGAGCGGCGGGGAGAAAGCGATGAGGACGATCGAGGCGACCCTGGCCGAGGAGGGACCACTGAGCGGGAGGGACCTGCGCACGCGGCTGGATGCAGCCGGCGTGCGGACCGGGGGCCAGGCCTTCATCCACCTGATGTTCCTCGCCGCCGCGCGGGGGATCCTCGTCCGCGGGCCGATGCTCGGCAAGCAGCACGCCTACGTCCTCGTCGGCGACTGGCTCGGCGAGCCGGGGCCGGTCGACCGGGAGAAGGCGGTCTCCGAGCTGGCCCGCCGCTACCTGGTCGGGCACGGGCCAGCCGACGACCGCGACCTCGCCCGCTGGGCCGGGCTGCCGCTGCGCGACGCCCGCGCCGGGCTGGCCGCGATCGCCTCCGAGCTGGAGCAGCGCGAGGACGGCCTCGTCGAGCTGAGGGGAAGCCCAGAACCGGCGCCGCTGCCACCGCCGCGGCTGCTCGGCGCCTTCGACCCGCTGTTGCTCGGCTGGACCTCGCGCGGGGAAGTCGTCGGCCCGCACGAAGTGCTGGTCACGATCAACGGCATCTTCCGACCCTTCGCCCTGGTCGACGGCCGGGCGGCCGCGCGCTGGGGGCTGGCCGGCGGCAAGGTGACGATCGAGCACCTGGGAAAGGTGCGAAAGAAGGACGCCGCTGCGCTCGAGGCAGACGCGCAGCGGGTCCTGGAATACCTGAGCAGCTAGGCCTGATCGTCGATGCGGGGCGGCATCGCGTCGCTGGGCGCCGGCGGCTCTTCCTGGCCGGGAAGCGGTTCGGCCTCCTGCTCCCAGACGTTGTTGAGCGAGACCTGCAGGTAAGCCCAGAAGGCTGGTGCAATCAGCAGGTAGAGGATCAGCGAGAGCCAGCCGCTGACCGGCTCCTGCCCGGCGACCTTCGAGGCGCCCTGGACGCGCCTGGTGCCGCGCCAGTAGCTGACGAGCGCCGGGATGACGATGATTCCGCCCGGGAACAGCGCCAGCACCGAGTTGGTCGGGTTCTGGCCGAGGTCGTAGCCTTTGGCCTCGCCGTAGGCTTTCAGCTCCTTGTTGATCTTGTACCACCAGACCAGGTGGTAGATGCCGAGGGTGATGATCGGCAGCAGGGCCACGGCCCAGGGGCTGCGCACCTTCACCTCCTGCTGGGTGCCGCGAATGTTCATCTCGTAGGCCATGGGTCTCCGTTCCTGGTTCGGGGGCTGGTGCCGCTTCGGTTCCCGAAGCCTCTTGCTTTAGCCGGACGAGTTCAAGCAGGCCGACTGGATGCTGGCGACCTCAATTCAGCTTCGGGCTTCGCCAGGGCGTTTCCAGGCGCCCGACCAGCTCGTCGCCGAGGCCCTCGATCGGGACGCGGACCTGCTCGAGGGAGTCGCGGTCGCGGAGGGTGACGGTGTCGTCATCCATCGTCTGGTGGTCGACGGTGATGCCCCAGGGGGTGCCGATCTCGTCCTGGCGGCGGTAGCGCTTGCCGATCGAGCCGCCTTCGTCGAACTCGGTGGGAAGGCGGCGGCGGAGGTCCTGGAAGAGCTCGCGCGCCTTCTCCGGCAGGCCGTCCTTGGAGACGAGGGGGAGGACGGCGACCTTGACCGGGGCGAGGCGCGGGTGCAGGCGGAGGACGGTGCGCTGGCGACCCTCGACCTCCTCGACCTCGTAGGAGTCGACGAGGAAGGCGAGGGTGGCGCGGTCGGCGCCGGCGGCGGGCTCGATCACGTGGGGGACGTAGCGGTCTTTGGTCTGCTGGTCGAAGTACTCGAGCTTCTCGCCGCTGAACTTGGCGTGCTGGGTGAGGTCGAAGTCGCCGCGGTCGGCGATCCCCTCCAGCTCCGACCAGCCGATCGGGAAGAGGTACTCGATGTCGCTGGTCGCCGAGGAGTAGTGGGAGAGCTCGTCGTCGCCGTGGGCGCGGACCCGCAGGTGGTCGGGGCGGATGCCGAGCTCGGTGTACCAGCGCTCGCGCTCGGCCATCCAGTGCTGGTGCCACTTCTCGGCCTCGGCGGGGGGGACGAAGAACTCCATCTCCATCTGCTCGAACTCGCGGGTGCGGAAGATGAAGTTCCCCGGGGTGATCTCGTTGCGGAAGGACTTGCCGACCTGGGCGATCCCGAACGGCGGCTTCTTGCGGGCGAAGCCAAGCACGTTCTTGAAGTTGATGAAGATGCCCTGGGCGGTCTCCGGGCGGAGGTAGACGGTTGAGCCCTCCTCGGCGACCGGGCCGACGTGGGTTTCGAACATGAGGTTGAACTGGCGCGGCTCGGACAGCTCGCCGCCGCACTCGGGGCAGCGCAGCTCCGCGTCGGGGTCGCCTCCTGCGGCCTCGACCGCCTCGCGCAGATGGTCCTCGCGCCAGCGCTTCTTGCACTTGCCGAGGCACTGGACCAGCGGGTCGGTGAAGCCTTCGAGGTGGCCCGAGGCCTCCCAGACGCGCGGGTGCTGGAGGATCGCCGAGTCGAGCGCGACGATGTCGTCGCGCTCCTGCAGCATCGCCTTCCACCACTCGGCCTTGACGTTGTTCTTCAGCAGGACGCCGTAGTGGCCGTAGTCGTAGGTCGAGCCGAGGCCGCCGTAGATCTCCGAGGAGGGGAAGACGAAGCCGCGCCGTTTGCACAGCGCGACGATCTCCTCCATCGTCACCTCGGT
>JBIOVP010000112.1:0-4211 GCA_044867815.1 Solirubrobacterales bacterium | reverse complement strand
ATGATCGAGAGGTGGGCGATCATCCGCATGCGGGTCAAGGACCCCGACCGGCGGCGGCCGTTCCGGATTCCCTATGGCTTCCACTGGGGGATCGCGACGGTGCCGCTGCCGACGGTCGTCGCCGCGGTCCTGAGCGGACTCGCCTTCCTCAGCGTGCTCGCCTACCACTCGACCGCGCGCTGGGTCGGCCTGGGATGGATGGCCTTCGGGCTCACCTTCTACGTCGTCTACCGCAAGGTCTTCGAGGGGACGACGCTGACCAAGCAGGTGCCGGACATCGAATTCAGCAACATCCTCGTGCCGGTCTTCGGGACCAAGTTCGACGATGACATCGTCGCCACCGCCGGCCGGCTGGCCGCCGCCGACGCCGACGGGGATACCAAGGAGGGCATCTCCCGGATGGACGTCGTCTACGTGATCGAGGTGCCGCTCACCCTGCCGCTCGACGCGAAGCTGCCCCAGGAGCGGGAGGACGAGGCGCGCCGCGCCCTGGAGCGGGCCCGCGAGGTCGGCGAGGAGTACGAGGACGTCGAGGTCACGACCGGGGTGATCCGCGCCCGCAAGGTCGGCGCCGGGATCCTCGAGGCCGCGCGCCGCGGCAACGCCGAGGCGATCGTGATCGGCGGCGAGACTCCGACGAAGATCCGCGGCGGCGGCGTTCTCGGCGGCATCGGCGCCGCCAAGCCGGCGGAGATCGGCGCGGCGACCGAGTACGTGCTGAAGAAAGCCCCCTGCCGGGTTCTCCTCACCGCCCCACCGGAACCGGTTGAGCCCGTCGCAGAGGGCTAGTATCCCGCCCCATGTTCGTTCTGATCGTCGGTTGCGGCCGGGTTGGCTCCTCGGTTGCCAGAGCGATGCTCCGTGAGGGGCATCAGGTCTCCTGCCTCGACGAGGATCCCGAGTCGCACGCCCGGCTCGAGGTGGGCCTGGAGAAGAGCTGGGAGGACCTCGGCGGCCAGTTCACCGTCGGCGCCGGGCTCGAGACCGAGGCGCTGGAGGCCGCCGGGATCGAGAACGCGGACGTCTTCATCGCCTCCACCGACGGTGACAACACCAACATCGTCATCGCCCAGATCGCCCAGCGCCGCTATGAGGTCTCGACCGTGATCGCCCGCGTGCTCGACCCGCTGCGGGCCGAGTGGTACCAGCGCCAGGGCCTGAACACGGTCTGTCCGACCCGGGTCGCGATCGACATGCTGGAGGGGGCGGTGCGCGAGGCGGCCGCCCGCGGCAGCTCCCCCGACGACACGCCGGCGGCGGCGTAGAGGAGGACGGGGAGCCGTGTACATCATCGTCGTCGGCGCGGGGAAGGTGGGCTGGAACCTTGCCCGCGAGCTGCTCGACAAGGGGCACGAGGTGACCCTGATCGAGAGCGACCGCCGCCGTTACCTGACCGTCGAGCAGGAGCTGGAGCACAACGTCTCCTACGGGGACGCCTCCGAGCTCTGGGTGCTGGAGCGGGCCGGGATCCAGCGCGCCGACATGGTGATCGCGGTGACCGGCGACGACGAGGACAACATGCTGATCTGCCAGGTCGCGAAGGAGAAGTACCTGGTCGACCAGATCATCGCCCGCGTCAACAACCCGCGGAACCGGCGCCACTTCGACCTGCTGGGGATCAAACCTTCGGTCTCGGCGACCGATCTGATCCTGCGTCTGCTCGAGCACGAGGTGCCCGAGTACGGCCTCGTCCACCTGCTCGACCTGCAGGAGGAGCAGCTGGAGATCATCGAGATGCTGCTCGGCAAGGACTCGGGCGTGACCGGCCGTCGCGTCGGCGACCTGCAGATGCCCGAAGGCAGCCTCCTGATCTCGGTCCTGCGTGAAGGCAGGGGCTTCGTCCCCAACGCCGACACGGTGCTGCAGGAAGGCGACGAGATCCTCGCCGTGCTCGACCCGGGCAAGGAGGAGGACCTGAAGGCCCTCTTCGGACCGGAGAGCAACGGGTCGAACGGCGCCAACGGCGGGTAAGAACGCCGCGAGATCGGGCACTAAGGAGTGGAGATGGCCGATCGTCAAGTCGATTTCCTGCTGGTCGGGGGAGGTATGGCCTCCGCCCACTGCGCCGCCGAGTTGCGCCGGCGCGGCGGCGAGGGGCCGATCCTGCTGGTCGGGCGTGAGCCCGAACCGCCCTACGAACGGCCGCCGATCTCGAAGGAGTACCTGCGCGGGGACGCCGGCCGCGAGGACGCCCACGTCAACGGCGGTCGCTCCTGGTACGAGGAGAACGGGGTCGAGCTGCTGACCGGGAAGAACGTGATGGGGGTAGTCACGGAGAGCCGGACGGCGAAGATCCAGGGCGGGGAAGAGGTGGCGTTCGACAAGGCCCTGCTGGGGACCGGGGCGATGGTCAACATCCTCCGGGTCGAGGGAGCCGAGAACGAGGGCATCCACTACCTGCGCGCCTTCGGCAACGCCGACGCGATCCGCGCCGACGCGGAGGGCGCCGAGCACGTGGTCCTGATCGGCGGCAGCTACATCGGTTGCGAGGTGGCGGCGTCCCTGACCGCGCGGGGGACGAAGTGCACGATCGTCGCGATGGAGGACGTCGCGCTCTCGCGGACCTTCGGCGAGGACGCCGGCCGCTGGTTCCAGGGGCGGCTGGAAGAGCACGGGGTGACCTTCCACGGCGGCGAGACCCTGAGCGCCTTCGAGGGCGACGGGCGCGTCAAAGCCGTGGTCACCGAGAGCGGCCTGGCGATCGAGTGCGACACCGCGATCGTCGGCGCCGGGGTGCGTCCCGACGCGATGCTCGCCCAGCGGGCCGGGATCGAGGTCGGCGACGGGGGGATCGTCTGCGACTCGAAGCTCGAGTCCTCGGTGCCTGGCATCTACGCGGCCGGCGACTGCTGCTCCTACGAGAGCGTCGTCCACGGGCGTCGCATCCACGTCGAGCACTGGGACGTGGCGATGCAGCAGGGGATCCACGCCGCCGCCAACATGCTGGGCGCCGATGCCGACTACGAAGTCGTGCCCTACTTCTTCAGCGACCTCGCCGACTGGGCCAGCCTGGAGTACGTCGGCCCCGCCTACGAGTGGGACCGCGAGGTCTGGCGTGGCGACCGCGAGGGCGGCGAGTTCTCGGTCTGGTACCTGCAGGGCGACCGGGTCGCCGGCTGCCTCAGCGTCGGCCGCTCCGAAGACCTCGCCGAAGCCCGCCGGATGATCGCCGAGCGCACCCCCTTCGCCGACCGGGAGGGCTCGGGTCCCTTATCCTGAGGGGACGCCGTTGCGGCCTGGTGTAATGGCAGCACGCCTCGCTCTGGACGAGGTAGTCGGGGTTCGAGTCCCTGGGCCGCAGTAAATCGCCACCCCCACCCAACTCCCCTGCAAAAGCGTCTAATCGCTTTGCTAGCTTCGCGCCCAATGCGGATCCCCGGTCACAAGACGATCCTCCTGATATTGCTCGCCCTGGCGGCGCTCCTCGTCGCTGGCTGTGGCGGCGGTGGCGACGAGACCGAATCGACGACGACGCCGACGGTCGAAGAACCGGCGGCGCTGACCGAAGAGGAACTGATCGAGCAGGGCGACGGGATCTGCGCCGAGGTCAACGCCGCCGTCGGCGCCCTCAGCTCCTCCGAATCCGAAGGCGCTTCGGCGACCGAAGACAGCGAAAAGGTCGCCAACCTCTACCTCGGCATGGTCGAACGCCTGCAGGAACTGGGCGCGCCCGAAGGCGACAGCGGCGACTACGCCAAATTCATGGAAGCGGCCGAAGAGCTGGCCAAGGTCGAGGGCGAACTGAAACTCGCGGCCGAACGCGAAGACGTGGCGACGGTCGAAGAAAAAGGCCAGGAAGCCGCGTCGGCGCTGGAAGAATTCCAGTCCCAGGCGGCGATCTACGGCTTCGAAGACTGCAGCGACGAACCCGGTCTCCCGACTCCGGCCGGCAGCGGCGCCACTCCCGGCGGCGAAGAATTCGAAGGCGAAGAAGCCGAAGGCGGGGTCGAAGTCGAACCCGAATACGAAGAACCCGCCCCCGAAGAAGAAATCGTGCCCGAAGAAGAAGTGGCGCCGGAAACCGGCGGCGCGGGGGGCGGACCGGAAGCACCTGAACCGGCGCCGGAAAGCGGTGGCGAAAGCGGCGGGGTAGGACCCGGTTGATCTGAGGGGTGGGGGACGTGCCGGTGGGGGTCCCGGCGAGCACCTCCGCCGGGTGAAGCGCCGTCTGCTGTCGCCTCAGGAGTACCTGGCCCGGCTCCATGCTGAGT
>JBIOVP010000111.1:0-11020 GCA_044867815.1 Solirubrobacterales bacterium | reverse complement strand
ACCACCACCGCGGTCACCGCCTGCTGCCACTCGGGGTCCTCGCGGCCGATCACCGCCGCCTCGGCCACCTGCGGGTGGCGCAGCAGCACCTCCTCGACCTCGGCCGGGATCACGTTCTCGCCGCCGCTGACGATCATGTCGTCGATCCGGTCGCGGACGTAGAGGAAGCCCTCCTCGTCGATGTGGCCGAGGTCGCCGGTATGGAGCCAGCCGTCGGCATCGGCGCTGCCGGGGGCGACGGTCGGTCCCTGGACGAGGATCTCGCCGTCCTGGATCCGCAGGTGCGTGGTCAGCAGCGGCCGCCCCGCCGAGCCGAGCTTGCGCTTGGCGTCTTCCGGCGCCAGCGTCGTCACCTGCGAGCAGGTCTCGGTCAGGCCGTAGGTCTGGACCACGGTCGCGCCCTTGGCGAGTGCCTCTTCCAGCGGCTCCGCCGGCACCGGGCCGCCGCCGACGAGGATCGCCCGCGGACCGGAGAGGTCGACCCCGGCCTCGAGCAGCCGCGTCAGCATCGTCGCCACCAGGCTGACCTGGGTGATCCCGTCCCGCTCCAGCGCCTCCCCCACCCGCTCGACGTCGAAGCCGTCGTGGACGACGGCGCCGGTGCCGTAGATCACCGATTTCATCACGATGCCGAGGCCGGCGATATGGCTGAGGGGGACACAGCAGAGCCAGCGGTCGTCGGGCTCGACGCCGATGTTGAAAGCGGAGCCGACCGCGTTCCAGAGGAAGTTGCCGTAACTGAGCGGGATCGGCCGCGGTGTGCCGGTGCTGCCGCTGGTGAGGACGCGGCAGCAGATGTCGTCCATGTCGTGCTCGCCGAGCAGCGGCAGGTCGGCCTCGGTCTGGGTCAGCTGGCCGGGGTCGTCGAGGTCGATGATCGGCTCCTCGGCACCGACGATCGTCGCCCGCTCGGCCGGGGTGAGGCGCGGGCCGAGCGGCAGCAACGCCGCCCCCAGCTTCATCAGCGCGTGCAGGAGGACGACCTGCTCGCGCCGCGGGTGCATCGTCAGCGCCGCGGTCGAGCCGCGGCGGACACCGTGGGCGGCGAGCCGGCGCGCGACCCAGGTCGCCTCCGCCTCCAGCTCGGCGTAGGTCATCTCCGCCCCGTCGGCAAGAAGCGCCTTCCGGTCGGGACAGCTCTGCGATCTCTGGGAGAGCCAGTCGTCGAGCTTCATCGGGATATCGTCCCCATCATGCCCAAACGCCACAAGGGAGCCCCCTCCGAGGACCAGCTCTACGCGCCGATCGAGTGGACCCCCGGTCCCGGCGGGTACGAGGACATCCGCTACGAGACCGGCGGCGGGATCGCGAAGGTGACGATCGACCGCCCCGACGTGCTCAACGCCTTCCGCCCGCAGACGCTGATCGAGGTCTCGGCGGCGATGGAACTGGCCCGCGAGGACAGCGAGGTCGGGGTGATCGTCTTCACCGGCGCCGGTGAGCGGGCCTTCTGCTCCGGCGGTGACCAGACCGTCCGCGGCGACACCGGCTACATGCCCGAGGGCGCCTCGGTCGGGCGCTTCCACGTCACCGACCTGCAGGTACAGATGCGGCGGCTGCCGAAGCCGATCGTGGCGATGGTCGCCGGCTACGCGATCGGCGGCGGTCACATCCTCCACCTCTGCTGCGACCTGACGATCGCCGCCGCCAACGGCGTCTTCGGCCAGGTCGGCCCGCGGGTCGGCTCCTGGGACGGCGGCTACGGCGCCTCCCTGCTGCGCGACCTGGTCGGGACGAAGAAGGCGAAGGAGATCTGGATGCTCTGCCGCCAGTACGACGCCGAGGAGGCCCTGGAGATGGGCTTGATCAACGCCGTCTTTCCCCTTGCCGACCTGGAGCGCGAGACCGTCGCCTGGTGCCGCGAGATGCTCGCCCTCTCCCCCTTCGCGCTGCGGCTGGTCAAGGCCAGCTTCAACGCTCACGAGGACGGCTACGCCGGGATCCAGCAGCTCGCCCACGACGCCAACCTCCTCTTCTACGGCAACGAGGAGGCCGCCGAGGGGCGCGAGGCGTTCAAGCAGAAGCGGCAGCCCGACTTCTCGCAGTTCCCGCGCCGCGCATGAGGATCTGGTTGATGGCGGCGCGGCCGCGGACGCTGCCGGCGGCGATCGCCCCGGTGCTGGTCGGGACCGCGGCGGCGGTCAACTGGGCCGGGGAGCTGCCGCGCTGGGGTGCCTTCGTCGCCGCCCTGGTCGGCTCGATCTTCATCCAGATCGGGACCAACCTCGCCAACGACTACTCCGACGCCAAGCGCGGAGCCGACACCGCCGACCGGCTCGGGCCGGTGCGGGTGACCGCCAGCGGCCTGGTCACCCCCCAGAGGGTGATAACCGCGACCTATATCGCCTTCGCGATCGCCGTCACCTGCGGCCTCTACCTCTGGAGCGTCGCCGGGTTCGGGATCTTCGTCATCGGCCTCTTCTCGATCGCAGCGGGCGTCCTCTACACGGGCGGCCCCCGTCCCTACGGCTACGAGGGGTTCGGCGAGGTCTTCGTCTTTCTCTTCTTCGGCCTCGTCGCCGTCAACGGCTCCTACTACGTGCAGCTGGAGGAGCTCGACGCGCTGCCGCTGGGGCTCTCGATCTCGATCGGCTTCCTCGCCGCGGCGATCATCGTCGTCAACAACGTCCGCGACATCGAGACCGACCGCCGCGCCGGCAAGAACACGCTGGCGGTGCGGATCGGCCGTGAGGCGGCGGTGCGGCTGTACGTGATGCTGCTCGCCGGCGGCTTCCTGATCCTGCCGGTCGCGCTGTGGGCCGGCGACGCGAGCGCGCTGCCGATGATCGGCTGGCTGGCGACGCCGCTGGCACTGAAGCCGGCGCGGACGCTGGCGGAGCGGCGCGACGGCCCGGCCCTGAACGCGGTGCTGGCGGCGACCGGAGCCCTGCTCGGCGTCTTCAGCCTGCTCGTCACCACCGGTCTCCTGATCTCCGCCTGAGAGACTCGGGCCGTGCGCCTCAGCTCGGTCGAGGTCATCCCCTACGCGCTGCCGTTCAGGCGCCCCTACGTGACCGCGCGCGGGGTGCTGCGGGAGCGGGAGATGGTGTTGCTGCGGGCCCAGGACGAGGATGGGGTCGTGGGCCTGGGGGAAGCGGTGCCGCTGTCGTTGCGGGGCGGGGTGAATTTGGGACAAGTGGTGCGGGAACTCGAGGAGTGGGCGGAGGACCAGGCGGTTGAGATTGAGGGACTGAGCGCTCCGGCGAGGTGTGCGGTGGCGGTGACGCGGATGGATTTGCTGGGTAGGAGGGCGGCGGACCAAGGTGGCGGTGAGGGTGAAGCCGTTCCGTGCAACGCGACGCTCGTGGCGGGCGAGCCGGAGGCGGTCGTGGCCGACGCCGAAGCGTGGGCGGCGGACGGGTTCGGGACGTTCAAGCTGAAGCTCGGCGCCGAGTCCGCGTCAACCCTTCTTCAAGACGGGTTGACGCGGACTCGCGAGAGCCATGATGTGGAGATGGTGCGGGCGGTGCGGGAGGCACTGGGGCCGGAGGCGCGGATCAGGGTCGATGCGAATCAGGCTTGGGACCCCGAGACGGCCAAGGCGACGCTGGCGGCGTTGGAGCCCTATGGGATCGAGCTTGCTGAGCAGCCGGTCGGGACGCTTGACGCAATGGCGGAGTTGGCCCAGGCGACCTCGATTCCCCTCGCGGCCGACGAGAGCGTTGCGTCTCTCGACGAGGCCGAGGAGGCCGCGACGCTCGGGGCCTGCTCCTACACCGGGATCAAGCTCTCCAAGGTCGGGGGGCCGGAGGAAGCGCTCCGCATCGCCGACGTCCTCCCCGCCTACATCACCAGCGCCCTCGACGGGCCGATCGGGATCGCGGCTGGGGCGCAGACCGCCCTCAGACTCGCCGAGACCGGGCATCCGGAACGGCTGCACCTCGCCCACGGCCTGGCGACCCAGCGGCTCTTCGCCGCGACCATCGCCTCGGTTGCGTGCGAGCTGCGGAACGGGATGCTTCACCTGCCTCCAGGACCGGGCCTCGGCGTCGAGATAGACGAGGATGCCCTGCAGGCGCATCGCCTCTAGCTCTATGGACCCGACCAACGCCAACACCGCCGTCGCCTCGGCCTTTGCCGAGGAGCTGGCGCGGGGTGGGCTGCGGCTGGCGGTGGTCTCCCCCGGGTCGCGCTCGACGCCGCTGGCGGTGGCGCTCTGGCGGCAGCCGGAGATCGAGGTGAAGGTGATCGTCGACGAGCGCTCGGCGGGCTTCTTCGCCCTCGGGGCGGCGCAGGCGCGACGGGAGCCGGTGGCGCTGCTCTGCACCTCGGGGACGGCGCTCGTCAACTACCACCCGGCCGTGGTCGAGGCCGACGAATCCGGAATCCCCCTTGTCGTCCTCAGCGCCGACCGGCCGCCCGAGCTGCGCGGGATCGGGGCCGGGCAGACGATCGACCAGGTCAAGAGCTTCGGATCCTCGGTGCGCTGGTTCTGCGAAGTCGGGACGCACGATGCCGACGACAGCGGCCTACTGCACTACCGCTCGGTCGCCTGCCGGGCGCTCGCGGCGGCGCGGGGGGAGACCCGTCCGGGACCGGTCCACCTGAATCTGCCCTGGCGTGAGCCGCTGGCGCCGGTCCCGGTCGAGGGCGCGGTGACCGCGACCGACGAGCTTGCGCTGCACGGGCGTGAAGGGCGACCGCTAACCGCGGTGACCCAGATCGACCTCGAGCCCTCGGCCTTCCTGCTCGACGAGGTCGCCGGCCACATCGGCAACGCGATCTCCGGCGTCATCGTCGCCGGCCGCCAGCTTGATCCCGAGCTGCGGGAGCCGCTGGCGCACCTGGCCCGCGTCGCCGGCTTCCCGATCCTCGGCGACCCCACCTCACAACTCCGCTGCGGCCCCCACGACCGCTCCCACGTCGTCGCCGCCTACGACCTGCTGCTGCGCGAGGAGCACTTCGCCCGCTCGGTCGTCCCTGACCTGATCCTCCGCTTCGGCGAGATGCCGACCAGCAAGCCGCTGCGCGAATGGATCGATGCCAGCGGCGCCGACGAGATCGTTGTCGATCCCTACGGTAGCTGGAACGAGCCGACCAACCGGGCGGCGGCGATCCTCCGTGCCGACCCGACCGAGCTGGCCTCCGGCTGGGCGGCGCGGGTCGAAGGTCTGGAGGGACGGGAACGAGCCCTGCCGGAGCGCTGGATGGACGCGGAGCGAGCGGCGCAGGCAGTGCTGGACGAGGCGCTTTCCGGTGCCGACATCTCCGAGCCGTCCCTCCACCGCGCCCTCGGCGCCGCCCATCGCGACGGCGACCTCGTCTACACCAGCTCGAGTATGCCGATCCGCGACCAGGAGGCTTTCCTGGCCGCGTCAAGTACCGACATCCATTTTCTCTCCAACCGCGGTGCCAACGGAATCGACGGCCTCATCTCCTCCGGCATCGGCGCCGCCCAGGCCAGCGGCCGCCCGACGACGATCGCCAGCGGCGACCTCGGCCTCCTCCACGACATCGGTGGCCTCGCAGCCCTGCGCGACGTCGAGACCCCGGTCCGCATCGTCGTCATCGACAACGACGGCGGCGGCATCTTCCACTTCCTGCCGCAGGAGTCGGCGCTGGCAAACGAGGAGTTCGAGGCCCTGCTCGGCACCCCCCGCGGCATCGACGTCGCCAAGGCCGCCGCCCTCTTCGAGCTGCCACACCGGCGCCTCGACTCGCTCGCCGAGCTGCCGGAGGCGCTACTTTCCGGAACCGGCCTGGTCGAGGTGAAGACCGACCGTGACGCCAATGTCGAAGACCACAGGGCCCTGGCGACCGCCGTTCAAGCGGCGATCAGCAAATAATCGGTCCGGCCTCGCGTCCCGGCCCGGGCTGCCAGGCGACGCCGTAGAAGGCGACCCGTTTCTGAGTGAGGATCTTCTCCCGGCAGCTACCGTCGGCGTTGACCTGCATCAGTGCGTTGCCCACCGGGAAGAGCAGGCCGAGGGTTGGCACAAACGACGTGTCAGCGCGGAATTGGACGTAGCCGATTCGCTGGCCGGAGGGGTCCCAGCTCGGGGAAGACTCGAGCACGTTGTCGGTGCGGGAAAGGCGCTTCACATCGTCCCCATCCGCGTCTGCCACGTAGAGCTCCTTCGCGTGGTAGTCGCGGCCCTCTTCAGCCTCGACCAGGTCGGGGTGCAGGTAGCCGGTGAAGGCGATGCGTGAGCCGTCGGGAGAGAGCACGGGTTCGGTCGCGTATCGAAGGATTTCGCGGGAGGTCCCGTCGCTGAGGTTCAGCTGCACGATGCGGGGATCGTCTGGGTTGTCGTCATCCTTGGTGAGGAGCAGGCCCGAGCCGTCGGCGGTAAAGGAGCCGGGTACGTTGCTGAGGCCCTCCCGCCAAGGGGTGACGCGGCGCGGTCTGCCCCCGCGGAGGTCGATGATCCAGGTCGTCGTACTCGAATAGAAGTCGCGGCCGAAGTGCGAACGGCTCCGGGCGAAGGCGAGGGTATGACCGTCCGGGGAGAGGACAGGGTTGGTACCGCGGGCGGTACCGAGAACCGGACGCACACCACCGCCACCGGCGCCAGCAAGGAAGATCCTCGCCTTCGCGGATTCACCGCCGAGAACGCCAGTGAAGGCGATCGAACTGCCGTCGTTTGACCAAGCGGGACCGTAGAACGGGAACGGAACCAGGCGATCGCTCTCGGCGAACGGGGCACGGAGGAACCGCTTCTGCTTGCCGGTCGCAGGATCCACCGGGGCCAGTGACATGATCGGTGGGCTGGCATTTTCGTCGCCTTCGGAGCCCTTGGTCTCGATCAGCTCGACGGTGGCAAGACGCGGGCCAGCCGGTACGCCTCCAAATGCTGGCGCCGAGGTGGCGAAAACCGCCAGCAGAAAGAGAAGGACGGCTGGGACGCGCACGGTGCGGCAGCCTACTCGGCCAGCAGCGGCAACAGCGCCCCCAGCTTCACCTCGGTCTCGGCCAGCTCCGCCTCAGGGTCGGAGCCGGCGACTACGCCGACGCCGGCGAAGAGGTGGGCCTGGCGGTCGCGGAGGAGGGCGCTGCGGAGGGCGACGCAGAACTCGCCGTCCTCGGTCGCGTCCATCCAGCCGACCGGGGCGGCGTACCAGCCGCGGTCCATCCCCTCGAGTTCGGCGATCGTGGTGGCGGCGGCGGGCCAGGGCTCGCCGCCGACGGCCGGGGTCGGGTGCAGGAGGCCGGCGAGCTCTATGGCCGAGTGGGGCTCCGCGAGCTGGGCGATCACCGGGGTCGCCAGGTGCTGGATGTTCGCCACCTTGACGATCTCCGGCTCGGGCGCCGTCTCGACCCAGACCGCGTGCGGGCGAAGCGCGCGGACGATCCGTTCGGCCACGATCCGCTGCTCGCGGCGGTCCTTGTCGCTGCGCAGCAGCTGCTCGCCGAGGTGGTCGTCGACGGCGGGGTCGGAGCTGCGGCGGGTTGAGCCGGCGAGGGCGACGGTGGAGACGCTGGCGCCGGAGCGACGGACCAGCAGCTCGGGGCTGGCGCCGATGAAGGCGGCCTCGGGGGTGCCGCAGCAGAAGCAGAAGCAGGCCGGGAACTGCTCGCGCATGGCGCCGAAGACGGCGGCGGGGTCGTGGGCGGCGCCGGCGTCGACGATCACCTCGCGGGCGAGCACGACCTTGCTCATCCCGCCGGCGGCGATCCGGGATGTGGCGCCCTCGACAGCGGCTTCGAACTCGCGCGGCGGGCGGGCGCTGCGGATGCCGGCATGGGCGGTCGGGTGCGGGTCGAGCAGCGGCAGCGGGGTGTCGGTGCGAAGCGAGGCGAGGCGCGAGCGCAGCCTCTCCCCAAGTCGCTCGACCTCCTCGCCCGGCCGCACGATCGCGTTGACGGTGAGGAAGGTGCGGCCGCCGCTTTGGCAGAGCGAGACCTCGGGCAGGACCAGCGAAGCCGGCGCCAGCGAGGACCAGGTCGGGGTAGAACCGCCGTCGGGGTCGAAGGCGAAGCCGCCGAGCCAGACCGGACCGGCCCCGGCGGGCAGCCCGCGCGGTTCGTCGAGAACGGCCCCGCCGCCGACGCGCAAGCACTCGTCGGCGACGTCGTCGAACCGCCCCTCGCCGCGGGAGCTCGCCTCGTGCGCGACGCCGAGCCCGGCAAGCGCGAACCCTCTGTCCGGCTGCTCCCAGCAGAACCAGCGGTCCGAGGCCAGCCGCGAGACGAACACCGCCGCGCAGGGATCGCCGAGATCGACCTCGCGGGTGACGCTCACGAGGGTGCGCCGTCCCCGCTGAGACGCCTCTAGGAGGCCCGACTGCAATCGGGCTGAATATGACGAGGTCCAGAGGTCGGCAGGCAAGGACGCAAGGAGCCGGAGTAGCAGCGCTACTTCGGCGACTGAGGACACCGCCTGCCGGCGTCTGGGGCCGTCATATTCAGTCCGATCCGCGGCCGATTGCGATCTCGCCCGTGCGGACCATTTCGACGAGGCCGTGCGGGCGGACCATCCGCTCGAAGGCCTCGATCTTGTCGGCGGAACCGGTCACCTCGATCGTCATCGTCCGCCGCGCCACGTCGACGATTTTCGCCCGGAAGATCTCGGCGAACTGGATGATCTCGGCCCGGTTCTCGACCGCCGAGGAGACCTTGAAGAGGGCCATCTCGCGGGCGACCGTCTCCTCCGGCTCCATGTCACGGATCTTCAGCACGTTGACGAGCTTGTGCAGCTGCTTGGTCACCTGGTCGATCGGGTGGACGGCGCCGTCGAGCGTCAGGGTGATGCGGGAGACGCTGGGGTCGTCGGTCGGACCGACGGCGAGGGTGTCGATGTTGAAGCCGCGCCGGGAGAAGAGGCCGGCGACGCGCGCCAGCACGCCCGGCTTGTTCTCGACCAGGATCGAGAGGATGTGCTTGCGGCCGCTGAGCTGGCCGGCCACGTGCAGGTCCTCGAGCTTGACCACCTGGGGGGTCCCGGCCTCCATCAGCTCACCTGGCTTCCGCGCGGCGCCTCGACCATGTCGCGGGCGGCACTGCCAGGGGGGATCATCGGATAGCAGTTCTCTTCGCGGGCGACGCGGACGTCCATCAGGACCGGTCCGTCGTGCTCCAGCGCCGCCACCATCTGCTCCTCGAGGTCGGCGGCGTTGTCGCAGCGCATGCCTTTGGCGCCGAACGCCCCGGCCAGCTTCACCCAGTCCGGGCTCGAGCCCATGTCGACGGAGCTGTAGCGGCGGTCCCAGAACAGCTCCTGCCACTGGCGGACCATCCCCATGTAGCCGTTGTTCATGAGGAAGACCTTGACCGGGATCTGCTCGTTCACGCAGGTGGCCAGCTCCTGTACGTTCATGATCAGGCTGCCGTCGCCGGCTACGCAGGCGACCTCCTCGCCCGGGCAGGCAACCTTGGCGCCGATCGCGCTCGGCAGGCCGAAGCCCATCGTCCCCAGGCCGCCGGAGTTGATCCAGCGCCGGGGCCTGTCGAAGCCGTAGTACTGCGCCGTCCACATCTGGTGCTGGCCGACGTCGGAGGTGACGATCGCGTCCCCCTGGCTGGCCCGGTGCAGCGCCTCGATCATGAACTGGGGCTTGATCTCGCCCTCTTTGCCGGGGTCGTAGTAGAGCGGGTGCGCGTCGCGCCAGCCGTTCAGCGTGTTCCACCACTCGTCGAGGCGGCTGGAGTCGGTCTGCAGCGCCCGGTACTCGCGGGTCAGCTTCGGCAGCACCTGCTTGACGTCGCCGACGATCGGAATGTGGGCGCCGACGTTCTTCGAGATCTCCGCCGGGTCGATGTCGATGTGGATGACCTTGGCGTGCGGGGCGAACTCGTCGAGTTTGCCGGTGATGCGGTCATCGAATCGGGCGCCGATGGCGACGATCAGGTCGGCTTTGTCCATCGCCTGGTTGGCGGTCCAGGTGCCGTGCATCCCAAGCATCCCGAGGAAGCGGTCGCTGGAGGCCGGGAAGGCGCCGAGGCCCATCAGGGTCGAGGTGACCGGGAAGCGGTCGGAGTCGGCCAGCTCGCGCAACTCCTCCGAGGCATTCCCGTTGATCACGCCGCCGCCGCTGTAGAAGATCGGCCGCCGGGCGCTCGCCAGCGCTTTCGCGGCGATCCGGATCTGCTTGATGTTGCCCTCGGTCGAGGGCTTGTAGCCCGGCAGCTCGACCGGCTCGGTCCGCGGCACGTAGTCAATGTCGGCACGCGAGAGGTCCTGCGGGATGTCGAGCAGGACCGGCCCCGGGCGCCCGGTCGAGGCGACGTGGAAGGCCTCATGGACGTACTCGGGGATCTGGCGCGGGTCGGTGACGGCGAAGGAGTGCTTGACGAAGGGCATCGTCGCGCCGAGGATGTCGGCCTCCTGGAAGCCGTCGGTGCCGATCAACTCGGTGCGGACCTGGCCGGTGATGAAGACCGTCGGGGTCGAGTCCATCATCGCGTCGGCGATCGCGGTGACGAGGTTGGTGGCGCCGGGGCCGGAGGTGGCGAAGGCGACGCCGACCCGGCCGGAGGCTTTGGCGTATCCCTCGGCGGCGTGGCCGCCGCCCTGCTCGTGGCGCACCTGGACGTGGCGGAAGTCCGCGTCGTAGAGTGCGTCGTAGGTCGGCAGGTTGGCCCCGCCGGGGATCCCGAAGACGTCCTTGACGCCCTCGGCCTTGAGGGATTCCATCAACGTGTCAGCAGCCCGCATAGGAACTGGCGATGGTAGCAGTGGCGCTAGGCCTGGCCTGCAGGCGATTTGGCGGGGTTCCAGCGGGTCTGCGGGTCGATCGCGGTCTCGATCACGCGGCCTTTGTAGCGCTCGATCGCGTGGATGATCGACTCGACCAGCTCCTCGCCGAGGAGGGTCGGCTGCAGGCCGAGGTCGAGCAGCTTGGTGTGGATCGCGTTGTAGTAGTGCTCTTCCTTCTCGACCCGCGGGTTCTCGTAGTGCTGGATCTCGACGCCGTAGCCGAGGTGCTCGCCGGCCTCCTTGACCAGCTCCGCCAGCTCGAGGACCGAGAACTGCTCGGTGAACTGGTTGAAGACGCGGAACTCGCCGGGCCCGGCCGGGTTCAGTGCCGCCAGTTCAACGCAGGCGAGGGTGTCGCGGATGTTGAGGAAGCCGCGGGTCTG
>JBIOVP010000110.1:0-32201 GCA_044867815.1 Solirubrobacterales bacterium | reverse complement strand
TCTCGGCCGGCAACAGCGGGGAGGGCCCGGCGAGACTCCCCCGACGCGCCAGCCGGAGCCGTGCCTAGATTCGTTAGGCGGGCGGCCGTGGAGTCGAGCCAGCGCTCGGCGTCAGCACCTGTCTCCTCACCCTCCTTACCTTGCTCTGTGAGGAGGGTGAGGAGATAGGTCCGTCCCTCGGCGTGGTCGAAGACGACGAGGCGGTCGCTGAGGATGAAGGCCGCGTCGG
Organism: Solirubrobacterales bacterium; assembly: GCA_044867815.1. Taxonomy (GTDB): domain Bacteria; phylum Actinomycetota; class Thermoleophilia; order Solirubrobacterales; family 70-9; genus VAYN01. The sequence goes on along the minus strand of JBIOVP010000110.1, from coordinate 31,972 downwards.
GGTGATCGGAGCTGTGGGGGGACGCGTAGCCGCACTCCGCCTTGAGCTCGTAGCCGAGGTAGCCGACGAAGCCGCAGTCGAACTCGAAGGGGAGGTCGGGGAGGTCGACGGGGCGCAGCTCGTCGAGGCGGCGCTGGAGGCGGTCGAGCAGCGGCTCCCCCTCCCCCGCCTCGTGCGTGATCACCTCGGCGAGCGGCCCGCTCGCGTCGCCCATGAAGGAGAAGCGCCCCCGGGTGCCCTCGCGGCTGCTGTCGAGCCAAAACGCGTACTCGCTCTCGGCGTAGAGAGACACGAACGCCGTTTCGGAATCCGGAAGCGCATCGAGCCGCCGCACCGCCACCTCAACCCCGCCGTTCTTACGGCCGACGGGACGATTTCCCTCCATATAGGTGTACTTTCGTCCCGTCAGCGGCGAGGTTGGCTGAGACGAGGGGGGCGTGAGGTCGCGGAAGTTCGCGAGGAGGCGCTTGCCGTGGGCGGTGGCGATCGACTCGGGGTGGAACTGGACGGCGTACTGGGGGCGGTTGTGATGTTCGATTGCCATCGGGATGCCATCGGCGGTGGCTGTCTCGCGGAGGGTCGGCGGTAGCGGGCGCGCCAAGGCGAGCGAGTGGTAGCGGGTTGCCCGGAAGGGGCTGGGGATGCCGACGAAGATGCCTGTGCCGTCGTGCTCGATCGAGGCGACGCGGCCGTGCATCGGCTCGGGAGCGCGCTGCACTCGTCCCCCCTCCACCCAGCCGACCCCCTGCAGGCCAAGGCAGACGCCGAGCAGGGGGCGCTCGCAGTGACGGAGGGCATCAGCGCAGACGCCGAAGTCCTCGACGCGCTCCGGGCGTCCCGGCCCCGGGGAGATGACGACGTTGTCGAACTCCAGGCGCTCCAGCTCGGCCCAGCTCGCCTCGTCGTTGCGGACCACGAGAGGCTCGCGGCCGTTCACCTCCGCCAGCAACTGGAAGAGGTTGTAGGTGAAGGAGTCGTAGTTGTCGATCAGCAGCGTCAGCATCGACCGGGCCGCGCAGGCAAGATACCCCCATGACCGCGAGCGACTGGCGACCGGACCCCGCGACGGGCATCTTCGAGACCCTGCTCGTAGTCGATGGCGAGCCGGTCGAGCTGGAGGGGCACCTGGCGCGGCTGGGGCAGAGCCTGGCTGCGGTCTATGCGAAGGAACTGCCGTCGCAGGTCGAGGAGGAACTACGACAGGCAGCAGAGGGGTTCTCGCTCGGTCGCCTCCGCCTCACCCTCGTCCCAACCGAAGACGGTCTCCGGCACGACCTACTTGCTGGGTGGGTCGTGCCGGAGACCGTCTTCCCGGTCCGAGGCGTGAAGCTGCGGACTCAGCACGTCCCCGGCGGTAACGGCCCCCACAAGTGGGTCGACCGGCGCGAAATGGAGCACCCCGACTCCGGCCCCGGCCATTTGATCCGCGACGGCGACGAACTCCTGGAGGCGGGCTGGGCCAACCTCTTCGCCGTCCGCGAAGCGACCCTCTGGACACCCCCCACCGACGGCCGCATCCTTCCCGGCACGGCCCGAGCAGCCCTCCTGGAGATCGCCACCGAAGAAGGCATCCCCGCCATCGAGCGCCCCCTCCGAGCCGAAGACCTCTACACAGCCGACGAGGTCTTCCTCACCAACTCGATCCGCTGCATCGAGCCAGCGGCCGAGCTGGACCAAGAGCCGCTACAGGGCTGCGGCCCCGTCAGTAGTCGCCTCGCTGCCGCCCTCCGCCGACGCTGGCGGTTGGAGCCCCAAGCCGCCGCAGCCGCCCCGAGAGCCGGTCAGCCCTCTCACTAAAGCGTCTGAACCTAACCTCAAAGCGAACCGGGTCTTCCCCACCTTCCTCGGACGGCCGCCCTTCAACGTCTCTCCCGGTGGGTGGCGCCGATTTGGAGGACCGCCCCCCGCCAGTTGCGGGGGGTGGTGGAACCAAATCGGCGACAGGACCCGCCGGCCCGAAACCCTCGTCCCGAGCTGCGGGTGCCTGAGGCACCGCCCGAACGGCCTCCTCCGCCGCATCCGCGGCCCGTTTCGCCTCCCGCGCCGCCTCGATCGCCATCTCGCCGACCTCCCGTACCCCCTCCTCGGAGGCCCGCGCGATCACCAGCGCCTCGTCGATCCGCGCTTCCAGCTCGGCGATCGTCGGCACCGCCGCGCGCGGCACGATCCAGTCCTCGGTGTTGTCCCGTTGCGTCCCCTCGATAAGTGAGCAATTTACGGTTGCCGTAGGCGGCAAAAGCCGCGCCCTCAATTAGATTTAGCCGCCCCGAACTTCGAAACGACCCGAGGAGCACGTTGAGACACCCCAGAGACTTCTTCCTGCCGCAGGCGATCGGCGCCCCGGAGCCGCTCCGCGAGATCCCGGTCAAGCCCTCGCGGATGATCCACTTCCTCGACTTCTCGAACGAGAAGATGGTCGCCAAGGCCGGCGCCATCGCCGAGAAAACCGACATCCTGCTCGGCAACCTCGAGGACGCGATCCCGGTCGACCGCAAGGAGGCCGCCCGCGCCGGGCTGATCAAGGCGGCGAAGGAGAACGACTTCGGCCAGACCTCGCTCTGGACCCGCGTCAACGCGCTGGAAAGCCCCTGGGTGCTCGACGACTTCACCGAACTGGTGACCGAGATCGGCGAGCAGCTGGAGACGATCATGGTCCCGAAGGTCGAGGGCGCGCACGACATCCACTACGTCGACCGCCTCCTCGCCCAGCTGGAGGCGAAGGCCGGCCTCTCGCGGCCGATCCTCGTCCACGCGATCCTTGAGACGCCGCAGGGCGTGGTCAACCTGGAGGAGATCGCCAACGCCAGCCCCCGTATGCAGGGAATGAGCTTCGGCCCGGCCGACCTCGCCGCCGCGCGGCGGATGAAGACGACCCGGGTCGGCGGCGGCCACCCCGGCTACCGCGTGATGGAGGACCCCGAGGACCCGGAGAACCCCGAGGCCGACCGCGTCAGCGCCCAGCAGGACCTCTGGCACTACTCGATCGCCCGCATGGTCGACGCCTGCACCTCGGCCGGCATCCTCCCCTTCTACGGGCCCTTCGGCGACATCAAGGACACCGCCGGCTGCGAGACCCAGTTCCGGGCCGCCTTCCTGATGGGCTGCGTCGGCGCCTGGTCGCTGCACCCGGTCCAGATCGGGATCGCGAAGAAGGTCTTCAGCCCGCCCCCGGACGAGGTCAGGTTCGCGAAGAAGGTGATCGCGGCGATCCCCGACGGCCGCGGCGTCCACATGATCGACGGCAAGATGCAGGACGACGCCACCTGGAAGCAGTGCAAGGTGATGGTCGAGCTGGCGGAAATGCTCGCCGAGAAGGATCCAGAGCTCGCCGAGGCATATCGCTAATACGCAGCCGCAAAGGGTATCCCCACTATTGGGGAAACTCTATTTTTCCAAAGATTGATCCCGTAATCTGCGGGAAGCGTACATCGCCGTTGCAGTCGCTCATGTGATCCGAAGCTGCTGCCGATACGGATTTTGCGCTGACAACCGCAACCCCCGCTCCGTTTCGGACTTACAGGTAGACCCCCAGTCCCATTCCCCCTCTCTCAATGAACTCTTCCACCGACGTCTCGTTCGATCCCCCGTTCAAGCCCCAGGCGAGTACGCGGGAAGCCCTGGTTCAGGACCGTCCCACGCTCGGCGCGATGCCGATGGCGAAGCGGGGCCCGGGACTCTGGCTGCTGCCTCTGGTCGATCTGCTCTCTTCCTCGGTGGCGCTCGCCGCGGTGGTGGCGCTGACCGGGGTCGCCTTCCTCCCCGCCTTCCCGATCGCCCCCCTGGCCCTCTGCCTCATCTACCTGGCGCTCGGCGTCTACGGCTCGCAGTCGGCACGGGGCGAGGAGGCCGGCTCGGGCTGGCCGGTCATCCGCTTCCTGGTCGCCGGCGCCTTCGCCTGGAGCGCTTCGCTGCTGACGCCGCTCAGCAGCATCGAGCAGCTCGGGCTCTGGGTCGGCTTCATCGCCCTCGACAGCGTCAGCCGCTCCCTTCTCACGCCCTACCTGGAGCGCCACCAACCGCAGGAGCGCTGGGTGCTGGTCGGCGACGACGAGGTCGCCGAACGCCTCCGCGCCTACGCGCCGCTGCGCAAATACGCCAACGTCGTCGGCACCGTGCCGCCGGCTGAAAAGGACCCGGGCACGGCCGGTCGCGTCGCCGCCCTCGAGGTGGTCGAGCGCTACCACGCCGACCGCGTCGTCATCTCCAGCCAGCACGCCGACGACGAAGGGCTGCTGGAACTGGTCCGCGCCTTCAAGTCGATCGGCGTCCCCGTCAGCCTGCTGCCACGCCCCCTCGACCTGCTCGAGGCCCAGTCGGCGACCCCGAACCGGGTCGGCGGCGTGCCGCTGATCGAGGTCGAGGCACTGGCCGCCCGCGGCGCCATCCCCTACAAGGGCCCCGATCGCCGCGCTACCCGCAAGACCAAGGTCAGCGTCGTCGTCCCGGCGATGAACGAGGAGCAGAACATCGGCCACGTGCTGCGGGAACTGCCCGAGGGCCTGCACGAGGTGATCCTCGTCGACGGCAACTCGAAGGACAACACCGTCGAAGCCGCCCAGCAGGCCTACCCCGGCATCCGCGTCACCACCCAGAGCGGCCGCGGCAAGGGCGACGCCTTCCGCACCGGCTTCGCCGCCGTCACCGGCAACCTGGTGGTGATGCTCGACGCCGACGGCTCCGCCGACCCGGCCGAGATCCCCCACTTCGTCGCCGCCCTGGAGGCCGGCGCCGATTTCGCCAAGGGCTCGCGCTTCCTCGAGGGCGGCGGCAGCGCTGACATCACGAGGCTGCGCAGCCTCGGTAACTCGGTCCTCAGCGGCACCGCCAACGCGATGCACGGCACCCGCTTCACCGACCTCTGCTACGGCTACAACGCCTTCTGGGCCCGCTGCCTCCCCTTCATCTCCCTCGACGTCCCGGGCTTCGAGGTGGAGACGCTGATCAACCTCCGCATGGCCTCGGCCGGGATGAAGATCACCGAGGTGCCGAGCTACGAGAAAGAGCGGCTCTTCGGTCAGAGCAACCTGAAGACCTTCCGCGACGGCTTCCGCGTCCTCGGCACGATTTTCAAAGAGGCCCGCCGCAGCCGCAGCCTCCACCGCGCTCGTCCCGCGATGCCGGCGACCGACGCCGCTGAGCAGCAGGCCAGCAGAGTTGCCGCTTAGAGCCCCGCAGGGGCGCTCTAGCGACTCGGCGGCGGAACCGGACCGCCGCCACCGAGGTTGCCGTAGACGTTGGGCCGGAAGGCGCCGCTGCGGATGCCGTGCCGGAACGCCCGCTTCGCCTTCTTCGACGAGGTCTCCAGCGGCCAGTTGGTGCCGCGGTCGTTGACGTCGTACCAGATCAGGCCGCGAATCCTGCGGTAGCGGGAGCGGACGACGTTGAGCATGTTCCTGATCCAGTCGGCCTTGGAGCCGCCCTTGTCGGTGGAGGCGACCTCGCCGATCACCATCGGCTTGTTCGGCGCGATCAGGCCGGTGATCAGGTGGTAGGTCGAGTGGTAGATCCTGCCGAAGCTGTACCAGCCGGGGGAGCCCCGCCGCTCGCCCCAGTTGAAGCCGTCGAGACAGGTCCAGTCGACGTATGAGCCGCCGGGGTAGAGGGAACGAAGGTCCCTCAGGTGCCCGGTGGTGTCGACGTTCGGGCACCAGACCCAGGTCGCGTTGTTGGCCCCGACCGCGGTGAAGATGTCGTGGACGTGGCGCCAGGCGGTGACGAATTCGCCGGGCTGGTTGCCGTTGACCCCCTCCGACCAGGAGAACCAGAAACCGTTCATCTCCGGATCGAAGCGGAGGAAGAAGGGGTGCCCCCACTCCTTGGCCCCCAGCGCCCAGTTGCGGATGAAGGTGTCGTAGCGGCCGGCGATGATGTCGGCCAGCTGGAAGTCCGGCTGGTCGAGCACCGAGGGCATCGACTGGGATCCCCAGCTGTAGAAGGGGATCGCCCCGTACTCGCGGACGTTGTCGAATTCGTCGGCTGGGAAGCGGAAGTAGAAGCAGGGCGAGACGTTGCAGTCGGCGAAGGTGCTGGAGAAGGAGATGATCGACAGGCCCTTGCCGGCGACGGACTCGAATCGACGCACGGGGGTCATGTCCCAGGGCGCGGCGGTGCCGGTGATCTGCTCTCCGATCGTCGCCCCCCAGTAGAGGGACCGCGGCTTCTTCGCCGTCGCCGAGCCCGGCAGCGCGACGAGCATGAGGACGCAGACGGCGCCAGCCGCCATCCCTCTCCAAGTCCTTTGCGCCTGCTTTCTCTCTACGTTCAAAGTCTCCATTTAACCCTGGCGCAGCCCAAAGGCTGCGCTTACCAAATCGGTTATGCGTCGACATACGGCCCGCGGAGGGCCCTGGATCAAGGTTGGGGCGGAATTGGACTTACGTTCAGTTCCGCGTAGCGGTTGGACTGGTAGACCTTCCTGGCGATGCCCTTGGCGAAGGCGGCGGTTGCTTTCGGCGAGGTCTCGATCGGCCAATCGATGCCGCGGTCGAAGGCGTCGAGCCAGATGAACCCGCGAACCTTCGGATATTTCCGCGGCAGCGAGTTGAGCATTTCTTTGATCCAATCAGCCTTGTGGCCGCCTTTGGTGCCCGAGGCGAGCTCGGCCAGCATCACCGGCTTGCGACGGGCGACTTTCGTCGTCAGGTAGCGGTAGCTGCCGGCGAAGATTTCGTCGAAGGTCCGCCAGGGCCGAGATTTGACCCCGTTGCGCCCCCAGTTGTAGCCGTCGAGGCAGGTCCAGTCGACGTAGGCGTTGCCCGGGTAGAGCGCCTTGATGTCGGTGTAGGCGTTGTGGGCGTCGGCGAAGGGGCACCAGACCCAGGTCGCGTTGGTGGCGCCGACCGCGGTGAAGATGTCGTGGACGTGGCGCCAGGCGGCGATGTAGGAGGCCGCGGTGTTGCCGTTTACGCCTTCTGACCAGGGGAACCAGCTGCCGTTCATCTCCCAGTTGAAGCGGAGGAAGAAGGGGTGGCCCCATTCCTTCGCTTCCTGGGCGAACCGGGTGATGTACGGGTCCTCCTTGCCGGCCGCGAGGGCCGACAGGCGGAATTCCTCCGGGTGCTCCGGCGAGGATTCGGAGCCCCAGCTGAAGAACGGGATGGCGCCGTAGCCGCGGATGTTCTCCATCGGCTCGTCCGGGAATTTGTAGGGCTCGCAGGGCGAGCGGTGGCAGTCGTAGAAGGGCGAGGAAAACTGGATCAACGAGAGACCCTTGCCGACCAGCGTCTGCAGAATGGTGACCCCGCCCATGTCGAAGGGCGGGTTGACCCCGGTGATCTGGTCGCCGATCCAGGCGCCCCAGTAGATCGGCTTCGGCCGCTTCTTCTTCGTTTTGGTGGCGCTGGAGTGGGCGGCCGGCTGCTGCGGATCGGCTCCCGCGACCGGCGCCCAGAGGAGCGCCAGCAGGAGCGAACCGACGAGAGCGAGGACCGCCAGCACCGGGGTGGCTCGGTGTGATCGATTCATCGGCGAGCAGCAGAGTGTAGGGACCGGGCCCGGCGGCCTAATGAGCGACCGGGATCAGGCCCCCCGACAGGTTGCCGTAGGAGTTGCCGACGTAGACCGGGTTCTGGATCCCCCTCGCGAAGGCGGCGATCGAGCTCTGCGAGGACTCGATCGGCCAGTCCATTCCGTCGTCCAGTTTGTCGAACCAGAGGACGGCGCGGATCTGGGGGTACTCGGCCGGAATTCGCGCCAGCGCGTCCTCGATCCAGGCCGCCTTCGAACCGCCGTGCTCGGTCGCCCCCATCTCGCCGATCATCATCGGCTTCGAGGGAGCGATCTCGGCGACGATCTCGTCGTAGGTGTCACGGTAGAGCTGGTCGAAGCTGCGCCACCCCTTCGGCGAAGCCGGGTTGGTGCCCCAGTTGTAGCCGTCGAGGCCGGTCCAGTCGACGTAGTCGTCGCCCGGGTAGAGCGAGGAGAGGTCCTGCATGGTGCCGGCCGGATCGACGTTCGGGCACCAGACCCAGGTCGCGTTGGTCGCCCCGGCCGCGGCGAAGATGTCGTGGACGTGGCGCCAGGCGGCGACGTAGGCGCCGGCGCCGTTGCCGTTGACGCCCTCCGACCAGGGGAACCAGTTGCCGTTCATCTCCCAGTTGAAGCGGAGGAAGAAGGGGTGGCCCCATTCCTTCGCTTCCTGGGCGAACTTCGTCAGGTAGCCGTCGTAGGCGCCGCCGGCGACATCGGCGAGCTGGAACTCGGGCTCGTTGAGGCTGGAGGGGGTCGACTGCGAGGCCCAGGTCAGGACCGGGATCGAGCCGTGGTCGCGGATCAGCTGCAGCGCCCCGTCCGGGAAGGGGTAGAAGGAGCAGGGGGAACGGCCGCAGTCGGCGAACGGCTGGAAGAAGTTGACGAGCGAGGCGCTCCGGCCCGCCATGCCCTCGAACGCGGTGACGGCGTCCATGTCCCAGGGGGCCTGCATCCCGGTCACCTGGTCGCCGATCGTCGCCCCCCAGTAGATCGGGCCGGCGCTCTGGCTGGCGCTGGCGTTCCGGGGCACGCAGCGGGCGCGACGCCGCGTCAGCTTCACCCGCTTGGCGCTGCGCGGGCACTTGACGGGGTTGAGCGCGCGCGCCTTGCCGAGGTGGGTCTTGCCGAGGTGGGCGCCGCCCCGGGCGTGGGCCAGCGAGGCCCCGGCGCCGAGCAGGAGCAGCATCGCGACGAGGACGAGCGCCTGCAGCGCAGGTCGGCGGCGGATCGGCTTCGTGGCCATACAAGGCCATCGGCCCGATCCGCCCGCCTTTCAGGCACGCGAGCCCTTACTGGACGTTTGTCCGGTTGACGCTGGGCGATGCGTGTCAGCCAGCCGGCAGAATCGCGCTGGGGCTGAGGCCGGCGAAGCTGTTTCCGAGGTAGGTGGAGCTCTGGACACCTTCGGCCACGGCCGTGGTGGCGGAGCCGGAGGTCTCCACCGGCCAGTCCATGCTGGAGTCGAATTTGTCGAACCAGAGGAGGGCGCGGATCTTCGGGAATTCGGTCGGGATCCGGGTCAGCATGTCCTTGATCCAGCCCGCCTTCGAACCCCCGTACTCGCTGGAGGCGACCTCGGCGACCATCATCGGCTTCGTCGGGGCGATCTTTTCCGTGATCTGGGCGTAGGTCGAGCGGTAGAGGTCGCGGAAGCTGCGCCACCGGTCGGGCTTGGCGGGGTTGGTCCCCCAGTTGTAGCCGTCGAGGCCGGTCCAGTCGACGTAGTCGTCGCCCGGGTAGAGCGAGGAAAGGCTCTGCTGGACGTTGTCGGGGTCGACGTTGGGGCACCAGACCCAGGTGACGTTGCTCGCCCCGACCGCGGTGAAGATGTCGTGGACGTGGCGCCAGGCGGTGACGTAGTCGCCCTGGCGGTTGCCGTTGACGCGCTCCGACCAGGGGAACCAGTTGCCGTTCATCTCGAAGTTGAAGCGGAGGAAGAAGGGGTGGTTCCAGGCCTTGGCCGCTTCGGCGAAGCCGCGGATGAAGGCGTCGTAGTTGCCGGCGGTGACGTCGGCGAGCTGGAAGTTCGGCTCGTTGACGCTCGACGGCGTCGACTGCGAGGCCCAGCTCAGGACCGGGATCGAGCCGTGGTTGCGGATCAGTTCCATCGCCCCCTTCGGGAACGAGTAGAAGGAGCAGGGCGAGCTCGAGCAGTTCGCGAACGGCTGGTAGAACTGGACCATCGCGACGCCCTTGTGCGTCATTTCCTCGAACCTGGTGACCGCGTTCATGTCCCACGGCGCCTGGGTTCCGGTCAGCTGGCTGCCGATCGTCGCCCCCCAGTAGACCGGGCCGGCGCTCGGGCCTGGGCTCGGGGTCGGAGCGGGTTCGGGCTCGGGGGTCGGTTCCGGCGCCGGGGCGGCGTTGGCGACGGTGACGGTCACTTTCGTGGTCGCCTTCACGCCTTTGACGCCGGAGGCGGTGGCGCTGAGGCCGTGGGACCCGTTCGCGAGCCTGGTCGTGTCGAGGCTGGCGGCGAAGGGGGCGCTGGTGTCGGTCCCGACGACGCTGCCGTCGACGAGGAATTCGACCTTGCTCGGCGTCCCGGCGACGACGCCGATCCCCCAGACGACCGTGCCGCTGACGGTCTGACCGTCGGCCGGGCTCGTCGTCGCGATCGTCAGCGTTTCCTTGCTTTCCTTGCTGGAGCCGGTGCTGATCCGCGACGTTGACGTGGTGGTCGTGGTTTCGCCACCACCCCCCAGCTTCTTGGCCGGGCCGATGCCTTCGGCGGCGAAGGCGCCGGGTGCGAAGGCGGCGATCGCTCCGAGCAGGGCGAGGACGGCGGCGAGGAAGCGGGAGCGAAGCATGCCCCGCTCATCGACCCACCCCCGCCCGGCTTCAGTCGGCCCCTGATTTGCTGGACGTTGTGCCTAAGGCTGGATGCTCAATTTTCAGTACCGACCCGTAGAGATCGAGCAGCGCCGCCGCGCACTCGTCCCACGAGGTCAGCCGTGGCGAGCTCTGCGGCAGCGGCTTCGCCAGCTCCTCCAACACCGCCGCGGCGATCCACTCGGGAGTCGAGTCGAGCGGGATCCCCCGCCCGAGCCCGTCTTCGGCGATCTCCCGCAGGCCGCCGGCTTCGGCGACGAGGAGGCGGCGGCGGGCGGCGGCGGCCTCCAGCGCCACCAGCGGGTGGCTCTCAAACTCGCTCATCAGCACGACCAGGGAGACGCGGCCGAGCAGCGTCGCCATCCCCTCCGGGTCGCCGGCGGGGACGCTGGTGATCTCGACCCGCTCACCGACACCCAGCTCCTCGGCCTGCCGGCGCAACTCGTCTTCGTAGGGACCCCTGCCGATGATCAGCAGCCGCGCCTCCGGCTCGCGCTCCAGCACCAGCGGGAACGCTTCGAGGACCCGGTGGTGGCCCTTGTAGCGCTCGAGCCGGCCGACCGAGGCCAGCGTCGGCAAGGCCGGCTCGGCCGTCGCCAGCTCGGCCCCGGAGAAGCTGAGGTCGGTGCCGTTGGGGATGAAGACCCAGCGCTCGGGCGGCACCCCGAGGGCGGCGCCGTACTCCTCGATCTCGAAGCGGGCGATCGCCACCAGCCGCACGGCCCGCCGCAGCAGCGGCCGCAGCAGCCGCATCTGCAGGCCGCGCGAGCGGTTGCGCAGCTGCGAGGAGTGGCCGCCGCCGTGGAAGGTGACGACGTAGGGGATGCGCAGGGTCAGCGCCCGCAGCATCGCCAGCGGCGCGACCAGCGTGTGGTAGCTCTGGACGTGGACGAGGTCCCACTTCTCGCGCCCGATCTCGCGCCAGAGGGCCGGGGCGAAGTAGTAGTCGCGGCCGCGCGGGTAGGCGCGGACGGTGCGGATCCGCACCCCGTCGTGGGTCCCGGTCGTCGTCCCGGTGGCCTCGGGGTCGCCGCAGAGGACCTCGACCCGGAGGCCGGCGGCGGCCATCCGCCGGCTCACCTCGCTCACGTGGCGCTCGACCCCGCCCTGCCCCAGGGGGCTGCGCGGGGTCACCATCAGCACCCGCGGGCCACCGCCGTTGACGCTGGGGTGGGCGCCCTGGGTGTCGTCGGGGCGGGCGACGCCGGTGCGCACCCGCAGGTAGTCGACGCTGGTCGCGGCGAGGCCGACGAGGATCATCGCCGCCCGTCCCAGGCCGGCGAGGTTGCCGCGGGCGGCGTCGCCGATTCCCCCGATCACGCCAAGCGGCAGCGTCCGCCGCACGTAGGAGCGCTCGGAGGAGAGACCGTCCTCGCTGCCGACCATCCTGGTCAGGACCGCCTTCGAGCGGCCCTCGGCCCGGCAGCGGTCGAGGAAGTAGCGGACGGTGCCGCGGGAGGGCGGGACGACGTGTTCGACGGCGGCGCCGGGGTCGTAGAGGATCTCCGCCTCGGGCCAGCGCTGGTGCACGCGGATGCTGAGGTCGGTCTCCTCGCAGCCGACCGGCAGCGTTCCCACCCGGCCGAGGTCGTGGCTGAAGCCGCCGACCTCCTCCAGCGCCTCGCGGCGGAAGGACATGTTGGCGCCGACCAGGTTGCGCACCGGTTCGGCCTCGGCGGGCATACCCGAGTGGGTGCAGCCGACCACCCAGTCGAACTCCGGCGGGAACCAGCCCGGCTTACCCTCGAGCCAGCGCGGGGTCACCGTGCCGCCGGCGCCGAACACGCGGGGGTCGGCGTAGGCGGCGGCGATCCGCCGCAGCCAGTCGCGGTCGGCGATCGCGTCGTCGTCGAGGAAGGCGACGACGTCTCCGTCGGCCGCCGCGACACCGGTGTTGCGGGCGCCGGAGAGGCCCTGCCGCTCGCGGTTGGCGACGACCTCGATCTGCGGCCAGCGGCGTTCGGCCTCGGCCTGCAGCTCCGGCGCGTGGTCGGCGACGAGGATCACCTCGTGCGGCGCCCGGCTCTGGGAGAGCAGCGACTCGATCGCTTCCCCCAGCACCTGCAGGCGGTCGAGGGTGTAGGCGCAGATCACCACCGAGACGCTGGGCAGCTGGGAGCGCTCGCTCGGTTCCGCGCCACGTTTCACCGGGCCGATTCTGGCACGAGCCGCCTCTCGAACTGTGAGAATCCCGGCGATGCGGGTTCTCATGCTGGCCCAGTCGGTGGCCCCTATCGTCGGTGGCGAGGAGCGGGTCGTCGAGGACCTCAGCGCCGAGCTGGCGGCGCGCGGGCACGAGGTCTCGATCGCGACCCTGCAGCAGCCGGGGGCGCAGCCGGGGACGATCGGCGGCGTCCCCGTCCACGCGCTGCGCAGCTCCAGCTACCGGGTCCGCGTCCTGCACCGGGACATGAGCCGCCGCCACGCCCCGCCGGCGCCCGATCCGGAGACCGTCCTCGACCTCAGGCGGCTGATCAGGGCGAAGCGGCCCGACGTCGTCCACGCCCACAACTGGCTCATCCACTCCTACCTGCCGCTGCACCGCCGGGGCGAGGCAGCGCTGGTCCAGTCGCTGCACGACTACGGCCTGCTCTGCGCGACCAAGCGCCTGCTCCACCGCGGCTCGCAGTGCAGCGGCCCGGCGCCGTTCAAGTGCGTGCGCTGCGCCGCCGACCACTACGGGGCACTGCAGGGGACGATCGCGGCGGTCAGCGTCCAGAACCGCGAGGCGAAACTGCGGCGGCTGGTCGACCTCTTCCTCCCGGTCAGCGAGGCGGTCGCCCGCCTCTGCCGGCTCGGTCCGCAGGAAGCCTGGCGGGTGGTCCCCAACTTCATCGGCGAGTTGCCCGCTCCGCCGCCGCGGGATCCACGGCTCGACCGCCTGCCCGACCGGCCGTTCATCCTCTTCCTCGGCGACATCACCCTCGACAAGGGGGCCTGGAACCTGGCCGAGGTGCACCGGCGGATGAGCAACCCGCCGCCGCTGGTGATGCTCGGGCGCAACTTCCTCGACGAGCTCGACAACCGGCCCGGTATCCACGTGCTCGGCCCCTGGCCGCACGAGCTGGCGATCGAGGCGGTGCGCCGCTCGCTGTTCACCGTCGCGCCCTCGATCTGCCCGGAGGCGTTCGGGCTCGTCGCCCTGGAGGCGGCGGCGGCAGGGAAGGCGGTGGTGGCCTCCGACATCGGTGGCCTCCCCGACGTCGTCGCCCACGAGCGCACCGGCCTCCTGGTCCCGCCCGGCGACCGGACGGCGATGCTGGCCGCCCTGCAGCGCCTGATCGACGACGCGCCCCTGCGCGAGCGGCTCGGCGCCGCCGCCGCCGAGCACGCGAAGGACTTCTCTCCGGCGACGGTGGTGCCGCAGTTCGAGGACGCCTACCGCGTGGCCATCGAGGCGCGCCGCTCGCGTCAGGGCGCGGGCGTGCGGTAGGCGCGTGGCCGCGGCCGCTTCGCTGCGAAACCGGCTGCTGCTGGGGACGGCGCTGCTCTTCGCCTTCCGCCTCGCGATCTCGCTGATCCGCACCGGCCCGGTTCTCGTCGCCGACGAGATGGGGTACCTCGGCAACGCCCGCACGATCGCCGGCCAGCTGCCCGCCCAGCTGGAACTCGCGCCCTTCTACCGCGGCGGCTACTCGCTGCTGCTGGCGCCGATCGTCGGCCTCGTCTCCGACCCCGAGGTCGCCTACCGCCTCGTCCTCGCCCTCAACGCGCTGCTGGCGGCGCTCGTCTTCCCGCTGCTCTACCTGCTGCTCGAGCGCTTCGCCGGCGTCGATCGCCGCATCGCGCTCCGGGGCGCCTTCGCGGGCGCCGCCTTCCCCGCCGTGACCGTGCTCGCCCAGGTGGCGATGTCGGAGAACGTCCTCTACCCGCTGGTCTGCGCCTGGCTGCTCTGCTTCGCCGCCTTCCTCGCCGCCGAAGAGCGCCGGGCTTCGCTGCTCTGGGGGATCGGGCTCGGCGCGGCCACCGGCGGGCTCTGGGCCGTCCACAACCGGATGCTGGTGGCGGTGGCGATCACCGCGGTGGCGGTGCTGTGGCTCGCGGCCCGGCGGCGGGTCGACCGCGGCGCCGCCGGAGTGGTGCTCGGCCTGATCGCACTGGCGATCGTCGGCACCCACCTGCTCGACGAGCACCTGATCAGCCAGAGCTACGGCGCCGCCGCCGAATCGGAAGCCTCCGACCGCCTCGACGCGCTCAGCCACGGGCACGGTCCGCTCACCGTCCTCGCCAACCTGGCCGGCCAGACCTGGTACCTGCTGGTCGCGACCTTCGGCCTCGCGGCCCTCGCGGCCGCGGACTTCTTCGCCCGCCGCGACCGGTCGGGTCGCGAGCGGGCGCCGCTGGGCATCCTGCTCCTCTTCGCGGCGCTGCTGCTGCTCGTCTCCGCCGCCGCCTTCCCGGAACGGACCCGTCCCGACATGCTGATCTACGGCCGCTACACGGAGGTGGTGGCGCCGGCGCTGATCGCCTTCGGCCTCGCCGCCCTGCCCCGCTGGCGCTCGCTCCTCCGCCCCCTCCCATGGCTCGCCGGCTTCGGCGCCCTGACGCTGCTGGTGGTGGTGATCCGGCTCAGCGCCGACGATCCCGCCTCGCCGAACCGCTGGAACATCTCGGCGCTGCCGTTCGTGACCGCGCAGCTCGGCCCCGCCGTCCTGCTGGGGGCGGCGTTCGTCGCCGCGGCCGGCGCCGCCCTGCTCCTGCGAGCGGCGAAGCGCCCCCCGGCGGCGTTGGCGCTGCCGCTCCTCCTCTTCCTCGCCGTCACCGCCTACGGGGTCTGGAACCCGGTGCGGAGCTCCCAGCGCGCCGTCTACCCGAGCGGCTGGAGCAGCCCGCAGGCCGCGGTCGAACGGGAAGGCGCCGAGACGCTCGCCTACGACCTCGGCGCCTACGACACGATCGGCCTCTACGCGACCCAGTGGTACACGCCGGAGACGCGCTGGACGCTGTTCGAGGGGAAGCCGTCCGCCAGGACGCGCTTCGCGGTCGGCTCCGAGGACTGGCCGGCGGAACACCCGCGGCGCCCGGCGACGGAGCTCTGGCGCGACACGGGCCGCGACCAGGTCCTCTGGCGGCTCGGGCCACGGCGGGCGGGCGGCCTATGAGCGCGGAAGCTTCGGCGGGGGGACGGGCCCGGGCCTGGCTGCAGAGCCACCTCAACGACCAGCTCTACCGGACCGGCTACCTGCTGATCGTCGGCACCGGCATCACCAGCCTGCTCGGGATCGTCTTCTGGGCGGTTGCCGCGCGCGCCTACTCGGCCCACGACGTCGGCGCCAACGCCGCCGTGATCTCGGCGATGACGCTCGTCTCCGGCGCCTGCTCGCTGGGCCTCTCGGCGGTCCTGGTCCGCTACCTGCCGATCGCCGGCACCGCGACCAAACGGCTGATCGTCGCCAGCTACGGGCTGACCACCGCCCTCTCGCTGGTCTTCGGCGCGGCCACCGCTCTGACCAGCGACCTCTGGTCCTCCGACCTCTCCTTCCTCAGCGGCGGCGCCTGGCTGGTCGGCTTCACCCTGGCGACCGCGGCGACCACGGTCTTCACCCTCCAGGACAGCGTCCTCACCGGTCTCCACACCGCCCGCTGGATCCCGCTCGAGAACTCGCTCTACTCGATCGGCAAGCTGCTCCTGCTCGGCCTCCTCGCCGCCCTCCTCCCCAGCTCCGGCCTCTTCGTTGCCTGGACGCTGCCGCTGCTGCCGGCGATCCTGACCGTCAACTACCTCGTGTTGAGGCGGTTGATCCCGCGGAACCGGTCCGAGGGCTCGCTCGACCGCCGCCGCGTCTTCTCGATGGCGGCCGGGAACTACGGCGGCAACCTCTTCAACCTCGCCGGCAGCCTCTACCTGCCGGTCCTCGTCGCCAACCTCGCCAACCCCACCCAGGCGGCCTACTTCTACGTTCCCTGGCTGTTCTCGATGTCGCTGCAGCTGATCGCGCTGAACATGATGACCTCGCTGACCGTCGAGGCGGCGGTCGACCTGCCCCAGCTGCGGCAGCTGGCCCGGCGGGCGCTGGCGCAATCGCTCCGTCTCAGCCTGCCGCTGCTGCTGGTCGGCGCCGTCGCGGCGCCGCTGATCCTCCGCGTCTTCGGCAGCGACTACGCCGAAGACGGGACCTCGCTGCTGCGCTGGCTGATGCTCGGCGGCGTCCCCAACGTGATCGTCGCGCTGGGGATCACCGTCGCCCGGATCGAGCACCGCGGCGGCGTCATCGCGCTCATACAGGGGCTGAACGCGGCGCTGATCATCGGCATCAGCGCCCTGCTGATCCCCGACCACGGGATCGAAGCGGTCGGCGTCGCCTTCACCGCCAGCCAGACGCTGCTGACCCTGCTGCTGGCGGCGACGATCCTGCGGCCGCTGCTTAGGCGCGGCTGGGGGGATTAGCAAACGCACGGAAATAGCCCAACCGATTTTGACCCCACCCCCGTGGGGCAAGAGTCGGCTGCGGTCCCCTTGGCTGATTTTCTTACGCCCTGGATTAGGCTAGGTGCTGCCGCCCGCTCGCCGTGACACGAAGCCGTTAGCGGACTAGCTTGCGCGAGAGCAGGACGCCTCGCGCCGCGGAGCGCCGGCCGAGCATCCCGAAGGCGAGCGTCGCCAGCGCTTTCGCGTCCCAGGGGCGCCGGCGCAGCGCCCTCAGCCCATAGCGCAGGCCCTTGCCGCGGTCGCCGAGCAGCAGCGCCTGCATCGAGGCGACCCGCAGCAGTTCGCGGTACTGGCGGGGTCCAAACCGCCGCAGCGCCTCGCCGTGCTCGCGCAGCGTCGTCTCGGCCATCCAGAGCTGGTCGGGGGCCTCGGCGAGGAGGCGCGGGATCAGTTCGCCGGCGCCGGTGCTGCGCAGGTAGCTGTTGGCGGCGTCGCTGTGCTCCTTGCCGAGCACCTCCGGCAGGCAGAGGGTGCACTCGGCGCGGGCCAGGTTGAGCTCGAAGAGCAGCTCCTGGGCGCCGCGGCGGCCCTCGATGTAGGGGGTGCGCTCGAAGACCGCGCGGGCGATGCAGCGACCGGCGTCGTAGCCGCCCTCCTCCTCGACCCAGCGGATCCGCTCCTCGTAGCCGATCGTCCCGGCCGGCATCGTGTGCGGCGTGACCGAGCCGTCGTCCCAGAGCAGCTGGCTGCGGATCACCCGCACGCCGGGCGGCAGCTCGGCGATCACCTCGCGCAAGCGCTCGAGCGTGTGCGGCAAGAGCTCCCAGTCGCTGTCGACAACTACGACCCACTCGCCGCCCGCGGCCTCGACGCCGGCGCGGCGGGCCGGGTTGATGCCGCGGTTCTCCGGCAGCAGCACCGGCTTCAGGCGCGGGTCCTCGTAGCTGGTCAGGACGGCGGCGGTGTCGTCGGTGGAGCAGTCGTCGACGACGAGCAGCTCGAAGTCCTCGAAGCCCTGGGCGAGGCAGCTGTCGAGGCAGCGCCTGATCAGGGAACCCCGGTTGTAGGTCGTGACCACGACCGAGAAGAACGGCGAGGCCACCGTCAAGCCCGGCTCAGGCGGAGCGGATCAGCGCGTTGATCTGGTCGTCGCCGCCGACCCAGCACTCGACCTCGTAACCGTCGCCGAGGTGCTCGCCGACGTCGACCCTGGTCGTTTGGTTCCAGATCAGGAATCGGCCGTCCTCGTGGTCGATGTTCCACATATGGATGCCGAAGTAGCCGTTGCGCTCGCCCTCGCACGACATGTGGTGGAGGGCGACGACGCCGTCCGGCCTGGCGACCCCGATCATGTTGCGCAGGACCAGCAGGGGGTCGGCGGTGTGGTCGAGGGCGTTGGCCATGAAGACGAGGTCGAACCTGTCCTCGCCGAATTTCGAGATCAGCTCCTCCCCCGAGCACCTGACCGGCGGCACCGGCGGCTCGATCCCCGCCCGCTGCAGGTCCTCGATGTACTCGTCGGCGAGGGCGTCGCTGGCGGTGACCGTCAGCTCCTTGCCGGGGTAGGCCTTGGGGACGGAGGTCAGCGGGCCGGAGCCGACGTCGAGGATCGCGATCGCCGGCCTGTCGATCGAGTCGAGCGCGCGCTGCATGCATTCGTCGGCCTTGGTGCTGTCGGGGTCGAGGCGGTCGGCGAAGGCCTCCTTCGCCCCCGGCGCCATCAGCGCGTCGCGCCAGAAGCCCGACTCGTGCCCCTTGCGCAGGGACCAGCGCTCCTGCAGGGAACGGCTGCGGTCCCGCAGGCGCTGCAGCCTTCCCGCCGAGCGAACCGCGAAGCCGGTGAACCGCTCGTGCCGCCTCAGCATGCTGCGAAGCTCTGCTTTCACCGGCGGCACCTTACAGGCAAGAGGCGCGGGAACAGCAGGCCTGAGCGCCCGCGGGCAGAACTATGCTCGGGCCGGTGACGAACACGACCGTGGACAAGCCGGAGACCCGGTCCACCCCGACCGCGGGGCGGTCGGTCGAGACGATCCGGCTGCAGCCGACCAGGGGGTTCAGCCGGGTGCTCGCCCCGAGCGAACTCTGGCGCTACCGCGACCTCGCCGGTCAGATCGCCCTGCGCGACATCACCGTCCGCTACCGGCAGACGCTGCTCGGAGCCGCCTGGGCGATCCTGCAGCCGCTCGGGTTCATGGTCGTCTTCTCGCTCTTCTTCGGCAACCTCGCCGGCGTCGCCTCGAACGGCCTGCCCTATCCCCTCTTCAGCCTTGCGGCGCTGGTTCCCTGGACCTTCTTCGCCAACGCGCTCCTGCTCGGCTCCGACAGCCTCGTCGCCAACTCGGCCCTGGTCTCGAAAATCTATTTCCCCCGCATCTTCATGCCCGCCGGGATCATCGTCGCCGGCTTCGTCGACCTCCTCGTCTCGATCGTGATCCTGCTCGCGATCGTCCTCATCTGGGGCCTCACCCCCTCCCTGGCGATCCTCACCCTGCCGCTGCTGATCGCGATCGCGGCGGCCGCCGCCCTCGGCACCAGCAGCGCCCTCTCGGCGATCAACGTCCGCTTCCGCGACGTCCGCTACATCGTCCCCTTCGCGATCCAGCTCTGGCTCTTCGCCAGCCCGGTCGTCTATCCCAGCAGCCTCCTCGACGAGCCCTGGCAGACGATTTCCGCGATCAACCCGATGGTCGGCGTGGTCGAAGGGTTCCGCTGGGCGACGCTCGGGTCCGGCAGCGCCCCCTGGGACCTGATCGCGATCTCCGCCGCCTCGGCCTGCGTCCTCTTCGTCGCCGGCCTCGCCTACTTCGACCGGGTGGAGCGCCGCTTCGCCGACTTCGTCTAGGGGAACCGTGAGCACCACCGCGATCCAGACGAACGGCCTCGGCAAGCGCTACCGGCTCGGCCTCCACAAGCGCGGCTACGGCACCCTGCGGGAGGCGATCGCGGAAAACCTCCGCCGCAGGCGGCCCGACGAATCCGATTACGACGGTCCCGACTTCCTCTGGGCGCTGAAGGACCTCTCGCTGACGATCGGGAGTGGCGAGGTCGTCGGCCTGATCGGCCACAACGGCGCCGGCAAGAGCACCCTGCTGAAGCTGCTCTCCCGGATCACCGAGCCGACCGAGGGCTACGCCGACGTGACCGGGCGGGTCGGATCCCTGCTCGAGGTCGGAACCGGCTTCCACCCGGAGCTGACCGGGCGCGAGAACATCTTCCTCAACGGCTCGATCCTCGGCATGAGGAAAGCGGAGATCCGCGCCCGCTTCGACGAAATCGTCGAGTTCGCCGAGATCGAGCGCTTCCTCGACACCCCGGTGAAGCGCTACTCGAGTGGGATGTCGGTGCGGCTCGCCTTCGCCGTCGCGGCCCACCTCGAGCCCGAGATCCTCCTCGTCGACGAGGTCCTGGCGGTCGGCGACGCCGCCTTCCAGCGCAAGTCGCTGGGGAAGATGACCGAGGTCGCCAGCCAGGGCCGGACGGTCGTCTTCGTCTCCCACAACCTGGCGATCATCCAGGCGCTCTGTGAGCGCGGGATCCTGCTCGAACGCGGGGAAGCGGTCGCCGACGGACCGGTCAAGGCGACGATCGACCGCTACCTCAGCGGCCTCGAGCGGGCGGCCGACGACGACCTCCTCGAGCGCACCGACCGCGATCGCCGTGGCTATCGCGACACGATGATCCGCCGGGTGGCGATCCGGGACGACTCCGGCGGCCCTCCCGACGTGGTCGTCTCCGGCCAGGCGGTGACGATCGCGGTCGAGGTGACCGAGCCGGTTCCCTCGCTCGAGTGCAGGCTGACGATCGCCGACAGCCTCGGGCAGCCGCTGACGACGATGGACAGCGAGGTCTCGGCCCCGGTCGACGTCCGCGCCACGGCGCCGGGGACGCAGCTGGAGTGCCACCTCTCGAGCCTGCCGCTGCTGCCCGGGCGCTACCGGATCGACGTCCTGCTGAAAGCCGGGCGCCAGATCCAGGACGGGCTCCAGGCCGCCGGCTTCTTCGACGTCCAGCCGGGCGTCATCGACGGCCGCCCGGTGCCACCGGGCGGCGCCGACGGCGACATCGTCCTCCCCCACCTCTGGCGGCTACCCGCCTAGGCCACGTCGGGCGACCCGCCCTCGACACCGATCACACCCTGATCCCCGGCCAGCAGCCGAGTCAGCTCCCTGACCTCGAAGTGCAACCGCAGGCGCGCGTAGGCGATCCCAACCGCCTTGCCGATCAGGGCGGCCACCAGGATCCAGACCGGGGCCAGGACAGCCCCCGCGGGGCTGCGGATCGCGGGCACGATCAGCGCCGGGGCCGGCAGGGCGGCGAGGGCGACGATGACCGCGACCGCCCCGGCCTCGCAGCCGCAGGCAGAATAGCGGGCGAGCAGTCGCTCCTCCCAGGACCGGGTCTGCGCCTCGCCCAGACCGGCTTCGAGGTGGATCGCGTCATACCGCCCGTAGCTCCTGGCCAGTTGCCGCAGGTCGTCGGTGCGACGGACCGGGAGAACCCGCCCGCCGGCCGAGCCGACTCCGCCGCAGCCGCTGCAGCCCCGGGCCCCGCCGGGCGCTTCCCGTCGCCGGGCGCTCAATGGATCACTTCCCCCGGTCCTGCCGGAGCGGGGACGCCCTCGCCGTGGGGGGCGCAGCCGTCGAGCTGTGGATGCACGCACCAGCGGTTGACGAGCTTGTCCTGCTTCGTTCTTACCTCCGGGCTCTTCCCTTCCTTGACCAGAGCGCACCAGGTGCTCCAAAACTCCGTGACCTTTTTCAGGAACTCGCCGCTGCGGAACCCGTCGGCCCCCGTCAACTCCTTCGGCATCGCCTCGGGAGGCACCTTCTGGAGGTGGCGAACGGGATGGATCTCGCCCCAGCCCTCGGGATGGCCGCCGTCATAGACGTGCATGCCGCTGACGAAGACGCAGTCGTCCACCTCGATCCGCCCTGACCCGGGGTCGTTGGCGACGTCGCTGAAGTCGCCGTTGTGGCGGACCAGGACCGAGAGCAGCGCCCCGGCCGCCACCTGGCCTATCCCTGGAATCGCGCCCAGAACGGCCCCGATGACCAGGCCCACGATCGCCCCGACGATCGCGACGACCAGGGCGGCGACGAAGCAGGCCACGTCGCAGAGGATCGGGACCGAGCAGGCCTTGCGACAGGCGGACCAGGCCGCGTTCCAGCCCTCGACCGCGCCGATCACGGCACCGCCGATCGCCCCGACGATCACGCTGACGAAGACCATGATCGGATAGAGGCCGGCGAAGAACTTACCGATCGAGCAGAGGGTGCTCATGCCGTCGCCCTCGATCTCGCAGTGCTGGGTCCAACGGCCACCGGGGTTGTTCTTCTTCCCGGTTCCCTCGTAGCCTTCGTAGGAGAGACCCCAGGCAGCTCCGGCCGCCTTTCCCGGCGTGCTGAGGAGCCGCGAGGACGGGAACGGGTCGGCTTCGATTTTCGCCAGCCCGTAGTCCTTGTCGCTTCCGACGGGGAACTCGAACTCGAGGCCGGTAGGGGTCGATTCGAGGCCGTTGTATGGGGTCAGCCGCAGGTTGAAGGAGAGGTCGTTGTCGAAGAGGTACTCGATCGGCCCCTCGAAGGCGCCGTGGCTGAACTTTTCGGAGACGTACTCGATCCACGCCACCTGGCCCGCCGCGCACTGTTCATCGGGATTGATGCAGATCAGGCGCCATTCCAGCCACTGTTCGCACAAACCCATGACGAATCCGAACGAAAACCCCCAGAGAGCACCGAGGATCGCGAACGGAATCGCCAGCGGCAGGTGGATGAGGGCGCCGACGCCCGCCCCGGCGACGGCGCCGACCAAAGCTCCGACCAGGCCCTGCACGGCTCCGTTGGCTAGCAGTGGGCCCGCCGGATCCTGGCCCTTTCCGTGGTCCTTGAATTCCTCGATGGTGCGGCAGCGCGTGTACTCGGCCATCCTCAGCTCCCGCTTCCCTCGACCCGCAGGGTCACCCCACCGACCAGCCGGCCGTGCTCGTCGGTCGCGCTGACGTTCACCGGACGGGTGCCGGCAAAGCCCGGGGGAGGCTCGACGACGACCTCCACCTCGCGCTCCTCGCCCGGCCGGAGCGTCAGGCGCGGCGGCGCGATCGTCACCGACCATCCTTCCCCGACGCCGTGGGACTCGCGCCGGTGCCGCCGCAGCCGCCGCTCGCATTCGCGGCGGTCGGCCTCCTCACGGTCCCGGCGGCTCCTCTCGCGCGGGCGCTCCGGTTCGGCGTCCTCGTTGCAGCCGGGGAGCGCCGGGATCGCGTACATGTCCGCCCGCAGCTCGAGGGTGGCGGCGACCCGGTTCCGGTTGCCGACCGGAAACCGGAAACGGGCGGGCGAATGCGCCGTCCCGACGTTCGTGTTCTCCTGACCGAGGTTGTTGTTCGGGTTGGCGTCGTCGGCCCAGATCAGCTTCACCTGGATGCAGTAATGGCCGGTCGAGGGGGTGCGCCAGCGCACCGCGGCGGTGGCGGGGTGACCCGCCGCGCCGCGCACCGGCAGGTTGACGCTGGTGGTGCCGATCGGGGTGCTGGTGGCGCCGATCCCGAAGCTCAGGTAGGAGAAGTCGACCGGGAGGCCCGGCGCGGGAGCCTCGGTCGAGCCGTTGTAGATCGTCGCCCGGATCTCGTAGTCCGTTTCGGGCCGTAGCGTGCCCGAAGGCACCGGCGCCATACCCGCAGCGACGTCAAAGAGCTGAATGTCGGGGTTGTCCCAGGTGACCGCGAGGCCCTTTTCCATCAGCTCGAACTGCGAGTAGATCAGGGGGTCCGGGCGCTTGTAGATGTCGGGCGGGATCACCTGGCAGTGGGTGTAGACCTCCCCGCGGCGTTTGAGGTCGCGCCGGGCCGCCGTGCGTGCGCCGAGGTCGACTGCCAGGCGCAGCAGCGCCCCGATCCAGCCGATCGTTATCCCGTAGAGGAGGCGGAGGACCGTCTGCCAGAGTCTGCGCAGCCCGGTCATCGCTTTCAGGCCCGGTCGAAGGCGATCCGCCAGTGGGAGCGCGCTCGCAGGCCCCAGATGCCGGCACTGATGGCAAGGGCCGCGGCGACGACCCACTCGGCGGCGCCACTGCCGGCGTCGGGCTCCACCCCGAACAGCCCCTCGATCCACTCCGGCCAGGCAATGGTCAGAAGGAAAAGGGCGAGGGAACCCAGTGCCAGCGCCAGCTCGACCCAGAAACTTTGATTAAGTTTTCTTTGGGTACTATTCGAGTTCTCCATTATTGGGTCATCCTAAGCAGGCTCGCTCGCCCGCGTCAAGCAGGGTTCAGCGGCTCCGTCCGGGCGTCAGATTTCGAGCGGACCCGGATGGAGGCGCTCGGCGGCCCGCCGGCAGCTCCGGCGCGAGTCGATCTTCTCGGAGCCGAGGTCCGGGTCGTAGAAGTAGAGGCGGCCGTAATCGAGCGTGAAGCGCCCGTAGCCTTCGCCGCCATCGAGGACCACCTGCTCGCCGCAGGTGACCTCGACGTTTTCGTGGATCGGGTAGGCGGCGCGGACGGCGCCGCCGGAGCGGATCTGCAGCGCGCCGCCCATGTCCCAGGAGCGGTCGAAAACGGGGATGCCCGGGGCGGCCTGGGCCGGGTAGCCGAAGACGAGCACGGTGCTGTGGTCGGGCAGCGGCAGCAGGCGGCTGTCGAGATCGTCGAGGACCGCCCCCTGCTCCGCGGCCGCCTGCCTCCACTGCGACTGGTCGGAGTGGAGGTCGGTCGCGTAGCCGGCCGCAAGCACCGCGGCGGCGGCGAAGGTTGCGATCCCCGCCGTTCGCGGCGAGCGCCAGAGCAACTGGCAGGCGCAGGCGATCGTCGCGTAGGCCAGCAGGCAGATCGCGAACCCGGCGAAGACGTTGACGCGGTTGTTGATGCCACCGTCGCGGGGATGGAGATGGCTGCCGAGGAACATGAAGTAGGTCGCCACCGCGGCGAGGAGGCCGATCAGCAGCCAGCGGGGCCAGCCGTCGAGCGTCTCCTCCCGCAACGGCGATTCGCCGCTGCAGCGCAGGCGCAGCGCCACCGCCACGACGACCGCCGCGGCAACCAGCAGGACCAGCGCCTGCAGCGGCCGCCCCATCGAGCCGAAGGGCTGAAAGGCCGAGGAGAGGAGGAGCAGCGACTCCCGCACGAAGTCGGGCAGGTCTTCGATCCGGTCGCGCACCGTTGCGACCGGCCGCGACGAGGCGGTGGCGATCAACGAGTAGACGAGCGCGGCGAGGACGACCGCGAGATCGGTGAGCCAGGCGCGCAGCGCCACCCCCCGCTCCGCCCGCCCGAAGTAGAGGAGCCCGACCAGGACCACGACCCCGGCGGTCACCTCGTAGGTGAGGACGCTGAGCAGGTAGAGGAACGCCGCCACCGCGTGCATCGCCGTCCCCCGGCGGCCGCTGCGGTCGAAGCCGCGCAGGGCGACGGTGAGGCCGACGAAGAAGAAGCCGATCGAGAGGCTGTTGACGCTGCCGGTGGCCCACAGCCAGGAGGAGTCCGCCCACGGGAACAGCAGGGCCAGGGCGGTGATCGCGCCCGCGTGCAGCGACGCCATCCCCAGCGTCCGCAGGAGGACGAAGAAGCAGACCGAGATGAGGATGCCGATCGCCAGGGCCAGGATCAGGTGCGGTTCGGGGTCAGGCCCGAAGAGCGCCTGCGGAACCGGCATCAGCGCCGCGCTCAGCGGCCTCCCGCCGAGGAAGTCCCGCTGCTGCTCGAAGCTGTGGATGTAGCGGGGCGACTCGGCGAACTCGTAGTCCGCGGCGTGGGCCCAGTCGTCGGAGTAGAAGCCGCCGTCGGCGACGAAGCCGCCGTAGGCGAGCACCCCGAGGAGGGCGATCAGGGCGGTTGCGATCAGCCCCTCGCGCAGGCTCGGACCGCGGCTGGGTCGGAGCAGCCGCTCAGCCATCGGACCAGTCACGCGGTCTGCCGGAGGACCCCCAGAGGGTCGCTTCGACGATTCGTCGTGACTGGTTTGGCGCAACGCTCGCGAGGGCGGCTCCCAGCCGCGCCCGGAGGCCGTTGTCGCGCGAGCGCGCGACGGCGAGAAGCTTGCGGCGGGCGCCGGGATGGCAGGCGGCGACGGCCTCGATCGCCTCCTGTTCGAGCGCTCGCCCGCGGTGGTGGGAGACGGCGTGCGCGGCGGCCCGGCGGATCGACGGGTCGAGGTCCGTGGTCGCCTCCGCCTTTTCGAGCATGTAGACGCGTTCGCGCAGCGTCTGCGAGCGGCTGGAGGTGAGGCTTTCGCCGCCGAGCCTGTACTCGAGCAGGGGCTCGTCAACGAGGCCGGCTTCGGAGCCGGTGAGGATCAGGCGGATGCAGACGTCCCAGTCCTCCGCGGTCCGCAGGGACTCGTCGTAACCGCCCAGCGCCAGGAGCCGGCTCCTCCGCATGGCCGGACAGATTACGAAGCAGCGCTCGAGAATGGCCTGCGCCTGCGCCTCGAAGGCGAACGGCGTCTTCTCGTTGAAGCGGCCGACGACCTCGCCGGCGCTGCACAGGTGCGCGTCGGTGGAGAGGATGTCGAGCTGCGGCCGGGCCGCCGCCAGCTCCGCCAGCCGCTGCAGGCGGGTCGGTGCGAAGGCGTCGTCGGCGTCGAGCGGGACGACGAACTCCGCGGTGGCGGCGGCCAGCAGCTCGTTGCGGGCGGCGGCGACGCCCCGGTGCTCGCCCTCGATCAACCGGATCGCCTCCCGGTGGGGCTCGATCGCGGCGGCGAGGTCGTCGTTGGAGCCGTCGTCGCAGACGATGATCTCATCCGGCGGCAGCGTCTGTGCGCGCGCCGAGACGATCGCTTCGGCGATCGTCGCCGCGGCTTCGTAGGCCGGGATCAGGATCGAGAAGCCCGGCGCCGGCGCGGCCACCCTCAGCGCTCCCCGAAGAGGAGGTGGAGGGAGAAGCGCGGCAGGGAGTCTTCGGCGCGGACCTCGATCCGCGGGATCCGCAGCGGATCCTCGTTCTGGCCGGCCAGCCGGGGCTCGACGGTGCAGGCGGCGGTGAAGCCGGCCGCGGCGGTGGCGGTGCGGACCTCGTCGTCGAGCTCGCCGTACGGGTAGGCGAAGTCGGGGACCGGATGCCCGAGCTGCGCCTCCAGGTCCTCGCGCGAACCCCGCAGCTCCGCGGCGATCCGCTCCGCCGGCAGCGCCGGGAGCGCCGGATGGGTGCGGGTGTGGGCGCCGAAGCGGACGATCTCCCCCTCCATCTCCTTCACCTCTTCCCAGCTCAGCAGCGGCCGCCGCCTCAGGGCGTCGCCGGAGGACCAGTCGTTGACGCCGCCGAGCCGTGCGGTGACGAGGTAGATCGTCGCCTTGAAGCCGTGCCGCCGCAGCAGCGGCAGGGCGACCTCGAGGTTGTCGCGATAGCCGTCGTCGATCGTGATCGCAACGGCGCGGCGCGGCGGCAGGCGGCCCGCGCACAGCTCCTCGACCAGCTCGTCGAAATGGATGCCGCGGTAGCCGAGCAGCTTCAGCAGCCGCAGTTGCCGGG
This sequence comes from Solirubrobacterales bacterium, assembly GCA_044867815.1. Taxonomy (GTDB): domain Bacteria; phylum Actinomycetota; class Thermoleophilia; order Solirubrobacterales; family 70-9; genus VAYN01. Next base: position 4,839 of record JBIOVP010000110.1, on the reverse strand, counting down.
CGAAGGCGCGGCGGGAGACGACGTAGCGGTCGCCCTCCCCCCGCTTCCCGAAGGCGTGGTACATCAGCACCGGGACCCCGCGCGTCATCCGCTCCCAGCGCTCGCGGTCGACCGCCCGGCGGACCCCGAGCCAGAAGGCGTAGCGGGAGAGGAAGTAGAACCAGACGCGCCGCCGCCCCTTCCCCGGCATCGCCGCCCCCAGCCGGGCCAGCAGGCGGGGCGGCAGCCGCAGCGCCAGCGCCAGCCGCCGCAGCGCGACCTCGCGCCGGCTGGTGGCGAGGAACCAGCCGAAGAGCAGCGGCCGCATCTCCGGGTAGGGCTCGAGCAGGTCGAGCTGGGCCCGGCCTTGGTGCAGCGAGTCGGCGAGCAGGCGGTCGCGGCTCTTGCAGTCGTCGTGGACGGCGTGGGCGCGCGGGAGATAGCGGACCGTGCAGCCGTGGCGGGCCAGCAGGTAGCCGATCTCGATGTCTTCCCCGGCGGCCCGTTCGCGGAAGCCGCCGATCGCCAGCAGCGCCTCGCGCGGGGCGGAGAGGTTGCCGGCGTAGGCGGCGGTCCAGTCGACCTCGCCCCCCTCAAGTCGCTCGAAGTGCTGGTTCCAGGTTTCGGCGAAGGCCGCCGAGTACCAGTCGCGGCCGCCGGGGGCCGTCTGCGTCAGGTTGCCGATGCCGAGCACCCTGCCCTCGCGGTGCCCGGCCAGGTGCTCGGCGAGGAACTCGGGATCGGCGATCACGTCGTCGTCGATGACGACGACGATCGGCGCCCGGGATGCCTCGAGCGCCGCGTTGCGGGCGGCGGCGCGGCCGACCTTCCCGGGCTCGACAGCCCTCAGCTCGAACGGAACCTCCAGCTGCCGCAGCATCTCGGCGCTGCCGTCGCCGGAGCCGTCGTCGCCGACCACGACCTCGAAGCTCGCGGGGTCCTGCGTCTGGGCCGCCAGCGCCTCCACGCACCGCCTCAGCATCTGCCGCCGGTTGTGCGTGGCGAGGATGACGCTGATCCGCGGCGGCAAGGTGCGGACACCATAGAGTCCGGGCCGGGATGAAAAAGGCGCGCGCTGGCATCTCACTCCTCGCCGGTCACCTGCTCGAACTGGTCCGCAGGTGCGGCTGGCTCCTCGTCATCCCGCTGCTGCGGGCCCGGGCCCGCCGCCGCCTCGGTTCGCTGCGGCCGGGGGCGGCGACGATCGTCACCGTCAACTGGAATTCCTGGTCCCACCTGGCGGTGCTGATCGACCTGGTGACGCGGCGCAGCCCGCCGGGCACCGAGATCGTCGTCGTCGACAACGGCTCGAAGCGGGCGCGCTCGCGCCGGCCGCGCGGGGACGAGAACGTCCGCACGGTCCTGCTGCCGTTCAACATGGGCCATGACTTCGCCCTTGATCTCGGCGTTCTCCAGAGCCGGACCGAGTACGTGGTCGCGCTCGACGTCGACGCCTTCCCCGTCCACGGCCGCTGGCTCGAGGAGCTGGAGGGCGCGCTAAGCGGCGGCGCCGAGGTCGCCGGCGCCCGGCTCAACCGCGAGTACGTCCACCCCTGCTGTTGGGCGATGCGGACGGCGCGCTTCGTCGAGCGGGGCCACTCCTTCCGCTCGAACTACCGGCCCCGGGAAGAAGGGCGGGACGCCTCGGGCGACGTCGGCGAGGAAATCTCCCTCCGCGAGGCCCCGGCGGTGAAGTTCTACGACGTCACCAGCCAGCGCGGCCCGGGCGACGTCGGCACCGTCTTCGGCGACCTCGTCTACCACAACTTCTACGCGACCCGGTTCAGCGCCACCGAGGATGGGACCCTCGACGGCGTGGTCGCCGCCGACGACCCCGCCCGGGCCTGGGAAGAAGCGCTAGCGCGCTACGCGGGACCCGACCGCGATTAACGCGTTCGGCCGACCGATGCCGACCCCCAGCCGCTCCAGCCGCACCGCCGCGGCGAGGAACGGGAAGGCGAGCAGACGGACGAGGAGGCCCCTGTCCTTGATCCTGTCGCGGATCTCCTGCGCTCCGGCGGCGAGGCTGCGGTAGGTCGGCCGCACCGCGACCTCCTCCAGGCCGGCGTCCCGCATAGCCGTCTCGAGCCCTTCCGCGGTGTAGCCCTGGCGGACCTGCTCGCGCCAGGTGCCCGGGCTGCCGCGCAGGACCGGCTGCCAGTCGCGGTCGGGGACCTGGGCGACGAGGAGGCCGCCGGGCGCCAGGGCCTCGGCCATCATCCGCAGGGCACGGCGATCGTCGGGGATCTCGCTCAGGCACTCGACCGCCAGCACCGCGTCGACCCCCCGCTCCGGCAGCGGCTGTTCGAGGTCGCCGGGGACGAACTCGGCATTGGCGAGCGAGCGGTCCCGCGCCCGCTGCCGCGCCCCGGCGAGCAGGTCCTCGCGGAGGTCGACCCCGAGCAGGGACCAGCCGCGGTGGCGCCTGGCGATCGCCAGGGTGAGGAGGCCGTCGCCGCAACCGGCGTCGAGCACCCGCAGGCTCGGCCCGCTGCCGAAGCGGCGCTCCACCTCGCGCTCGGCAAGGGCGAGTCGCAGCCGCCGCGCCGGCGCCATCAGCGCCAGCCGCTCCTCCAGGATCGCTCTCACCTTCTCGACGATCGTCACGATCCAGCTCCCTTCGCCGCGGGGGCCCTAATCCCGCCCCAGCTCCTCTTCGACCAGGCCGAGGAAGGGGGCTTCGCGGAGGGCGTCGGGGGAAGGCCTCCCCGGCGACTCCAGTTGCAGGTGGCGGTGGTCGCTGCGGCTGTGGACGATCCAGCAGAGCAGGCGGAGGCGGCGGAAGTCCTCCTCGGAGACGCCGAGAGCGGCACGGTACTCGGCGATCGCCCGGGCGGCGACGCGGCCGGGGGCGGTGCCGGGATCGAGCAGTTTCCGGTAGGTCTCACGGGTGCGGCCGCTCTCCAGGGCGCGGTCGAGGACGAAGGCGCAGTTGGCGAGGAAGTAGACGAGGTCCATCCCCGGCAGGCCCTCGGGCTCGGCCGACTCCCAGTCGAGCAGGACCGGGTCGCCGGCGGGCGTGAGGAGGATGTTCCAGGGCGAGCAATCGCGGTGCTCGACCGCGGGCGGAAGGTCGCCGAGGCCGTCGAGCATCGTCCGCACAGAAGCGTGAACCGATTTCTCCCCGGTATCCGGGGACAGATGCCTATCGTCGAGGGCGGGGCCGAACTGGCGCTCGAACACCGCCAGCGGCTCGTCGAGGAGGCGCCGGCGCCAGTTCGGATCGGGACGGCGCTCCCGCCCCCGGGCGAGCTCGACCAGGAGCCGGGTCACCCGGATTGCCGCCTCCTCGAAGTTCTCGGGCCGCAGGGCTTCCAGGAGCGACTCGCCCTCGACCGCCTCCTGGACCACGGCGAGACGGCCCGCACGGGATCCCCGGCCGACCAAGCGAGGGACGCCGGCGAGCTGCGGGCGCTCCTCGCCCAACCGCCGCAGCACCTCGGCCTCGCGCTCGAGCCCCGGCTCGGCCTCCGGAACGCGGGCGAATTTGACGGCCCGGGAGGGCTTGGCGGCGCCCGGCTCGAAGGCGAGGCCGACGGCCTTGTTGATGCTGCGGTGGCCGGTGGTCAGGAGCAGCAGCGGGGACGAGGGCGGAATCGGAATCTCCCCCTCGTCCGGCCCACCCTCGCGGCGACCGACCACGTAGACCGGGGAGAGCAGGCCGGCGCCGCGCGCCGCGCGCCAGAGGCGGCCGAGGAACGAGCGCGGGGCCCGGGTCGCGAGCAGGTAGTCGCTCGCCTCCTCCATCTCGACCGGCAGCCAGAACCGGGGCGGCCGCTGCGGCAGCGGTCCCGCCCAGTAGGCGCGCACGTCGGTGTAGCCGGCGGCCTCGGCGCGGCGGCGGGCTCGCCTGACGCCGCCCGGGCGCGGCAACCGCCAGTGCGCGAGCAGCTCGGCGTCGGGCAGCAGGAACCGCCAGTCCTGCCGCCGCACCCGCGGGTTGCGCCGGGCCTCCGGCAGCGTCTCGACCTCGGGACCGGCCTCCCCCAGCAGCTCGCGGTAGACGCCGGTCACCCGGCTCGCCATCTGCTCGCGGGTGAGGCCGGCCTCGACCCGCTCGCGGGCGCGCCTCGCCAATTCCTCCCGCAGCTCGGCGTCCCCCAGGGCCCGCCGCAGCGCCGCCGCCAGCGCCGCGCTGTCGCCGGGCGGCGCCAGCAGGCCGCTGCGGCCGTCTTCGATCAGCTCGTCGGTGCCGCCGATCGCCGAGGAGACGACCGCCGTCCCCGCCGCCATTGCCTCCAGGACGGCAAGCGAGGAGCCCTCGTAGAGGGACGGCAGGGCGAAGACGTCGGCGGCGGCGAGCAGTTGCGGCACGTCCTCGCGCCGGCCGAGGAAGAGCACCCGGTCGGCGACGCCGAGCTCGCGCGCCAGCGCTTCCAGCCTCTCCCGCTCCGGCCCTTCGCCGGCGAGGAGGAAGCAGGCGTCCGGAACCTCGGCGGCGGCTTCGAGCAGGATGCTGAGGCCCTTCTGCGCGTCGAGCCGGGCCGGCGTCAGCACCAGCGGCCGGGTGGCGCTGCCGCCGAGCTGCTCGCGCAGCCCCGTCGGCGCCGCGACCGCGGCGCGGGCGACGTCGACGGCGTTGTAGGCGACCTCGATCTTTCCCGCCGGCCAGCCGAGCCGCCCGACCAGTTCCTCGGCGATCGCACGGGAGACCGCGAGGTAGCGGTCCACCCTCCCCGCCAGCGCCCGCAGCTGCCGGTAGGCGGAGCGGTTCGGCGGCTCGTACCCGCCCACCTGCACCGTCCCCAGCACCGCCGGCACCCGCGCCAGCACCGCCGCCGTCAATGCCCACTTGCAGGCGACCGGAGAGCTCATGTGGGCGTGGAAGACATCGGGGCGCTGGCGACGCAGCAGGCGCGC
>JBIOVP010000109.1:0-14608 GCA_044867815.1 Solirubrobacterales bacterium | reverse complement strand
GTGATCGAGATCGACCGCCAATACGACCGGCCGCGCGGGATCCTCTGGGACCACCTGCAGCCACCGCCACGACCAGTACGACCGCGATGACGATCGCCGCTATGGAACTCCTCGTACCCATCGACCGGAAGCTTGCCCTTCGGTGCCGTTATTGCCGGAATCAAAAAGTCTAAGCATTGCCCCGGTCTCATCGACAGGGTTGGTGGATATCTTTCGGCCTCGATGCGCACCAAGGACCAGGTCCGCGAGGAAGTGTGGAAGGCGATGGAGCGGGAGGGCGTCTCCCGCTTTCCCGGCGCCGAGGGGCGGATCCCCAACTTCGCCGGGGCGAAACTCGCGGCCGAGAAGCTCGCGGGACACCGGCTCTGGAAGCGGGCTCGAGTGATCAAGGCAAACCCGGACTCGCCGCAGACGCACGCCCGCCGGATCGCCCTGGAAGAGGGCAAGACGATGATCATGGCGGTGCCCCGGCTGCGCGACCCCCACCCGTTCCGGGTGCTGGAACCGAAACTGCTCTCGAAGGGGGCGATGAAAGAGGCGGCGACGATCAAGGGCGCCCTGAAGCACGGCCGGGTGGTAGCCCTAGACGATCTGCCGGAGATCGACTTCGTCCTCTGCGGCTCGGTGGCGGTCAACCTCAGCGGCGCCCGGGTCGGCAAAGGCGGCGGCTACCACGACCTCGAGTACGGCATCCTCACCGATGCCGGCAAGATCGACGCCCACACCACGGTCGCCACCACCGTCCACCCGATCCAGATCCTCCGCCAGCACCTGATGGTCACCGACCACGACCTTCCCTGCGACCTGATCGCGACGCCGCGCGCGGTGATCGAGATCGACCGCCAATACGACCGGCCGCGCGGGATCCTCTGGGACCACCTGCAGCCACCGCAGATCCGGGAGATCCCGGTTCTGGAAAGGATGGGTTATGCCTGAGCCAGAGCGTCAGCCGCTGCCCGCGTTTCCCGGCAGCGACTACGGCAACCCCGATCCGGAGTGGCTCAAGATCGATTGGCGCGAGCACCTGCACCGGGTCGACCTGCCGGGGGCGGAGGCGGTCAACTACGCCGAGATCGGCGAGGGGGACCCGATCCTCTTCATCCACGGCCTCGCCGGCTGCTGGCGCAACTGGCTCGAGAACCTGCCCTACTTCGGGCGCACGCACCGGGCGATAGCGCTCGACCTGCCCGGCTTCGGCCACAGCCCGATGCCCTCGTGGGAGATCACGATGGCAAATTACGGACGGCTCATCCACGACTTCTGCGAGCGGCTGGGGATCAGCCAGCTGGCGGCGATCGTCGGCAACTCGATGGGCGGCTTCATCTCCACCGAGGCGGTGATCGAGGAGCCCCAGCGCTTCGACCGGCTGGTCCTGATCTCCGCCGCCGGGATCAGCTTCGCCGAGGCGAACGGCCGGCACGCCCAGGCGTTGAGCCGAACCTTCAAGGCCGCGACGCCGTTCCTCGTCGGCGATCGCCGCGCCTGGCTGACGCGGCCGCGCGGTCGCAGTCTCGCCTTCGGGCGGATCTTCCGCAACCCGAACAAGCTGCGGCCGGAGCTGCTTGCCGAGCAGGGCAACCCGGGTTTGCAGTCGCCCGGCTTCGCCCCGGCGTTCGCGACGATCGCCGGCTACGACACCCGCGAGCGCCTGCCGGAGATCGAGATCCCGACCCTCGTCGTCTGGGGCCTCAACGACCAGATCGTCCCGGTCGAGGCCGCAATCGGGTACCACCGCCTGATCCCGAAATCCCGCCTGGAGATCTTCGAGCGCACCGGCCACCTGCCGATGCTGGAGCGGCCGCAGCGGTTCAACCCTCTGCTGGAGGACTTCATCGAGTCCTCGCAGCCACTGCGCACGGCGCAGGACACCGCCGTCGGTTGACGATTGGTGAGTTGTGGCCCCTATAGGGGACCTAATTCACCAATCGTCACTCAGGTGATTGCGCCTTTTGAGGCGGAAGACACCGTCGCCGCGTACTTGGCCATGACGCCGCGGGTGTAGAGCGGGTCGGGCTGCTCGAAGTCGGCGACGCGCTGCGCGATCTCCTCGTCGGAGAGGGCGACGCTGAGGCTGCGGTTGTCGATGTCGACGGTGATCTCGTCGCCCTCGCGGATCGCCGCGATCGGCCCGCCCTTGGCCGCCTCGGGGGCAACGTGGCCGATCATCAGCCCGCGGGTGGCGCCGGAGAAGCGGCCGTCGGTGACCATCGCCACGCTCTCGCCGAGGCCCTCGCCGACGATTGCGGCGGTCACCTGCAACATCTCCCGCATTCCGGGGCCGCCGACCGGGCCCTCGTTGCGGATAACGACGACGTCGCCGGGGTTGATCCGCTGGTCCTTGACGGCGCGGAAGCATTCTTCTTCGTTCTCGAAGACGCGGGCGGGACCGGTCTGCCTGCGGCGCTCGGTGCCGGCGACCTTGACCACGGAGCCTTCCGGGGCGAGGTTGCCGCGGAGGATCGCCAGGCCGCCTTCGGGCTTGAGCGGGTTCTCGACCGGCCGCACAACTTCCTGGTCCGGTGCCTCGGCGGCGGCGGCGGCTTCCTCGCCGATCGTCCTGCCGGTGACGGTGATCGCCTCGCCGTGGAGGATCCCGGCTTTGGCCAGGCGCTTGAGGATCACCGGCACACCGCCGGCGGCGTAGAGGTCGGTGGCGACGAAGCGGCCGCCCGGCTTGAGGTCGGCGAAGAGCGGCGTCTGGCGTGAGATCCGCTCGAAGTCGTCCATCGTCAGCTCGATCCCCAGCTCGTGGGCGAGGGCGATCATGTGGAGGACGCCGTTGGTCGACCCGCCCGAGGCGCAGATGCAGGCGATCGCGTTCTCCAGCGACTCACGGGTGATGATCCTGCTCGGCCGCAGGTCGTTGGCGAGGACGTTGATCACCAGCTCGCCGACTTTCTCGGCGACCGTGTTCTTGTCGTCGTCTTCGGCCGGGACCATCGCCGAGCCGCCGGCGCTGATTCCCAGCGCCTCGAAGGCGCAGGCCATCGTGTTGGCGGTGAACTGACCGCCGCAGGCACCAGCGCCGGGGCTGGCGACGCCCTCCAGCTCGTGCAGTTCCTTGTCGCTCATGTCGCCGGCGTTATAAGCACCGATCGCCTCGAAGATGTCGAGGATGGTGACGTCCCGGCCGTGCCAGTGGCCGGGGGCGATCGAGCCGCCGTAGAGCAGTACCGAAGGGACGTCGAGCCGGGCCAGCGCCATCGCGCAGCCGGGGATCGTCTTGTCGCAGGCGCAGAGGGCGACGATCGCGTCGAACTGGTAGCCGCGGGCCATCAGCTCGATCGAGTCGGCGATCACCTCGCGGCTGACAAGCGAGGCCTTCATCCCCTGGGTCCCCATCGTCACCCCGTCGGAGACGGCGACGGTGTTGAACTCCATCGGCGTCCCGCCGGCGGCGCGAACCCCCTCTTTCACGTGCTCGGCCAGCGCCCGCAGGTGGAAGTTGCACGGCATCGCCTCGGTCCAGGTGTTGGCGATCCCGATCGTCGGCCGGCTCAGCGCGTCGTCGTCGAACCCGATCCCCTTCATGTAGGCGCGCGAGTGGGCGCGGTCGGGACCGTCGAAGACGGCCGCCGAGCGGGGACGGGGCAATTTGGTCGCGGTGTCGCCGTTCGTGCTCATGGCAGGCAAATCTACTGACGGGGCGCGCCTACGAACGCCCCGGTTTGTAGCTCGGGGTGGCCAATCTGGTCATTCGAGCCCGAGCGCGTTGACCGGGCCGGGCCCCTTGCCGATCCCGCGCAGACCGGCGCCCACGGCAGCGGAGGCGATCTCACGGGCCTTCCGCGCCGCATCGAGCGGCTCCTCACCGCGAGCGAGATACGCCGCCAGCACCGAGGAGTGAGTGCAGCCGGACCCATGCGCCGCCCCGTCGGGATGCCGCTCGCCGGGGATCTCGACCGCCTGCTCCCCGTCGAAGAAGAGATCGACCAGCTCCTCGCTGTGGCCTCCGGTCACAACCACCGCCTTGGGACCGAGAGCAACCACCGCTCGCGCCAGCTCCTCCTGGCTCGCCCCCTCCCCCAGCCCGGTCAGCACCCGCGCCTCGGGGATGTTGGGGGTGGCGACGTCGGAGACCGGAAACATCACCTCGACCAGCGCCGCCCTGGTCTCGTCGTCGAGGAGGACAGCGCCGCTCTCGGCCACCATCACCGGGTCAATCACGACGGGCGCATGCTGGACGCCAATGTAGGTGAGACCGACCGCAACCGCGTCGATCGTCTCCGGAGAGCCGAGCATGCCGATCTTGACCGCGTCGACTCCGATGTCTTCTGCGCTCGCCAGGATCTGGGCGAAGACCGCCTGCGGCGAGACCAACTCGACCAAATGGACGCCGCGAGTGTTCTGCGCGGTGATCGCAGTAATCGCGGTCATCCCGTGCACCCCGCAGCGCGCGAACGCCTTGAGGTCGGCCTGGATACCGGCCCCGCCGCCCGAGTCGGAACCGGCGATCGAGAGGGCAGTCGGTGGGTTATTGCGAGTCATTGGAAGGGGAGCCTAGAGAGACGCTTTGTGGGTTGAAGAAACCAACGTCCGCGAGTAGGTGCCGAGGCTCGAGCAGGCGAGGTAGCCGAGCAGCTCCAGGTGAGACAGGGCGGCGGCTGCATCCGGGCCGGAAATGCCGGTTGCCGTGGCGACTCCGTCGCAGGTCGACTCACCGGACTCGATGGCGGCGAGGACCGCTTCGAGGTCAGGGTCCAGGGCCGGCGCAGCGTGGTTGATCGGTCTACGGCCGGGGCCGAGCATGGCGTCGAGGACGTCCTGGGCGTCGCGGATGACGTGGGCGCCGCTGACGAGGAGGGAGTTGGGGCCGGCGGAGGCGCGGGAGGTGACGGGGCCGGGGACGGCACCGAGGTCACGGCCGAGGTCGGCGGCGAGGTCGGTGGTGATGAGGGAGCCGGAGCGCCTGGCGGCCTCGACGACGACGGTCATGCCGGCAAGGGCGGCCATGATCCGGTTGCGGGCGGGGAAGGTCCAGCGCCAGGGGGTGGCGCCGGGGGGTAGCTCGGAGACGACGAGGCCGACTTCGCAGATCCGGCGCCAGAGGGAACGGTGGCTGGCGGGGTAGGCGACGTCGGGGCCGCAGCCGAGGACGGCAATCGTGCGGCCGGCGTCGACGGCGCCGCGGTGGGCGCAGCCGTCGATCCCGAAGGCGAGGCCGCTGACCACGACCATCCCCGCCGCCGCCAGCTCGCGCCCCAGCTCGCGGGCGATCTCACGGCCGTAGGAGGTGGCGCGGCGGGCGCCGACGATCGTCACCGTTTCGAACGGCTCCAGCCCTTCGAGCAGCTTCGGGCTGCCGCGGCCGACCAGCGTCCAGGGAGCGTCGGCGGCGTCGCGCAGTGAGTTCGGGTAGAGGTCGCCGTGGCGGCAACAGGCCCAGCACCCGGCCAGCAGCAGCTCTTCGTTCAGCCGCTCCTCGGGCAACGCGGCAATCCGCCCCAGCAACTGCTGCGCCACCTTCGGCGCCGCGACCTCCACCAGCTCCTCGTTCGAGAGCCGCAGCAGCTCCGGCGAACGCGAGCCGACCTCGCCGGTGGCGATCCGCTCCACGTAGGGACCGAGGTCCGCCAGCAGCCAGGACCGCCGCAGGCACTCGAGGCAGGCGCGCGGCTCAGACATGCTCGCGCCGCCGCATCTGCAGGGCCTGTGCCATCTGCTCCTCGCCGATCTCCTCCAGTCCCGCCAGGTCGGTGAGCGTCTGCGCCAGCCGCAGCGCCCGGTCGTGGGCGCGGCCGCTGAGCCGCTGGCGCTCGTAGAGGTCGGCGAGCAGCGCCGCCGCCCCCTCCCCCAGTGGGCACGATCGCGCCTCCGCCGGGGTCATCTCCGCATTGCAGCGGCCGCTGCCGAGGCGGTACTCCTGGCGCTCCCGCGCCGCGCTGACCCGCTCTCGCACCGTCGCCGAAGACTCTCCCGGCGCGCCGCCGATCTCGGCGGCGCTGGGCTGGCGCACCGCGGCGAGGATGTCGATCCGGTCGGCGAGGGCGCCGCTCAGCTTCCCCTGGTAGCGCTGGACCTCGTACGGCGAACAGGTGCAGTCGGGGTCGGTTTCCCCGCGCCCGCAGGGACAGGGGTTGGCGGCGGCGACCAGCATGAACCGGCAGGGGAGGACGCGCTGGCCGCCGACCCGGGCGATCGCGACCTCCCCCGTCTCCAACGGCGCTCGCAGCGCCTCAAGGGCGTCCCGCCTGAACTCGCAGAGCTCATCCAAAAACAGGACTCCGCGATGGGCGATCGTTACCTCGCCCGCCCGCGGTGGACTGCCGCCGCCGACGAGACCGGCGGCGCTGACCGTGTGGTGCGGCGCCCGGAACGGCCTGCCGCCGGGAAGCGAGTCGAGCCGGCCGCAGGCGCTGGCGATCCGCGCCACCTCCAGCGCGTCGGTGACGGCGAGCGGCGGCAGGATCGAGGGCAGACGGCCGGCGGCCAGCGACTTGCCGGCTCCCGGCGGTCCGACCATCAGCAGACTGTGACCACCGGCCGCCGCCACCTCCAGCGCGTGCCGCAGGTGCGGCTGCCCGCGCAGGTCGGCCAGGTCGGGGGCGCCCGCCGGGGGGTCGAGCCGCAGCGGTATTGGCTCCGGTCGCGGCGGCTCCCACTCGCCAGCGACCAGCGCCGGCAGCTGACCCAGCGCCTCCACCGGCACCACCCCGATCCCCTCCGCCAGCGCCGCCTCCGCGCCGTTCTCCGCCGGCAGCACGATCGCCTCCGCCCCGCTCGCCCGCGCCGCCTCTGCCATCGCCAGCGCACCCTGCACCGGCCGCGTCGAGCCGTCGAGAGCCAGCTCGCCGGCCAGCGCCACCCGCGCCAGCCCGTCCCAATCCAGCTGATCGGAGGCGCTCAGCAGCGCCGCGGCGATCGCCAGATCCATCCCCGGCCCCGCCTTGCGCAGGCTCGCCGGTGCCAGATTGACGACGATCCGCCGCAGCGGGAACTCGAACCCGCAGTTGACCATCGCCGCCCGTACCCGCTCCCGCGCCTCGCGCACCGCGGTGTCGGGCAGGCCGACGATGGTGAAGTTAGGCAGCCCGCGGTGGACGTCGACCTCGACCCGGACCGGGCGGGCGACGATGCCGTCGAGGGTGAAGGTGCGGGCGGTGGCGAGCACGGAAGCCACGCTAGGAGGCGTCAATTCACGCGTGGTGCGCAGAAAGCAAAATCTTCGGATCGCGGGTAGGGAGAGTTTGTGACTTCCGCTCCCTTATGCCTCTATGACCGTCGCCCGCCGCCGCACCGGCGAGATCGCCGAGGACCTGGTCGCCCGCCGCCTCGCCGCCCGCGGCTGGGAGATCGTCGAGCGCAACGCCCGCACCCGCTACGGGGAGCTCGACATTGTCGCCCGCGACGGCTCCACGCTGGTGTTCATCGAGGTGAAGGGCGCACGCGAGGGGACCGCCTTCGGCCCCGAGAAGCCGATTCTGTCGATCGACTTCCGCAAGCAGCGTCGCGTCCGCCGCCTCGCCACCGCTTGGATCTCGGAGCGCCGCGACCAGCCGCCCTACGACGAGATCCGCCTCGACGCCGTCGGCGTCACCCTCGACCGCCACGGGCACGCTGTGGAAATTGATTACGTCAAGGGTGCCTTCTGACGCCGTCCTGACCAAGCAGATCAGGGACGCAGGGAGCGTGGCGTGCTCTGCACGCGAGCGACCGAGGACGCCGATATGCGCCGGTCAGGACAGCTCGAGCTGGGAGTACGCCACCGACTGGAACGACCGCCGGTGCAACGGCGAGATCCCGATTTCCTCGATCGCCTGCCGGTGCTCAGGAGTCGAGTAACCGACGTGTTCCTCGAAGCCCCAGCCCGGGTGCCGCGGCGCGATGTCGCGCATGTAGCGGTCGCGGGTCACCTTGGCGATGACCGAGGCGGCGGCGATCGCGGCGCTGGTCGCATCCCCCTTGATCACCCGCCGGTGGGGAACCGTGCAGTCGTGGAGCCGGAAGCCGTCGACGAGGCAGATCGCGTCGCTACCCGGCGCCAGCCGCTCCAGCGCCAGTGAGAGCGCTTCGATGTTGGTCACGTGCAGCCCGCGGCGGTCGATCCCGGCCGCCGAGCGGACGACGACGCTGACCCGCTCCGCCGCCCGCAGCACGCACGGGTACATCTCCAGCCGCCGCTCCTCGGTCATCTGCTTGGAGTCATGCAGGCCGCTGAGCGCGCGGCGGTCCGAAGGCGAGAGGCGCTCGTAGTCGATGAGGACCGCGGCGGCGACCAGCGGCCCCGCCAGGCAGCCGCGCCCGGCCTCATCGGCACCGGCGACGAAACGGCTCTGCAGGCCGCGGTCAAAGGCGAACAGGCGGCGGCTGCGCGCCAGCCGGCGGCGGTGGGTCTTCCCCGGCTTCGGGCCCTTAGAGCCCGCCGATGCGGTTCGGGGGCCAGTAGGTGGCAAAGGCCTCTCCGATGATCCAGTCTCGGGGGATGGGACCCCATTCGCGGCTGTCGTCGCTGGCCCCACGGTTGTCACCCATCATGAAGTAGTGATCGGGTGGAACCGTGATCGCTTTCGGCAAATTGCAGGAAGGACAGGGGTTGATGTAGGGCTCGTCGCTGACCATCTCGCCGTTGACGACCGGGTGCCCTTCCTTGACCGCGATCGTGTCGCCCGGCCCGGCGACGATCCGCTTGATGAAGTTGTCGTCCGCCTGCTGCGAGGTCGGGGTCGGACAGGGTTCGGTCTGGTTGCGGTTGACGCCGCACTGTTCGCCCGGCCCGCCTTCGGCGCCCTGCGGCGGGTGGAAGACGACGATGTCGCCCACCTTCGGGTCCTTGAAGTGGTAGAGGAAGCGGTTGACGAGGACGCGCTGGCCGACGTCCAGGGTCGGTTCCATCGAGCCCGAGGGGATCTGGTACGGCTTCACGACCCAGGCCTGGATCGCCAGCGCCAATCCGAGCGCAAGCACAACGATGACGACCAGCTCGATCAGGCCGCCAGCTTTGGATTCCGGCTTCGGGATCTTGGGATTCAGGCTGCCGAGTCCTCGTCGGAGTCGCCGTCCTCCGACGGCTCCTCGTCCTCGGCATCCTCAGGCGCTGCAGTGTCCTCGGTCTCCCCGGCCTCGGGCGCCTCCGCGTCCGTCTCCGCACCCGTCTCAGTCTCGGCTTCCGCCTTCGGCGCAGCCTCTGCATCCGCGGTCGCCTCCGCCTCGGCCTCAGGCGTCTCCCCTGCCTCAGACGCCTCGGTCTCGGCAGCCTCGGCTTCCGGCGCCTCATCGGCTTCGACCGGGACGACCTCCTCCTGGCTGACGCCCTCGGCGTCGAGCGCGGTGGACTCGCCGTCGGTCGCGCCGGCGACCGCGACGACGTCGTCGTCGATCCCCCACCGCCGCTCGGCGACACGTGCGGCCTTGCCGATGCGGCCGCGCAGGTAGTAGAGCTTCGCCCGGCGCACGTCGCCGCGCGCCGCGACCTCGAGTTTCTCGATCTTCGGCGAGTGCAACGGGAACGTCCGCTCCACCCCGACCCCGAAGGACTGCTTGCGCACCGTGAAGGTCTCGCGCACGCCGGAGCCCTGGCGCTTGAGGACGACGCCCTCGAAGACCTGGGTCCGTTTGCGGTTGCCCTCGATCACCTGGAAGTGGACGCGGACACGGTCACCAGGGTCGAATTTGGGCAGGCCCTGCTTCAGCTGGGCGCGCTCGATGCTGTCGATTACGGAGCTCATATGGCGAGAAAAAACCGCCGGGACCCAGGTGCGGGAACCGCGCGGTCGCGGAATGGTAGCTATTCCGCGTCTTTTTCGAACTGCTCGGCCCTCAGCCTGCTCTGCTCCAGCCGCCACTCCCGCACTTTTCCGTGGTCGCCGGAGAGCAGGACCTCGGGAACCTCCCAGCCGCGATAGCTGGGTGGGCGGGTGAAGTGCGGGTACTCGGGCATACCCTCGAGGGCGGGACTGAAGGACTCCTCGAGGGCGGAGTCCTCGTGGCCGAGGGCACCGGGGAGCTTGCGCATGAGGACGTCGGCGACGACCAGCGCCGGCAGCTCGCCGCCGGCCAGCACGTAACGGCCGATCGAGAGCTCGTCGTCGGCGAGGTGCTGGTGGACGCGGTCGTCGAAGCCCTCGTAGCGGCCGCAGAGGAGGGCGACGTGGGGCTCGGCGACCAGCTCGTCGGCGATCGGGTCGTCGAGCAGCGGCCCGGTCGGCGAGAGGAGGACGATCCGCGGCCGCGGCCCCTCGCCATAGGCGGCCTTGAGGGCGGCGTCGACGACATCGACCCGCAGCACCATCCCGGCGCCGCCGCCGTAGGGGGAGTCGTCGACCTGGCCGGCGCTCAGCGGCGTCGAGTCGCGGTAGTTGAAGAGGTTGAACTCGTTGCCTTCGCGCAGCGCGTTCTGGACCGGGCGCTGGGTCCGGAACCACTCGAAGGCCTCCGGGAAAAGGGTGAAGACGTCGAGGCGCACCTGGGCGAAGCCCGTTTTTAGTCGAGGATGTCGACGATGACGCGGCGGTCGATCCGCACCGCGGCCGCCTTGGCGATCGTCCGGATCGCGTTGGCGATCCGCCCACCCTTGCCGATCACGCGGCCGAGGTCGCCCTCGGCGACGCTGATCTCGTAGATGAGGTCGCCGTCCTCTTCCAGCTCCTCGACCGTGACCGCCTCCGGGTCATCAACGAGAGCCTTGACGAGAAACTCGAGCAGCTCGGTCATTTAACTGCCGGAGGCTTTGATGCCCTTGGTCCGCAGCAGGGTCGCCACCGTCTCCGACGGCTGGGCGCCGTGCTCGAGCCAGTGCTTCGCGCGCTCCTCGTCGATGTTGATCGTCGAGGGCTCGGTCTGCGGGTTGTACTGGCCGATCGTCTCAATCGTGCGCCCGTCGCGTGGCGAGCGTTTGTCGGCGACGACGATGCGCCAGATCGGGTTCTTCTTCGAACCCACGCGTCTAAGTCTGATTCGGACTGCCATAGCGGCTCGGCAGCTTAGCGTCTACGCGCCTTCGGGCGCGGTGCGCGCTGGTTCCCGCCCGCCAACTGGGCCATCTGCTGCGGGGTCGGCATCCGCCCGTTGGCCATCGATTTCATCAGCACCCGCATCTGGTCGAACTGCTTGACCAGCGCGTTGACGTTCTGCACCCTGGTCCCGGAGCCGTTGGCGATCCGTTTGCGACGGGAGCCGTTGATGATTCCCGGGTTGGCCCGCTCCTGGGGCGTCATCGAGAGGATGATCGCCTGCACGCGGTCGAGCTCCCGCTCATCGACGTCGGCGTTCTTCAGCTGCTTCATCGCCCCCATCCCCGGCAGCATCCCGATGATCCCGCTCAGCGGCCCCATTTTGCGGACCTGTTTCATCTGCTTGAGGAAGTCGTCGAGGGTGAACTGGTCGCGCCGCATTTTCTCCTGCAGCGCCTCGGCTTCGTCCTCGTCGACCTGCTGCTCGGCTTTCTCGATCAGGCTGAGGACGTCCCCCATGCCGAGGATTCGTTGCGCCATGCGGTCGGGGTGGAACTTGTCGAAGTCCTCGATCTTCTCGCCGGTCGAAGCGAAGAGGATCGGCTTGCCGGTGACCGCTTTGACCGAGAGCGCGGCGCCGCCGCGGGCGTCGCCGTCGAGCTTGGTCATCACGACGCCGTCGAACTCGGCGACCTCGGCGAAGGATTCGGCGACGCCGACGGCGTCCTGTCCGGTCATCGCGTCGACCACGAGGAGGACGTCGTGCGGCCGGGTCTGCTTGCGGATCCGCGCCAGCTCGCCCATCAGCTCCTGGTCGACGTGGAGGCGGCCGGCGGTGTCGACGATCAGCACGTCGCGGCGCTCGGCCCGGGCTGCGTCGAGTGCCCAGGAGGCGATGTCGACGGGGTCGGCGTCGGTACCGCGCTCGTAGACGTGGGCGCCGGCGCGGCCGCCCATCGTCACCAGCTGCTCGACCGCGGCCGGGCGGTAGACGTCGCAGGCGGCCAGCGCCACGTCCTTGCCCTGCTTGCCGAAGAACTGGGCGAGCTTGGCGCAGGCGGTCGTCTTACCGGAGCCCTGGAGACCGGCCATCAGGATCACGGTCGGACCGCTGGAGGCCATCGCCAACTCCGATCCGGTGCCGCCCATCAGCGAGGCCAGCTCCTCGTTGACGATCTTCACCACCTGCTGACCCGGGTCGAGGCTCTCCAGCACGTCGGAGCCGAGGCAACGCTCTTTCAGCGTCTTCGTGAAGGCTTTGACGACCTTGAAATTGACGTCGGCCTCGAGCAGCGCGAGGCGGATCTCGCGCATCGCCGCGTCGACGTCGGACTCGCTCAGTTTCCCCCGCGAGCGGACGTCGGAGAGGGTCGATTGGAGCCGTTCGGAGAGCTGGTCGAACATGTCCGAGCAGCTTAGAGGCTCGGCACCAGGGCGGATATGCCTGCTACGGTGGCCCGGTCGGGTTTGGCCGGATCGCCACCCGAGAGGTTCCGTCTCCCTCTCCGTACCGCTTGGTGCCCAAGGGCCGCAGGATCTCCCTTACCACCCAAGTCAGGAGTACTTCCATAACTTCGTTTGCCGATCTCGGCATCTCACAGCCGGTGATCCGCGCGCTCGCGCGTCGCGACATCACCAACCCGTTCCCCGTCCAGCAGCTGGTCATCAGCGACGCGCTGGCCGGACATGACCTTCTCGTCCAGTCCCCGACCGGATCTGGCAAGACGCTCGCCTTCGGAATCCCCATGCTCGAGCGCCTCTCGCCGCGGCAAGGGCAGCCGGCCGCGCTGGCGCTGGCGCCGACGCGCGAGCTCGCCGGCCAGATCGTCGACGAGCTCCGCCCCCTGGCGGGAGCGCGAAACCTGAAGATCGCCGCCGTCTACGGCGGCGTCGGGTTCGGCCCCCAGATCAAGGCCGCGAGGAGCGCTGACGTCCTCGTCGCCACCCCCGGTCGACTCGAGGACCTGATCGACCGTGGCGTCGTCTCCCTCGATCGAGTGCGCATCCTCGTCCTCGACGAGGCCGATCGGATGCTCGACATGGGGTTCAAGCCGGCGGTCGACCGTCTCGTCTCCCGCACTCCGGCCAGGCGCCAGACGCTTTTCTTCTCCGCGACCCTGGAGGGCGCCACCGGAAAGGTGGCCGCCGCCTACACCCGCGACGCCCGGCGCCACACGCATGCGCCGAAGCAGACCAAGGCCGACATTGAGCACCGCTTCCTCCCGGTCGGCACGCAGGGGGAGAAGCTCGAGCACCTGGTCGAGCAGTTGCGCGACGTCGACTGCGGTCAGACCCTTGTCTTCGTCCGCACCAAGCGCGGCGCCGACCGGCTGGTGAAGCGGCTGCGGAGCCACAGGATCGAAGCCGTGGCGATGCACGGCGACAAGAGCCAGCGGCAGCGCGAACGCGCGCTGGCCCGCTTCGAGGACGGCGAGGTCGAAGCTCTCGTGGCCACCGATGTCGCCGCCCGGGGCATCGACGTCGACGGAATCACCCACGTGATCAACTACGACGCTCCGGAGGACCGCGACGCCTACGTCCATCGCGTCGGCCGCACCGGGCGGGCGGGCCGTCGCGGGACGGGCGTCAGCTTCGTCCTCAGCGACCAGGCGGACGAGGTACGGCGGATGGCAGGGGACCTCGGCCTGGTCCGCGAGTTCGAGATGTCCCACGGCGGGCGCGGTAAACAGCTCGGCAGGCGACCCGCGCCCCGGCGGCGCAAGGGTCGCAAAGCCGGAACTAGATCCTGACCGGAGCCGTCGGCGGTCCCGACCATCAGTCGGCCAGCAGCGCGCTGGCGTAGTCGGCGGGGTCGAAGGGGCGCAGGTCCTCGAGGGTCTCGCCGACACCGATCAGCTTCACCGGGATGCCGAGGTCGGAGGCGATCGCGAGGGCGATGCCGCCGCGGGCGGTGCCGTCCAGCTTGGTCAGGACGACGCCGTCGACCTCGACCGCCTCGGAGAAGACCTTGGCCTGGCGCAGCCCGTTCTGGCCGGTGGTGGCGTCGATCGAGATCAGGGTCTCGTGCGGGGCCTCGGGGATCTGTTTCTGGATCACCCGGCGCACCTTCGCCAGCTCATCCATCAGGTTGCTCTGGGTGTGGAGGCGGCCGGCGGTGTCGACGATGACGACGTCGGCACCGCGGGCGCGGGCGGCGTTGATCGCGTCGTAGGCGACGGCGCCGGGGTCGGCGCCCTCTTCGCCGCGGATCAGCTCGGCGCCGGCCCGCTCGGCCCAGGTTTCCAGCTGCTCGGCGGCGGCGGCACGATAGGTGTCGGCGGCGGCCATGATCACGTCCAGCCCCATCTCCCTGCTCAGGTGCCAGGCGATCTTGCCGATCGTCGTCGTCTTGCCGGTGCCGTTGACCCCGACCACCATCAGAACCGCCGGCTCGGCGCTGAGGTCGATCGGCGCGCGGCCGGTGCTCGCGACCTCGGCGAGGATCTCGATCAACCGGTCGCGGACGGCGACGCCGTCAGCGGGCACGGCGCCGGACTCGACCTCGTGCTCGAGCCGCTCGACAACCGCCGCCGTCGTGGGCGCGCCGACGTCGGCGAGGATCAGCGCCTCCTCCAGTAGCTCCCAGGTCTCGTCGTCGATTCGGTCGAAAAGACTGGCCCCGATCTCCTTGGTCAGCGCCTGGCGACTTTTCGAAAGGCTCTCGCGCAGCCGCTTGAAGACGCCACGCCGCTGCTCCGGAGCTTCCTCCTCGGCCGTCG
>JBIOVP010000108.1:0-13230 GCA_044867815.1 Solirubrobacterales bacterium | reverse complement strand
TGCCCTCGCCCCCCGGCAGCGGCAGCGTGTAGTGCTCCCCCTGATGGTCGACCGGGCCCTCGCGGGCGATGATCTCCCGCACCACTTCGATGTACTCGCGGGTCCGCCCCCACGGCTTCGCGTAGGGGACCCCGTACCAGCCCTCGGAGACCTGCGGCCCGGAGGGGCCGAAGCCGAAGAGGAAGCGGCCGCCGGAGAGTTTGTCGATCGTCGCCCCGGCCATCGCCGCCGCCGCGGGCGGCCGCGCCGGCACCTGCATGATCGCCGCCCCGAGGTTGATCGTCTCGGTCTGCGCCGCCAGCCAGGCGAGGACGCTGACCACATCGGAGCCGTAGGACTCGGCCGCCCAGACCGACTCGTAGCCGAGCCCCTCGGCGGCGCGGACGATCTCCACCGCCTCCTCGCCGGCCGGACCGATCCCCCAGTAGCCGAGGTTGAGTCCGAGTTTCAGGCCCATCGTTCCCGCACCCTATTGAATAGGGGGCCTGATGGGTAACGGCCAAACCAGCGTGGACCAGGGACTCTCCAGCAGCGAGGCGGCCGCGCGGCTGCGCAGGCTCGGGCCGCCGCCGCAGAACGCCTCGCGCTCCCTGGCGAGCATCGTCGCCGCCAACGTCTTCACCCTCTTCAACGCGATCATCGCCGGCTTCTTCGTGCTCGACCTCGGGCTCGGGCTCTACGCCGACGCGCTGTTCGGGGTGATCGCGGTCGTCAACTCCGGCATCGGCATCTACCAGGAGAAGAAGGCGAAGGAAACGCTGGACGAAATCGCCGTCCTCGTCGCCCCGCACGCGCGGGTCGTGCGCGACGGCGAGGTGCTGGAGCTGATCGCCGACGAGGTCGTCCCCGGCGACCTGATCGAGGTCGGGCCGGGCGACCAGCTGGTCGCCGACGGCGAGGCGGTCGCCTCGCGGGGGATGACGATGGACGAGTCGCTCCTGACCGGCGAGTCCGACGGGATCGAGAAGGCCAAGGGCGACCGCCTCCTCTCCGGCTCCTTCTGCGTCTCCGGCTCCGGCCACTACGTCGTCGACGCGGTCCGCGAGGAGAGCTACGCGGGGAAGATCGCCGGTGAGGCGAAGACCTTCCGCCACCCGCCCTCGCCGCTGCAGGAGGAGGTCAACCGGGTGATCATCGCCTCCACCTACATCATGATGCCGCTGGCGATCGTCCTCGTCCTCAGCCTGAAGCTCCGCAGCGTGCCGCTGCACGAGGCGGCGCAGACGGCCACCGCCGGCCTCGTCACCCTGATTCCCGAGGGTCTGGTGCTGCTGATGAGCGTCACCTTCGCGGTCGCGGCGAAACAGCTGGCGAAGCGGGGGACGCTGGTGCAGCAGATGAGCGCGAGCGAGAGCCTCGCCTCGGTCGACACGATCTGCGTCGACAAGACCGGGACGCTGACGGCGGGCGAGCTGCGGCTGACCGGGGTCGAGTACGCCGACGGGATCGACCCGAAGTCCGGGGGGGCGGCGCTCGGCCGGTTCGCCGCCAGCGCCGGCAACCGCAACAAGACCCTGGAGACGATCGCCGAGGAGTTCCCGGGGAAGGCGGGGACGGTGCGCGGCGAGGTGCCGTTCTCCTCGGAGTGGAAGTGGAGCGGCCTCTCGCTCGACGGCTCCGGCGGCGGCGCCACCTACGTTCTCGGGGCGCCGGACATCCTCGCCGAGTCCGGGGCGCTGACCCTGCCGCCGCGGCTGGCCGAGAAGCTGGAGCAGGAGACCGCGGCGGGGCGGCGGGTCGTCGCCTTCGGTCAGACCGGCGAGGCGCTGCCCGATGACCCGGCCGCGAACGGGGCGCCGCGGCTGAACCCGCTGGCGCTGGTCGTGCTGGAGGAGACGCTGCGGCCCGACGCGGCGACGACGATCGCGACCATGCGCGAGGAGGAAGTCGACCTGAAGCTGATCTCCGGCGACGCCGCCGCCACCGTCACCGCGGTCGCCTACGCGGTCGGCGTGCCGCAGGACGCCGGGGTGGTCGAGGGCCCCGACCTGCCAGACGACGAGGAGGGGCTGGCGAAGGCCGCGATGGAGAACACGATCTTCTGCCGGATCAAGCCGGAGCAGAAGAAAACGCTGGTCGGGGCGCTGGTCGCCAGCGGCCGCTACGTGGCGATGATCGGCGACGGCGTCAACGACGTGCCGGCGCTGAAGCGGGCGCGGATGGCGGTGGCGATGGGCTCGGGGACGCAGGTGACCAAGGGCGTCGCCGACGTGGTCCTGCTGAAGGACCAGTTCGAGCGGCTGCCGGAGGCGGTCGGCGAGGGGCGGAAGATCGCCCGCAACATCCACCGCCTCGGCCGTCTCTACCTGACCAAGACCGTCTACGCCGCGGCGCTGATCCTGCTCGTCGCGGTCCCGGGGTTCGTCTTCCCCTTCCTGCCGCGGCACCTGACCGTGGCGGCGCTGCTGACGATCGGCATCCCCTCCTTCGTGCTGGCGCTGATGCCCTCCGACGGCCCCCTCTACCGCGGCCGCCTGCTGCGGGCGCTGGCGGCATTCGCGGTCCCGGCCGGGCTGGGAACGGCACTCGGCTCGATCCTCTCCTTCTTCCTCGTCGACACCGTCGCCGGCGGCACCCTCGCCGAGGGCCGGACCGCGGCGACCTCGACCCTGATCGCCCTCGGGCTCGCCTTCGTGCTCCTGCTCGAGCGCGGTCCCGGCCGCGAGCACATCGCGATCCAGGGCTACATGCTGGTGATGGTGATGGCCCTGGGCGGGGCCTACGCCGGCATCCTCGCCCTCCCCTTCCTGCGCGACTTCTTCGACCTCGTCCTGCTTGGCCCGGGCGAATGGTTCCTCGTCTTCCTCTCGGTCGCGATCGGCCTGGCGATCGCCAGCGCGATGTGGAAACTGCCGCAAATCGAACGGCTCGAAGTACCTGAGGAGCGGGTAGAAGCTGAGGCGTGAACGCTGCTCCCGCCTACTCGACGGAACCGGATTGCACAGACGAGGGCTTCCAGGCCGACGGGACGCCGCGGCCGCTGTACGCCGATCTGCTGGAGGAACTGGGGCGGCGGGACCTGGCCGAGCTGCAGGATCGGGTCGACGCGAAGGTGGCCGGGAGCGGCCTCACCTTCGGCGAAGAAAGGCCGATCCCGATCGACCCGGTGCCGCGGCTGATCAGCGCCGAGGAGTGGGAGCGGCTGGAAGCGGGGCTGCTGCAGCGGGCGCGCGCCCTCAACGCCTTCATCGTCGACGCCTACGGGCCGCAGCGGATCTTCGACGCCGGCGTCGTGCCGCGCCGGCTGCTCGAGACCTCGGAGGGATACGCGCCGGCGATGGCGGGGCTGCTGGACTCCGAGGTGCCGCCGGCGATGGTGGCGGGCCTCGACCTGGTCCGCAACCAGGAGGGCGAGCTGCAGGTGCTGGAGGACAACCTGCGGATGCCCTCCGGCGCCTGCTACTCGCTGGCGATCCGCGAAATCGTCGAGCCGGAGCTCGAAGCCGCCCTTCAACCCCGCGACCTCGGCGGCTACCTGGAGCAGATGGGCGAGGCGATCCGGGCCGCCGCCCCGCCCGGTCGCGCAGAGCCGTTCGCCGTCGTCCTCTCCGACGGCCCCGGGAACGGCGCCTGGTACGAGCACGAGCGGGTCGGGCGGGAACTAAACCTGCCGATCGTCACCCCCGACCAGCTGGAGGCGAGCCGCGGGCGCCTGTTCGCCAGGATCTCCCACCGGCGTCACCAGATCGACGTCGTCTACCGCCGCCTCGACGCCGACCAGATCACCGGGGCGGACGGACGCCCGACCGAGCTGGGCGAGCTGCTGCTGCCGGCGCTGCGCTCCGGCCGCCTGCGCTGCGTCAACGCCTTCGGCACCGGCCTCGCCGACGACAAGCTCGCCCACGCCTACGTCGAGCGGATGGTCGAGTTCTACCTCGGCGAAGAGCCGCTGCTGCGCTCGGTCCCCAGCTACGACCTCAGCGAGGAGGCCGCCCGGGAAGAGGCGATGGAACGACTCGAGGAACTGGTGATCAAGCCGCGCGGCGGCTTCGGCGGGCACGGGGTGACGATCATGCCGCGGGCGGGCGAGCCGGAACGGCAGCGGGCGATCGCGGTGGTGCGGCGGCGGCCCGAGCGCTTCATCGCCCAGGAGCCGGTGGAGATCTCCAGCCACCCGACCGTGCGCGGCACCGGCCTGCGGCCGCGGCGGATCGACCTGCGCCCGTTCGTGATCAGCCGGGCCGGCGGGCAGGCGGCGATGACCGGCGGCCTTACCCGCTTCGCGCAGGGCGCCGGCGAGATGGTCGTCAACAGCTCGCAGGGGGGCGGTTGCAAGGACACCTGGGTAGTGGAGAATTCACCGGCATGAAGCGAGGCGACAACAACGGCCGGCCCCTGATCGGGGTGACGACCTCGGAGGTGAGGGAGCCGAAACGGATCCAGCAGACCCCGGAGAGCGAGCCGAAGGTCCGCGAGATGGTCCTCGGGCTCACCTACCTGCGCGCGATCGAGGCCGCCGGGGCACTGCCGATGGTGGTCCCGCCGCTGCCGGAGGACGCGATCGGGTCGCTGCTCAACCGTCTCGACGGCGTCTGCCTCTCCGGAGGCCCTGACCTCGACCCCGACACCTACGGGGCTGAGCCCCACCCCGAGCTGGGCCCGACCGAGCCGGACCTGGATCGCTTCGAGCTGGCGGTGGCCCGCTGCGCCGATGCACGGGGTATCCCGATCCTGGCGATCTGCCGCGGCACCCAGGCGCTCAACGTCGCCCGCGGCGGCTCCCTGATCCAGCACCTGCCGGCGATCTCCGAAGAGATCCCGCACCGGCAGTCGAACCCCGGCAACGAGACCAGCCACACGATCGAGATCGAGCCGGGCAGCCGGCTGGCGGCCGTGCTGGGAGACGACGAGGTGAAGGTCTCCGACGAACTCGACATCAACTCCTTCCACCACCAGGCGATCGAGCGGCTCGGGGAGGGACTGAAGGTCACCGCGCGGGCCCCGGACGGGACGATCGAGGCGGTCGAGGACCCTTCGCATCCCTTCCTGATCGGCGTCCAGTGGCACGCCGAGACCCTGGTCCACCGCACCTATGAGGCGGCGTTGTTCCGCAACTTCGTCGAGGCGTCGCGACTCAGCCCCGTGGTGTCCTAGGCGTTCTGCGGCGGTAACACGAACTGAGACACGATCAAGTTCGCCGCCAGGCGCGGGCCCATGCCCTCGCGACGGCGCTCGATCCGGACCTCGATCACGACCGTGCTCCTGCCGACGTGGAGGGGCTCGGCGCGGGCCTCGATCTCGTCGCCGAGGATGCCGGCGGCGAAGACGTTCAGCTTCAGCTCGATCGTCGTGAAGTTGTGGCCGGGCGGGATGCAGCGGAAGGTCGACCAGGCGGCGACGGTGTCGCCGAGCGCGGTCCAGACGCCGCCGTGGACGAAGCCGCCCGGGTGCAGGTGGCGCTTGTCGACGACGATGCCGCCGCGGGCGTGGGAGTCCTCGACCTCAAGTGGCTCGATCCCGAGGTCACCGGGGAAGCTGCCGGGGAGGAAGGCCCGGACCGACTCCGGGGTGATCATCGAGCTCGGGTGCGGGGCGTCGCTCATCGCCGCGGCAGCCTATTCGGGATCGAGGCCGAAACCTTCGAGACCGTGGTCGCCGTAGGGCTCGTCGCGCTCACGGACGGCCTCGCGGAAGCCGGACCCGGCGGCGCGGCGGACGAAAGCGTGACCCTCCTCGGTGTGGCGGGCGATGCCGTCGAAGAAGGTGCCGAGGACCTGGGTCTGGGTGAGGCCCTGGGCGTGGACGGTCTGGTTGACCAGCAGCTTCATCATCACCAGCTGGTTGATTGGCATCCGGGCCACCCGCTCGAGCAGGCGCTCGAAGCGCTCGTCGAGTTGGCCGGCCGGCGTCGCTTCGGTTGCCAGCCCCCACTCCGCCGCCTCGGCTCCGGTCAGCGAGTCGCCGGTCAGCAGCAGGCGCTTGGCCCGCATCGGCCCGAGGCGGCTAGCCCACATCGCCGTGGTCGGCGAGCCCCAGACGCGGGCCGGCGGGTAGCCGATCTTCGCGTCCTCGGCGATCACCAGGAGGTCCGAGCAGAGCGCCATGTCGGTGCCACCGGCGACGCAGTAGCCGTGGACCTTGCAGAGGACCGGCTTCTCGGAGTGGAAGAGGCTCATGAAGCCGCGCACGTTGCGCGACATGAACTGGTAGTCGGTGACCGGGTCCCAGTTCGAGGCCGGCGCGTGGTTGGCACCGATCACCGCCGGGTCGAGGGGCGAGCCGAGCGGCGGTTCGCCACCATCGCCGAGTTTGCTCATGTCGCCCTCGGCCGAGGCGACGAGGTCGTAGCCGCCGCAGAAGCCAGTGCCGTTGCCGGCCAGCGCAATCGCATGCACCTCCGGGTCGAGGTTCGCCCGCTCCACGCACTCGGCCAGCTCGACCGGCATGCGGGGGGTGATCCCGTTGCCGCGCTCCGGGCGATCGAGCGTTATCCGCGCAACGCGCCCATCGGTCTCGTAGAGAAGCGTCTCCACGACCCGACCCTAACTCGTGGGTGGTGAGTTAACGCCGTTACAGGGGCGCTAACTCACCAATCGCTGCTTAGTTCAGCCTTTCGACCAGCATGGCCTTGCCCTGGCCGCCAGCGACGCACATGGTCTCCAGGCCGACCTGCTTGTCGTCGGTCTCGAGGACGTTGAGGAGGGTGCCCATGATCCGGGCGCCGGTCATCCCGAAGGGGTGGCCGAGGGCGATCGCGCCACCGTGGGTGTTGAGCTTGTCTTCGTCAATCCCGCATTCGGCCATGATCGGGATCACCTGGGCGGCGAAGGCCTCGTTCAGCTCGACGGCGTCGACGTCGGAGATCGACATCCCGGCGCGGTCGAGGACCTTCTTGATCGCGCCGATCGGGGCAACGCCCATCAGCTCCGGCTCGTTGCCGTGGGTGGCGGCGGTGATGATCCGGGCGCGCGGGGTCAGACCCAGCTCCTTGGCCTTGGTGTCGCTCATCAGCAGCACCGCGGCGGCGCCGTCGTTGAGCGGGCAGGAGTTGCCGGCGGTGACGCCGCCACCGCCGAAGGCCTCCGGCAGTTCGGAGAGCTTCTCCAGGGTCGAGGAGGCGCGGGGGCCGTCGTCCTTGGTCACTTCGTTGCCGTCGGGCAGCTTCACCGGGACGATCTCGCGGTCGAAGAAGCCGTCCTCCTGCGAGCGCACCGCCAGTTCCTGCGAGCGCTGGGCGAACTTGTCCATGTCGGCGCGGCTGACCTCGTATTTCTTGGCGACGTTGACGGCGGTCTCGCCCATCGCGATGTAGGCGTTGGGCTGGCCGTCGTTGCCTTTCAGGTTCTCGTTCTGGTCGGCCTCGCCGGCGGGCTCGGTGCGCTCGTTGTAGCGGCTGACGAACTCGACGCCGACGGCGAGGTAGGCGTCGCCCTCGCCGGCCTTGATCGCGTTACCGGCGTGGCGGATCGCGTCGAGGCTGGAGGAGCAGTAGCGGGAGACGGTGACCCCGTTGACCTCCTGCGGCAGCTTTTCGCTGAGCAGGGAGATGATCCGGGCGAGGTTGAAGGCCTGCAGGCCCTGCGGCATCCCGACGCCGCAGAAGACGTCTTCGATCAGGGCCGGGTCGACCCCGGGGTTGCGCTCCAGCAGCTGGTCGACCACGTAGGCGCCCATCTCGTCGGGGCGCAGCTGGGCCAGCGACCCCTTGAAGGCACGGCCGATCGGCGTGCGGATGGTGTCGACGATGACTGCTTCGGGCATTCCTCTATCTCCTCTAAGGGTTGGAAGGGCTTGGGACCGCGGGGCCAGGGTAGTTGACGCGCGGTATGGCTGTCTTGTGTGAATTCGCACAAAATTAGGCGGATGCGTCGGGAACCTGCGTTACATTCGCCTCAATCCACCTCGCCGGTAGCGCGAGATTTGCCGTTCGCGGCAAGAAAGGAGGGCCCCTTCATGCCTGAGGGTTACTGCGTCAAGGAGCGCAAGAAGGTCGAGATCAAAGACGCCAAACAGGTGACGATGAAGAACGGTCGTCCGGCGATCCAGGGTGTCTGCCCTGACTGCGGGACGAAGATCTTCAAGATCGGGAAACTCGAATAGGCCCTCTTCCGAGAGGAATTTGAACCCGGCAACGCCGGGGAGCGTATGCCGGGTCGGATGATCCAGCTTGGAAATTCGACCCGGGGCGCGCTCAGCCGCGAACGCGATGTCCGCGAGGCCTACGCCGCCCACTCCGGCGAGCTGTACGGCTTCGCGGTTCGTTCGCTCGGTGACTCCGGCCTCGCCGAAGAGGCGGTACAGGAGACCTTCGTCCGCGCCTGGCGCGCGGGCGACCGCTTCGACCCGAAGATCGGCTCGCTGCGGACGTGGCTGTTCGCGATCCTCCGCAACGTCGTCATCGACCTCGGCCGGGCGCGCGCGGTGCGGCCGTTGGTCGCCGAGGGTGGCGTCGAGCCGGCGGTCGAACCGCTCGACGAGGCGCTGCAGGCCTGGCAGATGGAGGAGGCGATGCGGCGGATCGGCGAGGACCACCGGCGGGCCCTGGTCGAGACCTACTACCGCGGCCGGCCCTACGCCGAGGTCGCGACGGAGCTGGGGGTGCCGGAGGGGACCGTGAAGAGCCGCGTCTACTACGGGCTGCGGGCGCTGCGGGTCGTGCTCGAGGAGATGGGCTATGAAGACTAGGAACGAGTGCCGCGAATGGCGGGAGCTGCTGGGCGCCTACGCGCTCGGGCATCTGGAACGCGACGAGCGGGCCGGCCTGGAGGCGCACCTCGAGGGCTGCGCCGGCTGCCGCGAGGAGCTGGCGGCGCTGGCGCCGGTGGCGCGGATGCTTCCCCACGCCGACCCCGCCCACTTCGGCCCGGCGCCGCAACCGCCGCCGGAGCTGGGCCAGCGGATCGCGGCGACGATCGCGGCCGAAAAACAGCGGACGCAGCAACGACAGCGCCGGCGCCTCCTCGGCGGCTTTGCCTTCGGCGGCGCGGCAGCAGCTGTGGCCACTGTCCTGCTCCTCTTCGTTTTCGGCGGCAGCAGCGACCAGGAGCCGGTGCAGGAGGTCCGGTTCGCCAATCTTCCCGAGGGCATCAGCATCGACGCGACGCTGGAGCCCCATGCCTACGGCACCGAGATCCACATGTACGTGCACGGGGTGCCCTCGGGAACGCTCTGCAGGGTGTGGCTGCGCGGCCCGAAGGGCGTCTCCTATCCGGCCGGAACCTTCCGCTACCGCTGGGGGGACGACTCCGACGCCGTGCTCAGCTCGGCGCTCGACCTCTCGCGCACGCGGGCGGTCGTGGTCGACACCGGCAGGCGCACCTTCGCCGCCCCGGTGAACTCGCCGGTGGCGGCGCTCGACATCGAACACGAGGAGGAACCGACGTGAGGAGATTCATCTACGCCTTCTGCCTGGTGGCCGCGACCGCGGTCGTGATCACCGGCTGCGGCGGCGGCGACAGCAGCTCGGGTAGCGCCTACAGCGGCAAGGGTGGCGGTGGGGGCAGGCCGGCCTCCGAAACCAGCGAAGCGAGCGTCAAAGGCGGGTACGGCGAAGCCGCCGAAACCTCAGGTGGTGGCGACGGCATCGTCTCGGCCGCCAAGGTCGGCGACCTGGGGACGATCCTCGTCGATTCCAAAGGCCTCACTCTCTACGACTTCCACAAGGACAAGGGTTCGAAGTCGGCCTGCTACGACGCCTGCGCAGCCGCCTGGCCGCCTCTTCTGACCGAAGGCGACCCGCAAGCGCAAGGCGCGGCGGACCGCAGCATGCTCGGCACGACCAGGCGCAAGGACGGCACCGTCCAGGTCACCTACAACGGCTGGCCCCTCTACACCTACGCCGGCGACCAGAACCCGGGGGAAGCGAACGGCAACGACATCGACGAGTTCGGCGCCGAGTGGTACGCCCTCCAACCCAACGGCCAGGAGCCCGAGGACTGAGCGTCAGAGAGAGCACATCGTTCCGTGGTCCCTTCGGTCGCCCGGCGGCCGAAGGGACCCGCGGGATGGGTTCAGTCCTCGGCGACGCCGCTGAACTTGGCGCGCCTGCGGTGGGAGAGCGAGGGCGGGACGAGCTCGCGGATCTCGGACAGGAGCCGGGCCGAGAGGGCGCCGGGGTCCTCGTCGGGGCGGGGCTGACCGCCGACCGGGTCGAAGAAGCGGAGGCGGATCCGCGGCCGCCGGGGGAAGCCGGTGAGGTCAGTGGTGCCCTCGATCGCGACCAGGGTGACGTGGGCCTCCGGCACCTCGAGCGCGAGGCGGCCGACACCGCTGCGGGCGCGCAGGACCCTGCCCCTGGAGCGGGTGCCCTCGGGGAAGACGCCGATGCAGACGCCCGCCCGCAGTGCCTCGATCGCCTTCGCCAGCGCGTCCTTGTCGCCCTTGCCTCGCTGGATCGGGATCTGTCCCATGCCGTTGAGGATCGGTCCGAGGCCCCGCACGTCCCAAAGCTCGGATTTGGCGAGGGCACGGATCTGCCTGCGCTTGTAGGCGGCGATCCCGACCATGATCGGGTCCCAATGACTGTCGTGGTTGCCGAGGATCAGCAGCGGTCCCGACTCGGGCACCGCCTCCAGGCCCTCGACCTGCATCCGCCCCCACCGGGCGACGGGTTTGTTGACGTTCATCGCCAGGCTGTAGGTGCGGGTCCGCTCGCGCATCGGCCCGGGAGTTCTACTGGATACCCTCAAACGCGGTGACGACGGAGACGCAGCGCGGTGGGGGGATCGAGGTCGAAGGGCTCGTCCGCGAGTTCAAGAACGGGCCGCGGGCGGTCGACGGCATCGACCTCGAGGTCGCCCAGGGGGAGATCTACGGCTTCCTCGGCCCCAACGGCGCCGGCAAGTCAACCACGGTGCTGATGCTGACCACCCTCCTCCCTCCCACCGCCGGCACCGCCCGGGTCGGCGGCTTCGACGTCGTCGAGCAGGGTCCGCAGGTGCGAGCTTCGATCGGCGCCGCCCTGCAGGAGGCGGCGCTCGACCCCCTGCTGACCGGGCGCGAGCACATGCGCCTGCAGACCGCGCTGCACGGTCTTGGCAAGAGCGAGCGGGAGACGCGGGGCAACGAGCTGCTGGAGCGGGTCGGCCTCGCCTACGCGGCCGACCGCAAGGTCGGCGGCTACTCGGGCGGGATGAAACGCCGGCTCGACCTCGCCCTCGCCCTCGCCCACCGCCCCCGCATCCTCTTCCTCGACGAGCCGACCACCGGCCTCGACATCCAGAGCCGCACCGCGCTCTGGGAAGAGGTCGCCCGCCTCGCCGCCGAGGACGGGGTCACCGTCTTCCTGACGACGCAGTACCTGGAGGAGGCCGACGCGCTCGCCAACCGGGTCGGGATCATCGACCACGGCCACCTCGTCGCCGAGGGCACGCCGGCGGAGCTGAAGGCGGAAATCGGTCGCCCGACCGTCGAAGCGGTCCCCCGCGAGGAGGGCGAGCGCGAGCGGATGACCGCCGTCCTCGGCCGCTTCGGCCAGCAGGCCGGCTCCTCCCCGCGCGGCGTCGCCGTCCGCCTCGACGGAGGCGAGTCGCAGCTGGCCGAGGTGGTGCGGGCGCTCGACTCCGAGGGGATCGCGATCGAGCACCTGCAGCTGCACGCGCCCTCACTCGACGACGTCTTCCTCGCCAAGACCGGTCGCTCGCTGGAGGGGGCCGGCGAGGAGGAACCCGCGGACGCCGAGCCGGAGCCGGTCGCCCCCGCGTGAGCTCCTCCCTCGGCAACCAGATCGGCCAGCTCGCCCGCCGCTCGGTCCTGCGCACCCTGCGCCAGCCCGCACAGATCGTCCCCGCCCTCGTCTTCCCGCTCTTCCTCCTCGCCGTCAACGCCGGCGGGCTCGAAGACGCGACCAGCCTGCCCGGTTTCCCGACCGACTCCTACCTCACCTTCATCCTCGCCGTCCCCTTCATCCAGGGCGCGCTCTTCTCGGTGATGAACTCGGGGACCGACCTCGCCCGCGATATCGAGACCGGCTTCCTCAACCGCCTCGCGCTGACGCCGCTGCGCGGCGCCGCCCTGCTCAGCGGCCTCCTCGCCGGGGCCTTCGTCCTCGGCGTCGTCCAGGCGGTCGTCTACCTCGCGGTCGGCCTGATCGCCGGGGCCGAACTGGCGGCGGGCGTGGCCGGCGCTCTCGTCCTCGTGCTCCTCTCGGTGACGATCACCGTCGCCTTCGGCACGATCGGCCTCCTCGCGGCGTTGCGCTTCGGCTCCGGCGAGGCGGTACAGGGTCTCTTCCCGGTCTTCTTCGTCTTTCTGTTCCTCTCGGCGATGACGCTGCCGCTCGACCTGCTGACGACCGACTGGTTCCACGCGATCGCCAGCGCCAACCCGGTGACCTACCTGCTGGAGGCGATCCGCTCGCTGCTGATCGAAGGCTGGGAGCTTGACGCCCTGGCGCTCGGGTTCGGGATCGCGGCGGCGATCGGGACGCTGGGGATGCTGGCGGCGAGCCGAGCCCTGAAGACGAGGCTGGTGCGGACGTGAGCGAGCAGCGGACCGCCGGGGTCGGCGCCGTCGCCCGCGGGGTGGCCTGGCGCAGCATCCACAACTTCCTCACCAACCCGGCCTTCCTGATGCCGGCGCTGCTGTTCCCGCTCTTCTTCTTCGTCTCCTTCGCCGGCGGCCTGGCGGCGATCAGCGAAGTCCCCGGCTTCGACTTCCCCAGCGGCTACACCGCCTTCCAGTTCGTCTTTGTGCTGCTGCAGTCGGCGGCCTTCGGCGGCGTCTTCACCGGCTTCGCGATGGCCCGCGACTTCGAGAGCGGCTTCGGCCGCCGCTACATGCTCGCCGCCAGCCATCGCAGCGGCATCGTCCTCGGCTACACCCTCGCGGCCCTCTTCCGCGCCGTCGTCACCTGGGTCGTGCTGACGACGGTGGCGCTGGTCGCCGGGATGGAGGTCGGCGGCAGCGCCGGCGAAATCGCCGCCCTCTACCTGCTTGCCTTCCTGGTCAGCATCGCCGCCACCCTCTGGGCCGCCGGCGTCGCCCTCCGCGTCCGCTCGATCCAGGGCGGCCCGCTGATGCAGTTCCCGACCTTCCTCGTCCTCTTCCTCGCCCCCGTCTACGTCCCCCTCGACCTCCTCAGCGGCTGGATCCACGCGATCGCCTCCGTCAACCCGATCACCGCCCTCCTCGAGGCCGGCCGCGGCCTGATCTCCGGCGACCCCGTCCTGGTTGCCGCAGCGTTTGGTATCGGCCTAGCTCTCTCCTTCCTTTTCGCCGCGTGGGCCCGCGGGGGTCTTCGCAGCGCCGAAGCAGCGGGTTAGCAAGCGTTCGGCTGAGGGGGTGGGGGTG
>JBIOVP010000107.1:0-22289 GCA_044867815.1 Solirubrobacterales bacterium | reverse complement strand
AGTATTCGAATCCGTCACACCTCCCGGACGTGTCTGAGTTCCCGGGCCTATAAGACCCCTTGACCTCAGACACCCCCTAGGATCTGGCGATCGAGGTTTCGCACCGAGCGCGCATGTCTGCCACCCGCCGCGAGGGCGAGCGGGTGACGCCGCTGGAGCTTTTCTTCGACCTCGTCTTCGTCCTCGCGATCACCCAGTGCACGGCGCTGATGTCGCACGACCAGACCTGGTCGGGCCTGGCCCAGGGCCTGCTGATCCTCGGCGTCCTCTGGTGGGCCTGGGTCGGCTACTCCTGGCTGACCAGCGTCATCGACCCTGAGGCCGGGGTGGTTCGCCTCGTCATCTTCGCCGCGATGGCGGCGATGCTGATCGTCTCGCTCGCCGTCCAGGAGGCCTTCGGCAACCTTGCCCTCACCTTCGCCCTCGGCATCGGCTTCTACCGCACCGCCCACATCTTCCTCTTCTGGCTCGCCGGGGCCGATGACAAGGATCTGCAGCGCTCGGTGATCGGACTCGCCGTCAGCACCGCGGTCGCGGTCGGGATCCTCGTCCTCGCCTCCCTCTTCGACGGCCTCGCCCAGGGCGCCCTCTGGGCGCTGGCGATCTTCCTCGACATGGCCGGGCCCTACTTCTTCGGCGCCGAAGGCTGGAAGCTCGTCCCCGGCCACTTCGCCGAGCGCCACGGCCTGATCGTGATCATCGCCCTCGGCGAGAGCATCGTCGCGATCGGCATCGGCGCCTCCGGAGCCCTCGACCTCGGGATCGGCACCGCCGCCGTGCTCGGGATCTTCCTCGCGGCGGCGCTCTGGTGGACCTACTTCGACGTCGTCGCCCTGATCTCGGCGCGGCGGCTCGGCGAAGCCGAGGTCGGTCGGGAGCAGAACGAACTCGCCCGCGACTCCTACTCCTACATCCATCTGCTGATGGTCGCCGGAATCGTCCTCATCGCCTTCGGGATGAAGGTGACGATCGGCCACTACGACGAGCACCTGCACGACGTCCCCGCCTTCGCCCTGCTCGGCGGCCTCGCGATCTACCTGCTCGGGCTCGTCGCCTTCCGCTGGCGCCACGTCCACTCGCTCAACCGCCACCGCCTCGGGCTGGCAATCGTCCTCCTCTTCCTGGTCCCGGTCGCCACCGCGGTGCCGGCCTTGACCTCGGTCGCGATCGCCGTCGTCCTGATCTGGGCGATGATCGTCCACGAGCACCGCGGCTACGGCCCGCGGCGTGAGGAACTCCGCCGGGAAGCAAGCGGCGCCCACACTTAGGCATACTGCGCGAACCTTTTGAGCACTCCAGTCCTTCTCGACAAACTGTTGCGAGCCGGTGCTCCCTCGGGTTACGAGGGGCCGGCCGCCGATGTCTGGCGCGAGGCCGCCTCGTTCGCGGACGTCAGCGTCGACGGAATCGGCTCGACGATCGCCCGCGTCGGCGAGGCCTCGCCGCTGCTGGCGGTGGTCGGCCACATCGACGAGATCGGGCTGATCGTCACCCACGTCGACGAGAAGGGCTTCCTCTGGTTCGCACCGGTCGGCGGCTGGGATCCGCAGATCCTCGTCGGCCAGCGGGTCGAGATCCGCGGCAGGGACGGCATCGTCCCCGGCGTCGCCGGGCGCAAGCCGATCCACCTGCTCGAGCCCGACCAGCGGAAAAAAGTGGTCGAGCTGAAGGGCATGCACATCGACATCGGCGCCGCCGACCGCGAGGAGGCCGAGGCGCTGGTCCGGGTCGGCGACCCGGTGGTGATCGCCGCCGAGCCGATGCCGGTCGCCGGTGAGCGACTGGTCTCGCGGGCGATGGACAACCGCCTCGGCGCCTACGTCGCGCTCGAGAGCCTGCGGCGCTGCGCCGAGGGCGACGGCCCCGGCGGCTCGTTCGCCGCCGTCGCCGCGGTGCAGGAGGAGATCGGGCTCTTCGGTGCCCGCACCGCCGCCTTCCAGGCGCGCCCCGACATCGCGATCGCAGTGGACGTCACCCACGCCACCGACGCTCCGGGCGTCGACGAGAAGGAGATCGGCTCCCACCCCTTCGGCTCCGGCCCGGCGATCGGCCGCGGCTCGACGCTCTCGCCCAAGGTCTTCGAGCTCCTCGTCGAGACCGCCGAGGCCGAGGGCATCGAGCACTCGATCAGCGCCAGCGGCCGCGGCACCAGCACCGATGCCGACGTCCTCCAGATCTCCCGCGCCGGCATCCCCACCGGCCTCGTCTCGATCCCCCTCCGCTACATGCACTCGCCGGTCGAGATGGTCGACCTGCGAGACGTTGAGGCAGCCGTGGAACTGCTGGCCGCGTTTGGCCGACGGCTCAGCGCCGACTGGGACCTGAGTCGCTGAAGCTCCAAACCGGGTCGGAGCCGGAGCGCTAGGTAATTCAGCTATCTCATCGAGGCCGCGAAAACCTGTACACAGTCCAGGTTATGCGCCCTCGCGGAACAGAGGGAGCTGACGGCGGCTGTCAGAGAGGGTGCCGGTGGGGGTGTCCCGGGTACTCAGCATGGAGCCGGGCCAGTGACGCTTGAGGCGTCAGCCAAAACTCAATTTTTTCACCCGGCGGAGGTGCTCCCGGGACACCCCCACCGGCACCCTCCTCCACCACTTCCCTCTAAGCGACCATCTCGGGCTCGTAGTCGTCGAGGTAGACAAGGTCGCGCCCGGCGGCCTTGGCGGCGTAGAGGGCAGCGTCGGCACGCGCGAGCATGTCGTCGCAGTCGACGGTTCCGGGCTCGGCGACGGCGACGCCGATGCTGAGCGAGACCGTGACGCCGACCGGGCGCCGCTCGCGCACCTCGACCCGCAGGCGCTCGGCGATCTCCAGGGCGTCGTCGTGACCGGCGCCGGGAAGCATCACCAGGATCTCCTCGCCGCCGACACGGTAGATCGAGTCGCCCGCCCGCAGGGCCGCCCGCATCGTGTAGGCAACGTCCTGGAGGACGGCGTCTCCGGCGGCGTGGCCGAACTGGTCGTTGACGCGCTTGAAGTGGTCGAGGTCGCAGAGGAGGAAGGCGTGGGACAGCCCCTCGCCGGGGTCGCAGGGCTGGCCGTTCAGCTCCGAAAGGCGCTGCTCGAGCGCGTTGCGGTTGAAGAGGCCGGTGAGCGGGTCGAGGGTGGAGCGGCGGCGATGGGCGCGGTCGGATTCGACCAGGGCGCCGCTGAGGATCACGGTGCTGAGGACCAACGCCGCGATCGCGATCAGCAGGTCGCGCTGCTCCCAGGCGGCCTGCGGGTCGGGAACGATCGCGGCGAGAAGGAACATCGCGACCACGTAGACCGTTCCGGCGACGATCCCCCGCGTCTCGAAACGGAAGCCAAGGGTTGCGGCCGGCAGGGCGAACCAGACGAGGACGGGACTGGCGGCGCCACCGGTGGCAAGCGCCGAGGCCGCGATCAGAGCCGGCAGTGCCGCCCAGGCGCCGGCGATCCAGAGTGCCGGGCGCAGACTCTTGCGCATGAAGCGGTCGGCGACGGCAAAACCGGCCAAGCCGACGGCCAGGAGCGCGATCCACCAGTAGCCAAGAGACCTGCCGCCGGCCAGGGCGAGGGCGAGGGCGAGGATGCCGAAGCAGGCGGTCCGGTAGCGGCGCACCCTTTCCTCCATGTCGAGCAGGCGCTCGCGCCGCGCTTCCTCGTGAATGGAGACGAGGGTGTCCCGCTGCTTACCCATGCCCGGACATCGGCAGCGGTGGGCACGTCGCTTGAATTTGAATGATTAGCGACGTTCCGGTGAACACGAAACTCCAGCGTTTACTCCACCAGCTGCAACTCTTTGGGCAGCGAACTGAGATTGCGGAGGCCGTCCTCGCTGACGACGACAAGGTCCTCGATCCGCACGCCAAGGTTCCCGGGCAGATAGACGCCCGGCTCGACGGTGACGACTTCGCCCGTGGCGAGGACGTCGTCGGAGCGCTGCGAGAGGCGCGGCCCCTCGTGCACCTCCAGGCCGACCCCGTGGCCGAGGGCGTGGCCGAAGCGTTCGCCGTAGCCGGCGTCGTCGATCAGTCTGCGGGCGGCGGTGTCGACGTCCTCGCCCTTGACCCCGGCGCGGATCGCCGCCAGCGCCGCCGCCTGCGCCCCGCGCACGATCTCGTGGACCGCCCGCGCCTCCTCACCCGGCTCGCCGGTGGCGAAGGTACGGGTCCCGTCGGAGCAGTAACCGTCGAGCTTCGCCCCCATGTCGAAGACGACCAGCTCGCCGCGGCCGATCTCCCGCTCGCCCGGCTCGGCGTGCGGCAGCGCCCCGTGGGGGCCGGCGGCGACGATCGCCGGGAAGGAGGGGTCGGCGCCGAGCTCGCGGATCCGCGCTTCGGTCGCCCGTGCGACGTCGCGCTCACGGCGGCCGGCCAGGCCCTGTTCCAGCGCCCATTCCCAGACCTCATCGGCCAGCTTCGAAGCCTCGCCGATCGCCGCCAGCTCCTCGGCGTCCTTGACCCGGCGCAGGTCCCCGACCCTGCCTCCGGCCGCGACCATCTCGGTCCCCTCGCCGAGTTTCTCCTTCAGTTTGCCCAGCAGTCGCACCGAGACCTGGTCGTCTTCGAAGCCGACCCGGCCCCCCAGCCGCTCGGCGATCCCCCCGAGCCAGTCGTTGCCGATCGTCAGCGTCTCCCAGCCCTCGACCTCGGCGGCGGCGCGCTCGGTGTAGCGGAAGTCGGTGAGGAAGAGGCGGACATCGGGGGCGCAGACGCAGACGCCGTTGGTGCCGGTGAACCCGGTCAGGTAGCGGACGTTGGTGAGGTCGGTGACCAGGTAGCGGTCGAGCCCGGCCTCGGCCAGAACCGCTGCGAGGCGGTCGCCGCGGCCGCGCATCAGGAGGCGACGCCCAGCTCGCGGGCGAGCAGCTCCAGCGCCTCGCGGTAGCCGTCCGGGCCCTTGCCGCAAACCTTCGCCAGGACCAACCCGTCGAATACCGAGAGCCTGCGCCAGTCGTCCCGCGCCTCGACGTCGGAGAGGTGCACCTCGACCGCCGGCAGCTTCGTCAGCTCCAGCGCGTCGGCGATCGCGCGGCTGTAGTGGGTCCAGGCCCCGGCGTTGACGATCGCCGAGTCAGCGAGGTCGGCCGAGCGGTGCAGGTATTCGCAGAACTCCCCCTCGGCGTTGGTCTGGAAGAAGATCGGTTCCAGGCCGAACCCGTGCGCCCAGTCGGAGATCCGCCGCTCCAGCTCGCTGAGCGAGATGCCCCCGTAAATCGAGGCCTCGCGCCGCTCCAGGACGTCGAAATTCACCCCGTGCAGGACGGCGACGCGGTTGCTGACGGTGGTCATTCGTAGAGCTCCTCCACGGCAGCCCTGACCCTAGCCTCCTCGACGATCTGCCCGGCGCGGGGCTCGCCCGGCTCGGAAAGAAGGACGAAGCCGACGCCGGCCGTGGTGCGCTTCTTGTCGCGCTGGAGGGCGTTGAGGATCGCGTCGACGCCGATCTCCCGATCGAGCGTCGTCGGTAGGCCGTGCCGGTTCAGAATCTCCTCGCACTCGTCGCGCAGTTCGGGCGCCCCGGAGAGACGCAGCGCCGCGAGCAGGCCGATCGAGATCGCCTCGCCGTGCCGGTAGCGCTTGTAGTCGCTGGCCGCCTCGATCGCGTGGCCGACGGTGTGGCCGAGGTTGAGGACGTTGCGCAGGCCGGAGTCGCGCTCGTCGGCGGCGACGATCGCGCACTTGTAACGGGCGCAGGCGAAGACGACGTCGCCGAGGTCGTCGGGGTCGAGCTCCTCCACCCCACGCACCCGCTCCCAGAGGTCCCCGCCCGCCAGCAGGCCGGTCTTCAGTGCCTCGACGAAGCCGGCCGCGAGCTCCTCCCGCGGCAGCGTCTCCAGGGTGGCGGTGTCGGCGAGGACGGCCGCCGGCAGCTGGTAGGCCCCGGCGTAGTTCTTGCCCTCCGGCAGATCGACGCCGGTCTTGCCGCCGTAGGCCGAGTCGACCTGGGCGACCAGCGTCGTCGGTATGTGGACCACCGGAACCCCCCGCTGGTAGAGGTGGGCGCAGAAGCCGGCGAGGTCGCCGACGACGCCGCCACCAAGGGCGACGAGGTGGTCTTCGCGGGTCATCCCGTCCTGGGCGAGCTGGCGCAGGACGTCCTCCGCCCAGGCCATAGTCTTCGCCCCCTCGCCCGGCGCTACTTCCACGGACGCCGCCACCGGCTCCAGCCGCGAGGCGAAGATCGAACCCACCGAGCGGTCGGTGACGAGGAAGCGGCGGCTCTCCAGCGGCCACCAGCGGCTGGCGAGTACGTTGGCGCCCACCACCACCGGGTAATCCCCCGAGGCGCTCGACGCCCACAGCAATCTCGTGCCCTCAGGCATCTCCGCCACCGCCTGGATCACCGGCAGCGCCCGCGCGACCACGCCCTCGTCGGCCATCGGTACCACCGCGTCGGCCAGCTCCTCGTAGAGCGGCAGGCGCTCGGCCAGCAGCCGCGCGACGCCGGCTTCGCTCGTTGCCAGCGGGCGCTCGGTGCCCTCGATCCGGCGCCAGGCCTCGGCGGCGTCGATCTCCAGGAGGACGACGGTGTGGCGGGCGAGCGCATCGCGCACCCGCTCGGAGAGGACGCTGCCGCCGCCGAGGGCGATGGCGCCGCCGTCGGCGTTCTCCAGCAGAGCGCCGACGACCTCGGCCTCGCGGGCACGGAAGGCCTCCTCCCCGTCCTCCTCGAAGGCCTGTCGGATCGGCTTGCCGAGCTCGGCTTCCATCAGCTCGTCGATCTCGGTCGTCTCCACGCCGGCCTCGCGGGCGGCGGCGAGCGCGGTGCTCTTGCCGGCCCCCATGAAGCCGATGAAGACGATCGCCGGCCTGCTCACGGCTCAGCCCCGGAGGTCGATTCGCTGCTTGTAAGCCTCGATCGCCGCCAGCACGTCGTCGATGTGGTCGCCGCCGAACTTCTCGCGGTAGGCCCGAGCCAGCGTCAGTGCGACCATCGCCTCGGCGACCACGGCGGCGGCGGGGACGACGGTGGAGTCGGTGCGCTCGCGCAGCGCCTGCGCCGGTTGCTTCGTCTCGGTGTCGACCGAGCGCAGCGGCTTGGTCAGGGTCGAGATCGGCTTGATCGCCGCCCGCACCGAGAGCGGCTGGCCGTTGGTCATCCCGCCCTCGAGGCCGCCGGCGTGGTTCGTTTCGCGGAAGTAACCGTCCTTCTCTGACCAGAAGATCTCGTCGTGCGCTTCCGATCCGGGGCGGCCGGCGACGTCCCAGGCTTCGCCGATCGCCACCCCCTTGATCGACTGGATCGAGGCGACGGCTCCGGCGAGGCGGCCGTCGAGGCGGTCTTCCCAGGAGATGTGGGAGCCGAGGCCGGGGACGAGCCCGAAGACCAAGACCTCGAAGCTGCCGCCGAGGCTCTCGTTGGCCTTCCGCAGGCGGTTGATCTCCTCGACCATCGCCCTGCTCGCATCAGGGTCGAGGCAGCGGACCGGATCGTCATCGACCCCGTCGAAGTCCTCCGGTTTCAGGCCCGGCCGCTCGGCCGCTTTGACCGAGGCGATCTGGAGGACGTGACTGTGGATCTCGACCCCGAGCCTGGCTAGGAAGGCGCGGGCGATCGTGCCGGCGGCGACGCGGGCGGCGGTCTCGCGCGCACTCGCCCGCTCGAGGATGTTGCGGATGTCGGAGTGGCCGTATTTCTGGGCGCCGACGAGGTCGGCGTGGCCGGGTCGCGGCAGGTGCACCTCATCGGGGGAGAAACCCTCGACCGGCCAGGGATTCATCCGCTCCTCCCAGTTGGCGTAGTCGCGGTTGGCGACCAGCAGCGCGATTGGGCTGCCGAGGGTGCGGCCGTGGCGGACGCCGCTGCGGACCTCGACCGTGTCGCTCTCGATCTTCATCCGGCCGCCGCGCCCGTGGCCGAGCTGGCGCCGCGCCATGTCGCGGTCGAGCGCCTCGCGGTCGAGCTCCAGACCCGCCGGCATCCCCTCGACGATCGCCACGAGACCGGGCCCGTGCGACTCGCCAGCGGTGGTGAAACGGAACGTCGTCATCGCCGGGAAGGCTATCGGCGTGACGATTGGTGAGTTTGCCCGCCTATAGCCGGGTTAATTCACCAATCGCGTGCCGCGGTCCGCATCACGTCGAGGTCGGGTTCGCGGCCGGTCCAGATTTCCAGCGAGCGGGCGCCCTGCTGGACGAGGATCTCGAGGCCGTCGACGACAGCGGCGCGCGCGCCTTCGGCGGCTTTCAGCAGCCTGCTGCGGTGCTCGCCGTACACCATGTCGACGACGGTCTGGTTTTCGGTGAAGCCGTCGCGGCGCAGCGGCAGATGCTCGAAGGGGTCCTCGCCCCGCAGACCGGCCGCGCTGGTGTTGACGATCAGGTCGAACTCCTCCTGGCGCGGCGCCCGCACCGCCTCGCCGCCGAGCTCGGCGCAGATCTCCTCCGCCCGCTCGGGGGTGCGGTTCCAGACCGCCACCCGCGCCCCTTCCCAGCGCAGCGCCCAGAGCGCCGCCCGGGCCGCGCCGCCGGCGCCCAACAGCAGCGCCCGGAGCCCGCGCGGCGGGTCCGGCAGCGCCGCGAGCAGCCCGTCGGCGTCGGTGTTGTGGGCCTCGACGCGCCTGCCGTCGAAGACCAGCGTGTTGGCGGCGCCGATCTGCTGCGAGGCTTCGCTCGCCTCGTCGGCCAGCGCCAGCGCCGCCTGCTTGTGGGGGACGGTGACGTTGATGCCGGCGTAGCCGACTTCCGCCAGCTCCCGCACCGTCATCCCGAAGGCCTCGGGGGCGGCGTCGATCGCTTCGTAGCTCCAGTCCTCCAGCCCCAGCGCCGCCAGCGCCGCGTTCTGCATCGCCGGCGAGCGCGAGTGGGAAACGGGGTGGCCGAGCACCGCGAGCTTTGGCATCGCTAATCCCCGGCTGCTTCGGCGCAGCTGTCCGGCGAGTTGCCACCGGCGGCTTCCCGGGCCGAGTTGTACTTCTCCACCGCGGCTTCGAATTCGGCTTCCGTCTCGGCGAAGGTGAGTTTGCCGCAGGCGCCCGGCGTGGTCACGTAGAAGAGGTAGTCGGTCTTCGGCGGGTGGGCGGCGGCTTCGATCGAGGCGAGGCCGGGATTGCTGATCGGCCCCGGCGGCAGGCCGGCGTTGGTGCGGCTGTTGTAGGGCGAATCGATCGCCAGTTCCGATTCGGTCAGCGGTTGCGTGTAGTTGCCGGTGGCGAAGCGGATCGTCGCGTCGATCCCCAGCGGCATTCCTTCGTGCAGGCGGTTGTAGATCACCGAGGCGACGAGGCCGCGCTGGCCGTCGACCCCGGCCTCGTCCTCGACCATCGAGGCGATCGTGACGACGTCGAAGACCGTCAGGTTCTTCGACTTCGCGTAGCTCATGTCGACGCCCTTGATCCGGCGCCTGAAGTCCTGCAACTGCAGCTGGACGAGGTCCTCGACCGGGGCCTTCGGCTTCAGTTCGAAGGTGTCGGGAAAGAGGAAGCCTTCGAGGTCCTCGGCGTTCTTGCCGCCGTATTCGGCGGGGTCGAGGTACTTCGACTTCACGGTTGCCTTCGTGTAGTCGCCGGGGACTCCGGCTTCTTCGACCAGCTGGGCCGCCTGCGAGCGCGTGTAGCCCTCGGGGATCGTCACCGCGACCGCCCGCTTGACCGGCGGCGTCGAGAGGGCGTCGATCGCGGCGCCGTAGCTCATGTTGTGGGCGAGGGTGAAGTGGCCCGAGTAGATCTCCGAGCGCTTGCCGGCGAGGGTGACCCGGACCTGGAACAGGGTCGAGTTGTCGATCACGTCCTCTTCGCTCAACAGGTCGCCGACTTCGCTGACGCTGGAGCCCTTCGGAATCGTCACCTGGACCCGGCCGTCGCCGTCGCCGTGGAATGGCTGGAAGAGGGCGTTGAGGAACCAGAGGCCGAAGAGGGCGGCGATCACCGCGAAGATCAGGAAGGGATGGTGGCCGACCCTGCCGAGGATGGCGGGGCGCCTGCGAGGCGACCGCGGGGTCCCGCCGTTGGCGACGGCGACGGGCGGAGGTGGGGGCGGCGGCGCCTGCTGCGCCTCCAGCGGCTCGGGCTCCTCGTCCCAGAACTCCTCCTCCGGGGTGCGGGGCAGCGGCGGTGAAGGCGGAGGCGGTTCGACCGGCGAGGGCTTGGCCGGAGGCGGCTCGACCGGTTCCGGCGCGGACGGCTTGGCCGGCGGAGACGGTGCAGCCGCGGCCTTCTGCTTTGCCGCCGCCTGCTTGGCGGCGCGCTTGTTCCGCTTCTCCTCGCGTTCGCGACGCCGCTGCTCGCGCTCGCGGGCGGCGGGGTCGTCGGGATCGGCGAACGGGTCGCCCTGGAGCCAGTCGTCGCTCACGGCCTGCTCGCCAGGTAGGACTCGAGGAGGTGCGCGGCGGCGATCGAATCACGGGCCGCGGCGGCGCCGCCGCGGCGGCTGGCGTCGGCCATCCGCGAGGTCAAGCGCTCGTCGTAGGTATCGACCGGAACCGAGAGCATCGCCTCCAGTTCCCGGCAGAAGCTGCGGGCCAAACCAGCCTGGCTCCCCTCCTCCCCGCTCAGGTGCACCGGCAGGCCGACGACCACCCGCTCGACGCCGTGCTCGTCGACCAGCTCGGCGACGGCGCGCGCCTCCGGCGGCTCGATCACCGGCAGCGGCGTCGCCAGGGTGCCGCTCGGGTCGGAGAGG
This sequence comes from Solirubrobacterales bacterium, assembly GCA_044867815.1. Lineage (GTDB taxonomy): Bacteria > Actinomycetota > Thermoleophilia > Solirubrobacterales > 70-9 > VAYN01. The sequence continues at coordinate 11,704 of JBIOVP010000107.1, read as the reverse complement.
GCACAGCCGATCCGGACCGTGCCGTGGTCGAGGGCGAGGACCCGCATGCGCTCCTCAGCCGAGCTCCCGCTCGACCGCGGCCCGCGCGGCCGCCAGCGCGTCGGTGAGCTTCGACGGGTCCTTGCCGCCGGCCTGAGCCATGTCGTCGCGGCCGCCTCCCCCGCCGCCGACGAGCGGGGCGATCTCGCGGATGATCGAGCCGGCGGAGAGACCGCGCTCGACCGCGTCCTTGGAGACGAGGGCGACGAGGCCGGCCTTGCCGCCGAACTCGCCGGCGAGGACGACCACCGAAGGCTGCTCGACCTTCGACTGGACGCGGTTGGCGAGGTCCAGAAGCTGCTTCGGGTTCGCCTGCAGGCTCTGCTTGACGACGGAGGTGACGAGGCGCCCGCCGCCGGGCAGCTCCTCCGCCTGTCCCGCCAGCTCATCGGCTTCGCCCCCGAGCTGCTCGCGCTGCGCCTTCTCGGCGCCGGCGCTCGCCTCCTTCAGCTGCTCAGCAGCGCGGCGGGCGGCGGCGACCGGGTCCTGCGGGTTGCCGAGCAGCTCACCCGCCTCCTGCAGCTGCGCCTCGCGCGCGCGGAACCAGTCGATTGCCGCCGGTCCGGTGATCGCCTCGACGCGGCGGACGTTGGCGGCGCTCGATCCCTCGCTGCTGATCTTGAAGATCCCGACCTCGGCGGTGTTGGCGACGTGGGTGCCGCCGCAGAGCTCTCGGGAGACGCCGTCGACCTCGACCACCCGCACCCACTCGCCGTATTTCTCGCCGAACAGGGCCATCGCTCCGAGCCGTTCGGCCTCCTCGCGGTTCGTGTTCATCCAGCGGACCGGCCGGCTCGCCTTGACCCACTCGTTGACCCGCTCCTCCACGTCGCGCAACTCCTCGGCGCTCAGCGCCTGACCGTGGGTGAAGTCGAAGCGGAGCTTGTCCGGGCGCACCGCCGAGCCGGCCTGGCGCACGTGGGTGCCGAGCCGCTCGCGCAGCGCCGCGTGCAGCAGGTGGGTGGCGGTGTGGTTGCGCATCGTCGCGTGGCGGGTCCCGGCGTCGACTTCGGCCTCGACGGCGACGCCCGGCTCGATCACCACCCCGCCCGGCTCGACCGCCAGGGCCTGGTCTTCGCCGAGCCGGTAGACGTCGACCACCCGGGCCTCGTTGCCGCCCCAGCGGAGGACGCCGGAGTCGGCGACCTGTCCCCCGCCCTCGGCGTAGAAGGGGCTCTCCTCGAGCTTGACCAGCGCCTTGCCGTCCGCCGCCTCGACGGCGGCGAGGCCGGTGGTCGCGCGCAGGGTTTCGTAGCCGACGAAGCTGGTCGGGGGCGCCGCTTCGGCGAAGGCCAGCACCCGCTCGTGCGTGTTCTCGGAGCCGTGGGCGGTGGCGCTCGCCATCCGCGCCCGCTGCCGCTGCTCCTCCATCAGCTCTTTGAAGCCCTGGTCGTCGACGGAGAGTCCGGCTTCGGCCAGCAGCTCCTTGGTCAGGTCGTAGGGGAAGCCGTAGGTGTCGTGGAGTTTGAACGCCGCGGCCGCGTCGACCCAGGAGGTCTCCGCCTCCTTCGCCTCGGCGATCAGCCGCTCCAGCAGCTCGCTGCCGCGCTCCAGCGTGCGCCCGAAGCTCTCCTCCTCGTCGCCGACCCAGCGTTCAATGCCGGCCTTCTCGGCCACCAGCTCGGGGTAGGCGTCGCCCATCAGCTCGATCGTGCGCGCGGCGAAGCGGCCCAGCCAGGGTGCCTCAAGGCCGAGGGTGCGTCCCTGCTGGATCGCCCGCCGCATGATCCGACGCAGGATGTAGCCGCGGTCCTCGTTCGAAGGAACGACGCCGTCGGCGATCAGGAAGGCGGCGCCGCGGCTGTGGTCGGCGACGATCCGCATCGCCCGGGTCACCGCCCCGCCCTCGTCGTAGCGGCGGCCGGAAAGCTCTTCGGCGAGCTCGACCAGCGGCCGCACGTGGTCGGTCTCGAAGACCGAGGGGGCGTCCTGGAGGATCGCCGCCATCCGGTCGAGCCCCATGCCGGTGTCGATGTTCTTCATCGGCAGGTCCGTGAGGCTGCCGTCCTCGGCGAGGTCGTAGCTCATGAAGACGTGGTTCCAGAACTCGAGGAAGCGGTCGGTGTCGTCGCCCGGGCGCTCGCCCTCGGCGCCGAACCCGGGACCGCGGTCGAGGTAGAGCTCCGAGCAGGGCCCGCAGGGCCCGGTCGGACCGGCCTGCCAGAAGTTGTCCTCGCGGCCGAGGCGCACGATCCGCTCCTCCGGGACGCCGGTGGCGCGCCAGATCTCGATCGCCTCCTCGTCGGGGCCGAGCCCCAGCTCCTCGTCGCCGCCGAAGACGGTGACCCAGATTCGCTCCGGGTCCATCCCGAAGCCCTGGGTCGAGAGCTCCCAGCCCCAGGGGATCGACTCGGCCTTGAAGTAATCGCCGAAGCTCCAGTTGCCGAGCATCTCGAAGAAGGTCATGTGGCGGGCGGTGTTGCCGACCTCCTCGATGTCGGTGGTGCGGAAGCATTTCTGCACGTCGGCGAGGCGCGGCGCCGGCGGCTTTTCCCGGCCCAGAAAGTAGGGCTTGAACGGCTGCATCCCCGCCGTGGTCAGCAGGACCGAGGGGTCGTGGACCGAGGGCACCAGCGAGGCCGAGGGCATGATTTTGTGCTCGCGCTCGGCGAAAAACGCCAAGTAGACATCCCGGATCTCCTGCGCCCTCATGTTAGGAAGCCTAAATATTTGTTCGATTCCAGGCAGCGTCGCGCAAGTTCGCCCTTACGGAGGTCCGATAGGGGCGTTTTAGGAGGGAGTTGACCGTTCGACGCTGTCGGAGGAGGCAATCGAGATGAAGCTGCGCACGCTGTTCGTGATGGGGCTGGCGATGCTGTCGCTGGGGCTGATGCCCGCAATGGGCGTCGCCGACGGGCCGAACTACCAGCCGGAAGGCCCGAACTACCACCCCGAACACCCCAACAAGCCGCCGCAGGGGCCGAAGTCGGCGCCCAAAGGCAAAGCCTACGGCTACTACTGCCGCGGCCAGAGCAGGAAACACGTGAAAGGCGAGAAGGGGACCGCCTTCAGCCGCTGCGTCAAAGCGATGGCGCAGGCTGACAAGAACGAAAACCTGAACGCCAGGAAGGCGTGCAAGAGTCTGAGCAGGAAGCATGTCAAAGGCGTCAAAGGGACCCCGTTCACCAAATGCGTCCACGGCGTCAACCAGATGCGGCGCGAAGAGGCCGCGACGGTGAGCGCCAGCTCGGTCGCGTAGGGGCCGTACTACGCGGCAATGGTGCCGTGGCCGACGATGCGGTCGCCGGCCATGAGCACCGCCGTCTGGCCCGGGGCCACGCCAGGGAAGGCCTCGCCCAGCTCCACCTCCAGGGTGGGATGCCGTCCTCTCCCCGCTGCCGAGACGGTGGCGGGGAGGGCGCGGGATCGGTAACGGAGCCTGACCGCGTCGACCTCATCGCCGTCGCGGTGGAGGACGGCGTCGCGGACGCGGACGCTGCGCTTCTCCAGCTCGGCGCGGGTGCCGACGGTGACGGTGTTGGTGGCGGCGTCGGTGGCGAGCACGTAGAGCGCCTCGGGCGCCGAGACGCGGATGCCGCGGCGCTGGCCGACGGTGAAGTCGTGGTGGCCGCGGTGGCGCCCGAGGGTGCGTCCGGCGGAGTCGACGATCGCGCCCTCGCGCTCGCGCAGGCCGCCGTGGCGGCGGAGGAAGCCGAGCTTGCCCTGGCCGGCGAGGAAGCAGAGGTCCTGGCTCTCGGCCTTGCTGGCGACGGCGAGACCGTGGCGGGCGGCGATCTCCCGCACCTCCGGCTTGGTCAGCTCGGTGAGCGGGAAGCCGAGGCGGGAGAGCAACTCGGTCGGCAGCGCCGCGAGCATGTAGCTCTGGTCCTTGGCGGCGTCGGCGGCGGTGGCGAGCAGCGGCCCTTGGTCGTCCTCGACGATGCGGGCGTAGTGGCCCGTAAACAACCGCTCGGCCCCGAGCCGCTCGGCGAGATCGACCATCGCCGCCAGCCGAACCTCGCCGTTGCAGAGGATGCAGGGGTTCGGCGTGCTGCCCTCGGCGTAGCCGCCGATGAAGCGGTCGACGACCCGGCGGCGGAAGTCCTGCTCGAGATCGAGCGTGAAGTGCGGAATCCCGATCTGGTGCGCCAGGGCGCGAGCACCGAGCACTGCCTCCGGTGAGCAGCAGGCCTTGGCGCCGTCGGTTTCCGGGTCGGTCCAGAGCTTGACGGTGATGCCGACGACCTCGGCCCCTTCCTCGCGGGCCAGAAGCGCGGCGACGGCGCTGTCAACGCCGCCGGACATGGCGACGGCAACTCGACCGCCGCCATCGGCAAGGGAAAGAGCAGACGACGCAACACCCTGGAGGGCACGGTGGAGGGCGTCCGTGGCCAGCTGCGCCGCATGGCGCTTAGCGGGCGTCAAGCCTCCTATTGCTTGATCAACGGTGTTTATGTCGATCAGAGCCGCCTCGAGAACGGGAGAGGCATCGACCATCTCGGCGACAGCGGCCGTTGCTGCGCGCGTGGCGCCGCATCCCTCAGCGTCGAAGGAGACGCTATGGATGCGACCGTCGCAGACGAGGAACGAGAGGCGCGAGAGGTCGCCGCAGGCAGCGCCACCCGCGGCACCCGTGAAGGCGCCCTCGGCCGGCGGTCCGAGCCGGCTCTCGTCGCGCAGATAGGCCTCGAAAAGCTCCCTTTCCATCAGAGGAAGGGTAAGCGCTCGGCCGTCCTTCCATCCCATTTCGGACTCGCAGGGCCATCACCCACACCTACTTGCCGGGTGGGTGTGGGTGATGGTCCTGCCCAAGCGCCGCTTTGAGATCCGCGATGATCTCGTCCGGTTCCTTGTGGAGGGCGAGCCAAGTGATGTGCACGATTCTCCACCCCTCCGCCACGAGGATGCGGTCGCGCTGCCGGTCGGACTCGAAGCGCTTCCTGGTGCCGTGGACGCTGCGGCTGTCCAGCTCGACCGCCACCCGCTCCTCCTTCCATAGAGCGTCGATCTGGAAGAACCGCCCGTGCACCGAGAGGTCCGCGTTCATCCGCGGCCGTCGCAACTTATGGGCGATGACCAAGGCCAGGAACGCCTCCTCGAAGTCGTTGCGCGTGAACCCGACGGGCTCCGGCGACTCCAGCAGCGCACAAAGGTTCCGCGTCCCCCTTCGTCCCGGATACCGCTCAAGCAGCACCGGCAGCGACACCCGATCCCGCAGCCCCCGCACTTCCGCCTCATGCCAAACCCGCTCGAGCCCCCGCAGCTCCAGCACCGCCGCGAGGTCGAAGATCGTCCGAAACGGCGAGGTCACCGGAATCCCATCGACCACCGCGCGCTCATCGTCGGGCACACAGCCCCGGTGACTGACGATGCCGTCTCGGACGACCCGCGTCCCGGGCCGCATGACTTCAACCCGTTCGCTTGCGGGCGGGATCAGGCGCCATAGCCGCGCCCCCGAACGATGGCTGAGCAGCGCCCCCTTCCCGCAGGCCAGCACAGCTGCCATCCATCGTCCTTTGCGGGAGATCCGTCGCGGCCCGAGCACATAAACGCCGCGATGCACCTCGTGGAGTCGTCTCTGCTCCAGGCGCCGAGCGATCGCCCTCCTCCCCATCCCCAGCGCCAGCAGTTGCTCCCGCCCCACGATCCCGTGCTGCTGTCGCGCCAGCCGCTCCACTTCCCGCTCAAGGATCTCAGTGGTTAATTGAGCACCAATAGGGTGCTCAATCCGCCTCTCGTTTTGCATCGACCAAGCGTGGGCCAGATGGGCGCACGCGTGGAGCGTACTTTGGGTCAATTGGGGCGCCGAAGTGCCACGAAAGTTGCGTTTGGGGAGGGCGGCTCGGTGGTACCTTTCCCACAGGCTCGAACCCGTACGAGAGCCGTCTCACCGTTTGACCCAACACAAACGGCGCGGGAGCTGGAAAGTCTCCGGTCCCCTTGGGGTCCGGAGCAGGCACCCACCTTCACATGAAGGGATCAAAGCCAGAGGCGGCAACGGCGGGTTGGGGCCTTTTTCGTGCCCGCAACTGCTACGAGAAGCTTTCGTCCTCGTCCAGGTTCGAGAGGTGCCACTCGGCTTCACTCCAGCGGTCGGGCGGAACGCAGAGGGAGATGTCGCCGCGGCCGAAGCGGTCGAGGGGCCAGTCGGAGGTGAGGACGGCCTCGATGCCGGCCTCGACCAGGGCCTGGTGCCAGGCGCGGGCGGTGCGGAGATCCCCGAAGTCCCGCACCACCTCCCAGCTGTCGAAGCTGGCGTCGTCGACGTGGACCGGCGTCCGTCCCGGCCCGGGAGCCGGTCGCCACCTGCGGGGGATCCAGTCCCGCAGGCCCATCTCAGTGTCCCGCGAGTTTGGGTTTGTGGATGCCGATGCCGAGCTCTTTCAGCTGCAGCTGGTCGACCGGGGCCGGGGCGCCGGTCAGCAGGTCGAAGCCCGAGGCGGTCTTCGGGAAGGCGATCACGTCGCGGATCGTCTCGGCGCCGTAGAGGCGCTGGACGATGCGGTCGACGCCGTAGGCGATGCCGCCGTGCGGGGGCGCCCCGTACTGCAGCGCCTCGAGCAGGAAGCCGAAGCGGGCGCGGGCGGTCTCGGCGTCAATCCCGAGGGCGGCGAAGACGGCCTCCTGCGTCTTCGCGTCGTGGATACGGATCGAGCCGCCGCCGAGCTCCTGGCCGTTCCAGACGACGTCGTAGGCCTGGGCGCGGGCGGCGCCCGGATTGTCGGGGTCGAACTCGCCGGCCGGCGCGGTGAAGGGATGGTGGAGCGCGTCCCAGCGCTTCTCATCCTCGTTCCACTCCATCAGCGGCCAGTCGACGATCCAGACCAGGCGGTTCTCGTCGGGATCGATCAGCCCGAACTTCTCTCCCAGGTCGAGGCGCATCTGCCCGAGCACGGCATTGACAACCTCGGGCCTGTCGGCGACCAGTAACAGCAGGTCCCCCTCCTCGGCCCCGAGGCGCCGGTTGAGGTCGGCCAGCTCGGCATCGCTGAGGAACTTCGCGGTCGGCGAGCGCCAGCCGTCGCCCTCGCGGAAGGCCCAGACCAGGCCTTTCGCCCCCAGCTCCTGGGCGCGGGAGATGAGGCCGTCGAGCTCGGAGCGCGGCAGCTCGCGACGGCCGGCGTTGAGACCGCGGATCGCGCCGCCGCCGTCCAGCACCGAGCGGAAGACCTTGAACCCGGTCTCGCGCAGGGCGTCGCCGAGGTCGACCAGCTCGAGTCCGAAGCGCAGGTCGGGACGGTCGGTCCCGAAGCGGTCCATCGCCTCGTCGTAGCCCATCCGCTGCATCGGCAGCTCGATCCGCGGACCGTCGGCACGCTCGAAGACGTGGGCGAGCAGACCCTCGTTGACCGCGATCACGTCCTCGACGTCGACGAAGGACATCTCGACGTCGAGCTGGGTGAACTCGGCCTGGCGGTCGGCCCGGGTCGCCTCGTCGCGGAAGCAGCGGGCCACCTGGTAGTAGCGCTCGAAGCCGGAGACCATCAGCAGCTGCTTGAACAGCTGCGGCGATTGCGGCAGCGCGTAGAAGGAGCCCTGCTGCTGGCGGCTGGGGACGAGGAAGTCACGCGCCCCCTCCGGGGTCGAGCGGGTGAGGACCGGCGTCTCGACGTCGACGAAGTCCTCGCCGTCGAGGAACTCGCGCATCGCCCTGACGACGCGGTGGCGCAGCATCAGCGCCTCGCGCATCTGCTCGCGGCGCAGGTCGATGTAGCGGTACTGCAGCCGTTTGTCCTCGCCGACCTCGCCGCTGAATCCCTCGACCTGGAAGGGCGGCGTCTCCGAGCCGGCGAGCAGCTCGCCGTCGGTGACCAACAGCTCGACCTCGCCGGTCGCCAACTCGCGGTTGACCGTCTCCTCCGAGCGCCGCACCACCTTGCCGCTCGCGCTCAGCACGTCCTCGGCCCGCAGCCTGTGCGCCAGCTCGAAGGACTCGCCGGAGCTGTCGGGGTTGAAGACGAGCTGGACGATCCCGGTGCGGTCGCGGAGGTCGATGAAGATCAGGCCGCCGTGGTCGCGGCGGCGGTTGACCCAGCCGGCGACCCGCGCCTCGGAGCCGACCTTCTGCGGCAGTACCTGGCCACACCAGGTATCGCGGTACCCGTTCGCGCGCAGCGGCGGCGCCTCCGTGCTCAACGCTCTCCTCCCGTCATCTCGTCAACCAGGTTGCCGGGGTCGGCGGCGTGTTGCTCGCCGGTCCCCATGTCGCGCAGCTGGGCGCCGCCGTCGGCCTCGAGGATGAGGACGCGGGCGGCGCCGATCCGGTTCGCGTGTTTGAGCTGGCCCTTGAGACCCCGCCCGGCGAGGTCGAGCTCGACCGAGAGGCCGGCGTGGCGCAGCTCGACCGCGAGTGCCATCGCCCGGCCGCGCTGGCCGGGGTCGGCGATCGCGATGAAGGCGTCGCGCCCGCTCGGCGGCACCTCTTCGTCCAGCGCCAGCAGAATCCGCTCGATCCCGGCGGCGAAGCCGACGGCCGGCGTGGGCGGACCCCCGAGTTGCTCGATCAGGCCGTCGTAGCGGCCACCGCCGCCGATCTCCGACTGTGCCCCGAGCGCATCGCAGACGAAGGAGAAGATCGTCCGCGTGTAGTAGTCGAGGCCGCGAACCAGGGTCGGGTCGACGACGTAGGCGATGCCGGCGGTGTCGAGCAGCGCCCGCACCTCGGCGAAGTGCTCGGCGTCCTCTCCCTCCAGCTGCGCGACGATCGTCGGCGCGGTCGCGATCACCGCACGGGTCCCCTCGTGGTCGGAGTCGAAGGCGCGCAGCGGGTTGAGGTCGATCCGCTCGCGCACGTCCTTCGAGAGCTGCTCCTCGTGGGCGTGGAGGTGCGCCTTCAGGTCCTCCAGGTAGGCGCGCCGGGCCTCGAAGGAGCCGAGGCTGCCGACCCGCAGCTCCACCCCCGGCACGCCGAGCTCGCCGAGCAGGTCGCAGAGGAGCATGATCACCTCGGCGTCGGCCAGCGGCGAGTCGGTGCCGATGCACTCGACCCCGAGCTGGTGGAACTGGCGGTAGCGGCCGGCCTGCGGGCGCTCGTGACGGAAGAAGGGACCGAGGTAGGAGAGCTTCACCGGCTGCGCCAGCTTGTGCATCCCGTGCTCGAGGTAGGCGCGGCAGATCGAGGCCGTCCCCTCCGGCCGCAGGGTGAGGCTGCGTTCGCCCTTGTCCTCGAAGGTGAACATCTCCTTGCGGACGATGTCGGTCGACCGGCCGACGCCGCGTTCGAACAGCCCCGTGTCCTCGAAGGCCGGCGTCGCGATCGGCTCGTAGCCGGCGCGGGCGAAGATCTCGGCGGCGGCCTGCTGTAACCGTGCCCGCGCCCGCGCCTGCTCGGGCAGGACGTCGAAGGTCCCGCGGGGTGCCTGGAATTTGCTCGCCATCGTGCGGCGACCTTAGTCCAACCGGCCCGGTCTACCGGGCCAGCGAGCCGAGGAAGGGATTGGTGGCGCGCTCGGCGCCCAGGGTGGTGATCCCCATGTGGCCGGGATGGACGACGGTCTCATTCGAGCAGGTGTCAAGCAGCTTGCCGATCGAGGCGAGCAGGGTTGGCCCGTCGCCGCCGGGCAGGTCGACCCGTCCTACCGAGCCCTGGAAAAGGACGTCGCCGGAGAAGATCGCCTCCTCGCCGCGGACCACGTAGGTGACGTGTCCGGGGCTGTGACCGGGGGTGAAGACGACGTCCAGCTCCAGCCCGGCCAGCTCCAGCGCCTCGCCGCCGCGGACGACCTCGTCGGCGTCGTAGCTCTCGTACGGGCCGAAGCCCTCCCAGGGGACGAAGCGCATGATGTCGGCGAGCAGCGGGACCTCGATCTCCGGGCAGTAGACCGGCGCCCCGGTCGCCGCCGCCACCGGCGCCACGGCGCCGATGTGGTCGAAGTGGCAGTGGGTGATCAGGATCGCCTCGACGTTCGCGCCGGTCGCCTCGATCGCCGCCAGGATCCGCTCCTCCTCCTCGCCGGGATCGACGACGAGCAACCGGTCGGAGCCCTGGGGCCGGAGCAGGAAGCAGTTCTCGGCGACCTGGCCGACCGTGAGCATCTCGACGTCGAGGGCCATCGGACCTACTGGTCGCCGCGGGCGCGGATTCGCGCCCGCTCGCGGCGCCGCCACATCGCCTGGTCGATGAAGTAGCCGGCGGGGACGTAGAAGACCAGCATGAAGGCGCCGAAGAGAAGCGAGGCGACGACCGGTTTTTTGAAGATCAGGATCAGCAGCACGGCGAAGATGACGGCGGCGAAGACGCCGCGCAGGAACGAGCTGCGCCAGGTCGGCGGCAGGTCCCGCCGCGGCTCCGGCCTACGGCGGGAGCGGGCGCGCGCTTTCGCTTCCTCGCGGCTGCGGGGGCGGCCGGCGCGGGGCCTGGTATCGATCCGCCCGCCCTGGGTGCCGCGGCGCTTGCGCCGGCGCTTGTTCTTCGGCTGGGCCATGGGAACCGAAATCTAGTAGGGATTGACGAAACCCGCGTGTGCGGCTGGCGAGCGCCGGACCAAGCGGGGCAAGGACGCAGGGAGGCCGAATAGCAGAGCTATTTGGCCGACTGAGGACGCCGCACCGCGCAGTGTCCGCCGCTGCCAGGCGTGCGCGGGGGTTTCGTCAAGCCCTACCGGGTCGCTTCGGCGAGCCGCGCCTCGATCGTGTGGCGCCGCGGGTCGAAGCCGCGCATCGGCACGTCGTCGGGGTAACCGGCGAGGGCCGCCTGCGGGATCAGGCCGACCAGCTCCGCTTCCAGCGGCCGTGCTCCCAGCGGCGCCGCCAGCGCCCGCACCCGCTCGACGACTTCGCCGAGGGGGACGGTGAGGGGGTCGTGGACGTTGGTCGAGACCTGGGCACGACCGCTGGAGAGCGGGAGTCCGATCGCCCGCACCCCTGTCGGCCCTCCCCCCGCCTCGCGCAGGCCGGCGGCGACGGCGCGGGCGATCTCGACGTCGTCGCTGTCGAGCTCGACGTTGAAGGCGGCGAGCGGCGGCCGCGCCGTGACCAGGGTGGCGCCGGCCCGACGGTGCGGCAGGTCGGGCCCGAAGTCCGGCCGCAGCTCCCCCGACTCCATCCGCAGCCACAGCTCGGCCAGGCCGCCGTTGCGAAAGTAGGCGCGCTCGGCCCGCCCCGGGTCGCGCGCCAGCTCGCCGTAGAGGAAGACCGGGATGCCGAGGCCGCCGATCTGGGTCGCCGCCGCGACCGCCTCCTCGCGCGCCGTCTCGTGATCGCCCGGCTGGAACCAGACGATCGGGCAGACGTCGAGCGCGCCGATCGCCGGGTGGGCGCCCCGGTAGCGGTCCATCTCGATCGTCTCCAGCGCCTCCTCGGCCCCGGCGGTCAGCGCCTCGACCAGGGCGCCGCCGCTGCCGGCGAGGGTGAAGACGCTGCGCCCGTGGTCGGCGTCGGTGTGGCGGTCCAGCAGGGTCACGCCACGGGTGAACGCCTCCTCCAGCCGGCCCAGCCGCTCCTCGTCGCTCCCCTCCGAGACGTTCGGGACCGCGAGCAGTGGCGGCATCGACCCGGCGCCTCAGACGAGCAGGTCGCCGCCGCTGACGATCGTCTCGCCGTCGATCTCGACCGTCGGTTCCAGGACCACGCAGTCGAGGTGGACGGGGACCTGGACGGTGCCGCCGATCGCCGCCGAGGCGCCGAAGGCGACGTGGCAGGTGCCGAGGATCTTCTCGTCCTCGAGGATGTTGCCGGTGAGGATCGCCTCTTCGTTGGTGCCGATCCCGAGCTCGGCGACGTTGGT
>JBIOVP010000106.1:0-4411 GCA_044867815.1 Solirubrobacterales bacterium | reverse complement strand
CGTGGCCTTTGTCGAGCAGCTCCCGCGCCAGGTTCCAGCCGACCTTTCCTGCGCCGACGACGATGATGTACATGCTCGTCCTGCCTCCTCTACGCCGCTGCCGGCGTGTCGTCGGGGGAGCCGCCGCGGGCCGCCGCCTCGCGCACCTGCTCCTCGAGCATCTCGATCGCCACCCGGGTGGGGCAGATCGTGTCCACCCCCTGTTTCGCGTACCACTCCGCCCGCAGCGGGTCGAGCACGCGGGCGATCACGGTCGGCACCTCGTAGTGGCGCTGGGCGATCTGGGCGATGACGATGTTCGTGTTGTCGCCGTCGGTGGAGGCGATGAAGACGTCAGCGCCCTCGATCCCGGCGGCCTCCAGCGCCTCGGTCTCCAGCCCGGCGCCGACCGTGAACTGGCCGCCGAGGTCCTCCCAGCTCTTCTCCAGGCCCACCTCGAGCCGCGCATGCGACTCGGGATCCTCGTCGAGGCAGGAGACCTCGTGGCCTTCCTGCAGCATCGCCCGGGCGACCGAGGAGCCGACCCGGCCGCAGCCGACGATCAGAACGAACATAGGAGCGGATACTAGACGGGCTATTCAGGTTCGGGGGGAGCGGTGAGCAGGACCCTGCAGGGGGCTTTCTTCAGCACGTACTCGGTCGCCGCGCCGATCTCCGCCGGCTTCGCGGCGCCGATCCCGCCGAGTACGCCGCCGCCGCGGATCTTGGTCGGCGGCTCCCCCCCGATCACGATCGCTTCGGCGTTGCTGCGACGCGCCGCCTCGAGGATCCCGGCCCCGACCTTGCGGGCGCGGATCACGTCGGTCACGACCTCGACGTCCTCGTACTCCTCCCCCACCTCACGTGCCCGCTCCAGAGCCCGCCGCGCCTGCTCCTCGCGCTCCTTCGGCAGCGCCGCGTCGAGTGGCAGCGTCAGCGGCACCTCGATCACGTAGACGAGGTCGAGCCGCGAGTCGTGGCCGCCCTTCGGCGTCCCCGCCTCCGCCGCCGCCAGCCGTCCCGCGGTGGCGACGATGTCGTCGTCGAACCTGGTCCCGAAGACGGGCACGAGGATGTTGCTGAACTCGATCTCCGGAACCTGCTTGGTCAGGGCGTGCTCGGTGACGGAGACGCGCCTGGTCAGCGTCGTCCCCTCGAAGACCTTGCGGTAGACGACGTAGAAGGTGAGGCCGAAGGCCATCCAGCCGAGCCCGACCCAGCGCGCGGTCGAGTGGTAGGCGAGGACGCTGAGGAAGGCGAGGCCGCTGACGATCGCCGCGAAGATCGCCGGCAACGGCAGCTCCGCCGGCCCCCAGGCGACCCCCACCGGGATCCGGAAGGGACGGCGCTTGTCCGGCTTCGTCACCCGCAGGCGGATGATCGAGAGGTGGGCGATCGTGATCGCCAGGGTGGCGCCGAAGGCGTAGATCCCGGCCAGGAGCTTGACGCTGGTGGGAACGACGAGCCCGATCGCGATCAGGCCGCTGAGGACGATCGCGACGTACGGGGTCGCGGTGCGGCGGTGCAGCTTGCCCAGCCAGCTGGGGATCTGGCGGTTGATCGCCAGCGTGTAGATGTGGCGGGAGACGCCGAGCATCGAGGTGCTGGCGGCCCAGATCAGCACCGGGGTGGCGACCAGGGCGACCAGCCAGCGCATCGTGTCGGCAACCCAGGCCGGTTCGTAGGCGGAGACGATCCCCAGCACCGGCTCCTCGACGAACTCACCGCCGAGCGCGGTCTGTGGACCGTCGGGGCCGCCTACCACCGGCACCGCCATCAGCGCGATCGCCGCCATCCCGGCGTAGACGAGCGGCACCCCGATCGCGCCGACGGTGGCGACCCGCCGCAGATCCTTGCGGCTGACCTCAATGTCCGGGGCGAGGTCGGAAGCCGCCTCGATCCCGGCGTAGGCGAGCATCGCCACCACCGCGGCGTAGACGATGTCGCGGAAGCTCGGGTCGGTGAAGAGGTCGAGCTGGTCGGTGAGCCGGTCGGGGTGCATCACCGCCAGCAGGCCGACGACGATCACCGCCAGCTGCAGACCGAGGTCGGCCAGGGCGAGGAAGGTCAGCGAGCCCTGCCGCTCGCGACCGGTGATGTTGTAGATGTTGAGTACGCAGACGAAGGCGATCACCGCCGCCGCCATCCCCACCTCCCAGCCCGGCCTGCCGAAGTCACCGGTCACCGGCTCCAGGTAGTGCGGGACCGAGATCGCGGCCAGCGCGATCACGATCAGGTAGTCGATCAGGATCGCCCAGCCGGCGATGAAGGCGATCAGCTCGTTGAAGGCGTGGCGGGCGAAGGTCGAGGAGCCGCCGCGCTCGCGGAACATCGCCCCGCCCTCGACGTAGGTGAGGGTGGTGAGGCCGAAGAGGAGGCCGGCGGCGAGGAAGATCAGCGGCGTCAGCCCAAGGCCCTTGTCGGCGACGACGCCGAGCGCGAAGTAGATCGAGAAGCCGACCGCCGAGTAGGCGGCGGCGAAGAGCGCCGGGACGCCGAGCCCGCGCATCAGCACCGGCTCCGAGCGCGGCTCCCGCGGTCGCGGCGGGCGGCTGCCGTCGCCCTGCGGCGCCTCGGGGGTGCTCACCGCTGAGCCCTCGATCCGAGCCAGAGCCGGCCGGCGCCGACCAGCAGAAAGGCGACACCCATCAGGAAGCCGAGCGAGGCCGGGCCGCCGCCGTTGGCGAGGGTGACGACCAGGACGGCGAGACCGATCGCGACGAAGGTGAGCGAGAAGGCGCGGACGGCGCCGTGGTAGACGCGCTCGCCGCTCACCGCGCCGCCTCGGCCAGGGCGGCGCCGGGGACCGGCGGCGGCTTGTCGGTCGGATCGGAGACGACGATGACCCGGCAGGGGCGCTCGCCGAGGATCGTCTGCAGGGTCTTGTCGTAGAGCGGGACGCCGTTGCGGTAGCGGAGGCCGACGACGACCGCCTCCGCCTTGATCTCCGCCGCCTCGTCGGCGACCGAGTAGCCGGCCTGGCCCGGCCGCACCCGGGCGACGTGGCCGGTCACCCGCTGGCCGCCGATCAGCTTCGCCTCCTCGATCTTCTGCTGCGCCTCGGCTTCCTGCTCGGACATCTCCGCGTTCAGCGGCAGGTTGGTCGGCACCGTCAGCATCGAGTGGACGTGGATGCCGCGGCGGCGCTTGCCGGCGAGCTTGACCGCCGTCGCCACCATCTCCGGCGAGAAGCCCTCGTCGTCCTCGAAGGCGACCAGGACGCTTCGGTACTCGACCTCCTCGACCCCGAGCGGCTCCGGCAGCACCACCTTCACGGTCTCGGTCAGGGGCAGCTTCTGGTTGCGGCGGTAGAGCACGTAGACGAGGACGCCGAGAACCATCCAGCCCAGCCCGACGATCAGCGTGCGCGGGTTCAGGGCCATCACCACGAGCCAGGCGATGAAGGTGCCGAGGCCGCCGAGCACGGCGCTGAGCGGCACCTCGAAGCCGAAGGCGCGGACGTTCAGCGGCGGCTTCCAGGTTCGTTCGACATCGGGGCTGCTGCGCCGCAGCTGGATAACCGCGACGTGGGCGATCGTGAACGAGAGCATCGCCCCGAACGAGTACATCGTCGCCAGGAAGTCGGTCTGGCCCGGCAGCAGGGTGACGATCGCGATCACCGAGAAGATCAGGATCGCGATGTAGGGGGTTCGGTACTTCGGGTGGACCTGGCGCAGGCCCTCCGGCAACTGCCGGTGCTGGCCCATCGAGTAGGTGAGACGGGAGACGCCGATCAGCCCGGCGTTGGTCGCGATCAGGAGGATCACCGCCGCGAGGACGCCGACGTAGTAGCGGAGAATTTCGGTCGGGACGTGGGCGAGACCGAGGTTCTCGACGATGCCGAGGATCGGGTCGTCGGCGAAGGTGCTCCCGAGCGCGGTCGCGTAGTGGCCGGCGGCGTCCTGGGTCACCGGCATCGCCGAGAGGGCGACGATCGGGATCAGCAGGTAGAGCGCCAGTACGGCGACCACCGTGAGGCCGACGCTGCGGGGGATCGTGCGGGCGGCGTCCCTCGCCTCCTCGGCCATGTTGGAGATCGTCTCGATCCCGGTATAGGCGATCATCCCGACCGCGATCCCGAGCAGGAAGTCGCTCCAGGTCGGGGCGACGCCGAAGTGGACGTTGTCGACCAGGATCTCCGGGCTGAGGACGAGCACGACGCCGATGCCGACGAGGATCACCTGGGTGGCGAGGTCGGCGATGGCGAGGACGAGGTTGAGTTTCGCCGACTCCTCGGTGCCGCGGATGTTGATCAGGGCGAGGGCGACGATGAGGACGGCGCCGCCGACGATGTCGCCGGGGCTGTCCCCCAGCCAGGGCCAGAAGACGGCCAGGTAGTGGGGCACGAAGAAGGCCGAGATCGCGACCGTGATCGTGTAGTTGAGCATCTGCCCCCAGGCGGCGACGAAGCTGACCAGCTCGTTGAAGGCGT
>JBIOVP010000105.1:0-3364 GCA_044867815.1 Solirubrobacterales bacterium | reverse complement strand
TCGATGTAGTTATCGAGCCCGACGAACCTCGAGAGGCCCGGGGTGATGACGCTGTATTCGTTGAGCGAGAGCCAGACCGCGTAACAGATCGGATAGGCCGCGACGAGCGCGATGACGGCCAGAGAAGGAGCGACCATCGTCGCCCCGAGGCGGCGCTCCCCCTGGAAGAGCGAGCGCCGCCGGCGGCGGGGAATCCGTAGCCCCTCGGCCTTTCCCTCCACTAGAACCTCGCCAGCGCATCCTCAATTTCTGAGTTCATCTTCGAGGTCGCCTGGTCCGGCGACTGCTTCCCGTTGAGGACTTCGAAGACGTTGTCGTAAATCGCCTGCGAGATTTCCGTGTAGACCGGGGAAACCGGCCGGGCCTGGGCCTGTTCGACCGCTTTCAGCAGTTCTGTGGTGAACGGAATCTCTTTCTGGACCTCCGGATCCTTGTAGACCGAGGTCGCGGTTGCCGGCAGCGTGGCCTTGATGAACATCTGCTTCTGCACGGCCGGCGTCACCAGGAATTCCGCGAAGGCGAGCGAGCCGTCGGGGTTGTCGGTGTACGCCGAGATGCCGAGGTTGTAGCCGCCCACGACGCCCGCGCCTTCGTTCCCGGCAAAGCCCGGGAACTTCGTCACCGCGAAGTCGTCGGCGATGTTCGATTCCTTGCCGAGCGCGTAGGCGTAGGGCCAGTTGCGCATGAAGGTGGCGTTGCTGGCCTCGAAGGCCCGTCTCGAGCTCTCCTCTTCGTAGGTGGTGACCGCCTTCGGCACCGCCCCTTCGTCGATCCCGTCGGCCATGAATTCGAGTGCTTCCCGCGTCTCCGGGGAGTCGATCTCGACCGTTTCCCCGTCGTCGGCGAGGACTTCGCCGCCGGCGCTGTAGAGGAGCTCGAGGAAGTTGACCGTCAGGCCCTCGTACCGTTCGCCCTGATAGACGAGGCCGTTCTTCCCGCCCGCGTCCTTGTAGACGGCCTCCCAGGTAGTCGGCGCTTGCGGCACTTCGTCCGTCCGGTAGAAGAGGAACCCGGCGTTGGTGTTGAAGGGCAGCGCCCACTTCTTGCCTTCGTACTCGACGGTTTCCACCGTCGAGGGGATGAACTCTTCTTCGTGCGCTTCGACCGCCGGAGTGAGGTCGTAGAGCCAACCCGACGCGGCGTACTCAGCGGTCCAGATCACGTCCATTCCCAGCACGTCGCACTCACTCGATTCGGCCCGCAGGCGCTGGATCTGCTGTTCGCGCTGGATGTCGGCGCTTTCGGGGAGTTCGAGCAGGTCGGCCTCCAGCTCCGGGTTCTGCTGGTTGAACTGGTCGACCGCGGTCCTGAAGGCGCCGCTGGTGTCCTTGCCGATGCACCAGGTGACGTTCCCGGAGGCTCCCTTGGCGTCCGACGGCCGCAGCGCGTTGGCTTCAGAGGCTCCACCACCGCCGTCGTCTCCGCCGCCGCAGGCGGAGAGCCCGACGGCTCCGAGACACAGCGCCAAGGCGGTCAGATATCTCAACATCGAATCCCTCCCAGGTCGGAATGCCCGGCCACCTCCGCTACCCCATATGGGGAGACCCAAACCGCTCGGCGCCGTCAGCTCAAGCCCGCGGCCCTTTCACCCCCTCTTCCAGCAGGCCTGCGACGGCACGCGCGAGCTGCTCCCCCTGTCGGGTGAGGACGTACTCGGTGTGCGGGGGGCGGCCCGGCACCAGGTGGCGCTCGACGATCTGGGCGGCCTCGAGCTGCTCGAGGCGCTCGGAAAGGGTGGTCGGCGAGACGCCGGGGAGGGATTGGCGGAACTCGTTGAAGCGGGCGGCGCCGCTGGCGCAGGCGTAGATCGTCGCCAGCGTCCAGCGGCGCTCGAGCAGCGTCGCCGTCGCCCGCATCTCGGCCGGGACCGGGACGCAGCTACGACATCGCGGCGACATCGGCGCCCTTCTCGGCCGGCTCGAGCGCCTGCTCCAGGACCTCGCCGACGCTCATCACCGGGTGGAATGTCATCTGCTCGCGCACCTCCTCCGGGACCTCGTCGAGGTCGCCGCGGTTGCGCTCGGGCAGGATCACCTCGGTAAGGCCGGCCGCGTGGGCGGCGAGCACCTTCTGCTTGAGGCCGCCGATCGGCAGCACCCGGCCCTGCAGGGTCACCTCGCCGGTCATGCCGACGGTGTGCTTGACCGGCCGCCCGGAGAGCAGCGAGACCAGCGCGGTGGTCATCGCCGTGCCGGCGCTGGGACCGTCCTTGGGGATCGCCCCGGCGGGCACGTGCAGGTGGAACTCGCGCTGGAAGCGCTCTGGGTCGATGCCGAGCTCGCCGGCGTGGGAGCGCGCGTAGGAGAGCGCGATCCGCGCCGACTCCTTCATCACGTCGCCGAGCTGGCCGGTCAGGACCAGGCCCTTGTCGCCCTCCATCGCCGTCGCCTCGATGAAGAGGACGTCGCCGCCGCTGCCGGTCACCGCCAACCCGGTGGAGACGCCCGGGATCGCGGTTCTCTCGACCGACTCCTGGAAGAAGCGCTGGCGGCCGAGGGCGTCGTGGACGGCGTCGGCGTCGAGCACGATCGGCGTCTCCGCGTCGCCCGCGGCGATCTTGGTCGCCGCCCCGCGCAGCAGCTTGCCCAGCTCGCGCTCGAGCTGACGCACGCCGGCCTCGCGGGTGTACTCGGCGATCACGCTGCGCAGGACCTCGTCGCCGGCCTCGACCTCCCCGGCCTCCAGCCCGTTGCGCTTGAGCTGCCGCGGCAGCAGGTAGCCGCGCGCGATCGCCAGCTTCTCGGCGGTCGTGTAGCCGTCGAAGGCGATCGTCTCCATCCGGTCCAGCAGCGGCGCCGGGATCGTGTCGACCAGGTTCGCGGTGGCGATGAAGACCACCTCGGAGAGGTCGACCTCGACGTCGAGGTAGTGGTCGCGGAAGGTGTCGTTCTGGGCCGGGTCGAGCACCTCGAGCAGGGCCGCCGAGGGATCGCCGCGCCAGTCGGCGCCGACCTTGTCGACCTCGTCGAGGAGGATCACCGGGTTCATCGTCTTGGCGTCGCGCAGGGCGCGGATGATCCGCCCCGGCATCGCGCCGATGTAGGTGCGGCGGTGGCCGCGGATCTCCGCCTCGTCGCGGATGCCGCCGAGGCTGATGCGGACGAACTCGCGTCCCAGGGCACGGGCGATCGACTCGCCGATCGAGGTCTTGCCGGTCCCGGGCGGCCCGACCAGGGTCAGGATCGCGCCGTTGGCGCGGGAGTCGTCCTCGATCTCGCGCTCCTCGCGCAGCTTGCGGACGGCGATGAACTCGGTGATCCGTTTCTTCACGTCCTCGAGGCCGGCGTGGTCGGCGTCGAGCACCTCGCGGGTGTGCGCCGGGTCGAGCAACTCCTCGGAACGCTTCGCCCACGGCACCGCGATC